>JAPHTA010000021.1 GCA_026196475.1 Sedimenticola sp.
CTTGGAACACGGTTGCTCACCCCAACCCTGGGCCGCATGTTCCCGACGCGGCCAACCGACTACATCCCTGTAGTCGTCTCCCTGAGGGAGAGGGAGTTTATGGGACAGCAGTGATATGTAATATACGATATTCAATATATATCATCAACCGAATATATTACGGGCGAGTGGAATACTTATTCGTCGGTGAGTTTTTCAATCCAACCCAGCATCCGCTGGTAGTGGGTGCCTTTCCAGTAGATCTTGCCGCATCCCCGGCACTGCCAGAACCGGTCCTGGTGGATGCGGACATGGGGCGGCAATTGATCAAGCACCCGTGATTTTTCCACCGGCTCCAGCAGCTGGTTGCAGACCATGCAGCGGGTAAAAGGCTGGAACGCATGTGCCAGGTCGAGCCGCCGGATCACTTCCCGCAGCTGCTCCCGGGGCCGTCTTGAACGGACGAAGTAGCCGCGGGTGACCTGCTTGCGCATCAGCAGCTTGCGATCGCAGGTCAGCAGGATGCGCTGCTCCCGGTCCGAGATCTCCGCCAGGGTGGCGTCGTCGTAGTCGTTGCGGTAGAGGGTGTCGAAGCCGAGCATGCGCAGGTAGGCGGCCAGGCGGCCCAGGTGGCAATCCAGGACCAGCCGGGTGCAGCGCAGAGGCCGTGGTCGCAGCCGGGTGGCGGGCGTGATATCCAGCGCCTCGAACACCGGGTAGACGCTGATCCGGTCCCCGGCCTGCACCGGGTAACCGAAATCCACCGAGCGGCCGTTGGCCAGGATCAGGTCGATCTCGGTGTGCGGCACGCCCAGGGACTCCACCAGGTCCTTGACCGAGCCCGCCTGCCAGGGGTGGTGAAAATCCCGCTGGCGACGCCCGGGTGGGAGAAAGTCGTTCAACTCCTGGTAGAAGCGCAGGGTGACCCGCGGCGTGCTCTCAACCACCGTCGGAATGCTCCGGCTCTCCGTCGATGAGGGGCACGAAGGCGACGCCCAGGATGTCGCGCTGGCGTATATCTCCCGAAGGCTCCTTGGTCAGCAGCTGCAGCTGCTGGAAGCCGAACCGTTCACCCACCGGGATCACAAGGCGCCCACCCGGTTTAAGCTGGGCGACCAGGGCCTCCGGGACATAGGGGGCCGCGGCGGTGACGATGATGCCGTCGTAGGGCGCATGCTCCGGCCAGCCCAGGTAACCGTTGCCGCTGCACAGGTGAACGTTGTCATAACCCAGGCGTTGCAGACGGGTGCGGGCGGTTCGGGTGAGTGCGGCAACCCGGTCCACGCTGTAGACGCTATCGCAGAGCAGGGAGAGAACCGCTGCCTGGTAACCGGAACCGGTGCCGACCTCGAGCAGCCGGTGATCCGGTTGCGGGTCCAGGAGGTCGGTCATCAGAGCCACGATATAGGGTTGGGAAATGGTCTGTCCGAAACCGATCGGCAGGGGACCGTTGTCATAGGCCGAGGATTTCAGCTCGTCCGGTACGAACTCATCCCGGGGTACCTGGGCCATCGCCTCCATCACGCGCCGGTCGAACGCCGCCCGTCCGGTCAGCGTTCGGGTGTAACCTGCTTCGCTGTCGATATCCGCGAGCATTCGTTTCATTCCGCTGTTGGCCACACTACCCATCACGCGCCCCCCCGCCGGACCTTCAGGAAATACCCCTGGTCTGGATCTGTCGGGTAATTCTAATCCTCAAAGGAAAGTAAAGAGGTCGCCGCGGGTGGCGTCAAGTTCACGGATCGTGCGTGGGGCGTTGCATGTAGCTGTTGTCATGGCTGCCGAGTTGGTTCCCTTTGGCGCAGTCTGAAAATTCAGGGGCGACGCCGGCGCTCCTGCTGCTGCTCGCGTCCGATCAGCCCGGCAAGATCGGCTATCTTTTCCGCTTCCAGTCTGATCAGGTCATCGAGCGTGATCAGGCCACGCAGGGTGTTTCGGGCATCCACCACCGGCAGGCGGCGTACTCCCAGCCGGCACATGAGCCTGATCACCTCGGCAACCTCCTCGTCCTCGCCGACGGTTTTCAGCTCGCTGCTCATGATGTCGCCCACCGTCACCGAATCGACGGGTACCCCTTCCGCCAGCACCTCGATGACGATATCGCGGTCAGTGAGCATGCCGACCGGTATATTGCCCTCGGGATGCTGTTCCACCACCACCAGTGCGCCGACGTGCCGGTACCGCATCAGCTCCACGGCCTCCTGCACTGAGTCTTTCGGGGTGATAAAAACGACATCGGGATTACAGTATCGAATGACGGACATACCGGGCCTCCGACAACAGTTACGGGTGACTTCCCTGTGAAGGGCTCAGTTTCAGTCTAGTCTACTATTCAAGGTGCCGATGGGTGGATGGATTCAGTGCTGTACCGGTTCGCCGGCGATGGACACGGGGCAGCTGGCAGTATCGACAGCGCTGGAGCTATCTGGTTGAATAGGAGTACCGGATTGAATGGCCATTTCATCTTCGATGTCACAGGATTCCACATCGCATCACGGCGCTCTTGCGCGGGGTACCTACCTGTTCCTGGGTTGGCTTTTCTTTGGCCTCGGCATGCTCGGCGTGCTGTTGCCGGTACTCCCGACAACGCCATTCCTGCTGCTGGCGCTCTGGGCATTTTCACGAAGTTCGGAGCGATTGCATCACTGGCTCTACCATCACAGGAGTTTCGGCCCAACCCTGCAGCGCTGGCACCGGCACCGGATCATACCCCTGCATGCGAAGCTCTTCATCGTGCTGACCATGCTGGCCAGCCTGTTCTACCTGGTTCGCTTCAGTGCCGTGCCGGCAGTCTTCACCCTGGGCGTCGCCCTGGTCATGCTGAGCGTGGCCAGCTACCTGCTGACGCGCCCCTCCAGTCTGAAGGCACTGAAAAGCCGGACTGACTGAACAGCCAGATCGCGGCAGGCCTCCACGCATAGGCTAAACTCCTCACTACATACAACCCGTCATTCGGAGAACCGTTCGATGTCCGAGTATCACGCCCGTGTCAGCTGGCAACGGGGCAATGCCGATTTTCTCGACAACCGTTACAGCCGGGGACACCTGTGGGAGTTTGATGGCGGCGTCAGCGTGCCCGCCACCTCGTCTCCACACGTGGTGCCTGTGCCGATGTCGGTGGAGAGCAATGTCGATCCGGAGGAGGCGTTCGTGGCGGCTCTCTCCAGTTGCCACATGCTGTTTTTTCTCTCCCTGGCGGCCAAGGCTGGGATGCTCGTGGACAGCTATGTCGACGAAGCTGTCGGCGTGATGGCGAAGGACGGCGAGGGACGGATGGCCATGACCCGGGTGCTGCTGCGTCCGAAAATCGAATTCGGTGGCGATAGCCCGCCAGACGGGGGGCAACTGGAGGCGCTGCATCACCAGGCCCACGAACTCTGTTTCATCGCCAATTCGGTGAAGTCGGAGGTGGTAATCGAGCCCGTCTAGCCGGAGCGGCAACCGAACCCTGACCAGGGAGCGAGACAATGGATCTGTTGGAGGAGAGAAACGACAACTGCCCCTATTGCGGCGAACCGATTCTGCTGATACTGGACTGCTCGGAGCCGGAGCAGCAGTACATCGAGGACTGCGAGGCGTGCTGTCAGCCGATCAACGTGCTGCTGAACTGCTCGGATCCGGAAAATATCAGCGTGATCCTGAAACGCGACGACGAGTAGCGTACGTTCCGTAACAGAGCGATAACAGTACCGTAAATTGCCCGTCATGAGGCAACGGTAATCTTCCGCCAAACAACAGGTGGAGAGAGCTGGTGCTGAACGTCGA
>JAPHTA010000290.1 GCA_026196475.1 Sedimenticola sp.
CATGATTCAGCCTGTCCTTTCGGGGTTTCTGTAGGCCAGCCCGAACAGCAGCGCCCCGGCCAGCAGCATGGGTAGGGTTAGCAGCTGACCCATGGTCAGCCAGTCGAATGCGATATAGCCCAGGTGGGCGTCCGGCATGCGTACGAACTCGATGGCGAAGCGGAACAGGCCGTAGCAGAACAGAAACAGGCCGGAGACCGCCATCACCGGTCGCGGCCGGGCCGAGAAGAGCCACAACAGCAGAAACAGCACCACCCCTTCCAGGGCCGCCTCGTAGAGCTGGTTCGGATGCAGCGGCGGGGTCATCTGCGTACCGGCCGGCAGCTGCAGTTTCTCCAGGCAGAGCGCCAGAAAGCGGTCGCAGGGTACCTGCATGGCCCAGGGCACGCTGCCCGGGGCACCCCATAGTTCGCCGTTGATGAAATTACCGATGCGACCCGCGCCCAGGCCGATAGGGATCAGCGGGGCGATAAAGTCAGTGGCCTGAAAAAAACCTTTCCGGTGGCGCCGGGCGAACAGAAGCATCGCTACCAGCACCCCGATCAATCCGCCGTGGAACGACATTCCGCCCTGCCATATACGCAGAATCGAGAGCGGATCCTGGAGCAGGGTTTCGAAACTGTAGAACAGGGAGTATCCCAGCCTGCCCCCCAACACCACGCCCAGGGCGATGTAGAACAGCAGATCATCCACCTGCTGAACGCTCCAGCCCGACCCGGGACGCGCGGCCCGCACCCGCCCCAGCCACCAGCCGGCCACGAAGCCGACCAGGTACATGGCGCCGTACCAGTGTATCGAGACCGGTCCGAGAGAGATCATTACAGGATCAATTTCCGGGTAGGTGAGCATAGATTTAGGTCTTTATCCGGCAGGAGATTGATGGAACACGGGGCATTCTATCAGGACTACACTCTGGTTTGGATACTGATTCCGGAACCAACCAGCGAACAAGGAGTGTGCACCCATGCGCCCACTTATCTGCTTTCTTCTACTGCTGCTGGCCAGCCAGGTCCTGCACGGCGGCGAAGTGGAGATCGTCTCCGCCGAGGCCGAACGAGAGGGCGACGGGTATCGATTCCACGTGACCCTGCGGCATGCCGACAGCGGCTGGGAGCACTATGCCAACGTCTGGCGTGTTCTGGGCCCTGACGGAACCCTGCTGGGGGAGCGCATCCTCTACCATCCCCATGTAGACGAACAGCCCTTCACCCGCTCACTCTCCGGGGTCAGAATTCCGCCGGGTACCGACTACGTGGAGATCGAGGCCGGGGACTCGGTACACGGTGCCTCGCCAGGGCGTTGGCGACTGGGACTGACCCGGTGACAAGGGGTTTCCCAGGCACTTCATGCCGGGGATCAAAAAAAGAGGTGATTTCTTCGTCCCGTCTGAGGACAGATTTAGGAAAAAGGTTTATGCTTGTACTCGGGGTGATTATTGATATAAAGCAATAATTTCCCTTGTTTTAGTAATTGAATTCACTACACCTGAAGGCAATTGCAACCAGTGAAACAAGCTTTCCGTTCCTGAACTTGCGGGAGCAAAGCGGTTCCAGGGGCCCGCCAGAGACCAAAGGTCCACAGACCCATGTCCCGACGACCCGACATGGATCAGTCTGTGATTCTGGTAGCGCCATGGGCCAAGAACCGCGGAGCAGCATTTTTCAGGAGCTATACTCCTACTGGACTAACGACAGGTTGAACAAAATGACTAATGAGAATCCCCAAAGCCCCGGGAATCTGGGTCAGCGCATGCGCTTCAGAAGACAGGAAAAAGGCTGGACACAGGAACAGCTGGCGGTGCGCGCCGGCACTAACCAGGCCGTGATACAGAAAATCGAAAACGGCAAGAGCCTGCGGCCACGCAAGATCGACCAGATTGCCGCCGTGCTCGATGTCAACCCGGCCTGGCTGATGTTCGGCGACGAACTGGCGGCCTCCCTGCCACCGGATGCGATGGCCGTTGCCGAGGCCTGGCACACACTGCCGGAGCCGCAGAAATCCAGACTCCGCCAGGAGATCCTGGATCTGTCAGCCGGCAACGGCTAGGCCCCAACAACCCCGGGCCCTGAGCGGCCCGGGGTTCAGAAACTGGGCAGCACCCTTAGCGAGAAGGACTTCAGGTAGGCGGTCTCCGGTATCGCCGGATGGACCGGATGATCCGGTGCCTGGAACCCCCTCTCCAGAAGCTGCAGGGAACGATCGGTATGCCGCGCCGCCTGCTGTATCTCCTGCAGCAGGGCATCCGCAGCCATGTGATGGGAACAGGATGAAGAGACCAGGATACCGTCCCGGTTCAGCAGCTGCAGTGCCAGCTGGTTGATGCGCCGGTAGGCAACGGTACCCTCCCGCATATCCTTGCGCCGCTTGATAAAGGCCGGCGGGTCCAGCAGAACCACGTCAAAACGCTCCTGCTCCTGGCGCAATGCCCGCAGGGCATCAAAGGCGTCGCCCTGGAGTCCTGACATGCGTTCGCTGACGCCGTTTTCCGCCGCATTCTCCGCCACCGCATCCAGCGCCGTGGCCGAGGCGTCGACACAGATCACTTCGCTGGCCCCGGCGACTGCCGCCTGCACACCCCAGGCGCCCACGTAGCTGCACACATCCAGTACCCGCTGACCTTTCACGTAGGCCCGCATCCGGGAGCGGTTGACGGCCTGGTCGAAAAACCAGCCGGTCTTCTGTCCGCCCCGGGCAGGCACCCGAAACCGACAATCCCGCTCCTCCACCTGCAGCACCTCCGGCCAATCACCGACGGCAACCTCCACGTAGGATTCCAGCCCCTCCAGCTCCCGCGAAGCGGTATCGTTGCGGAACAGCACCCCGGCGGGTTTCAGCACCTTGACCACCGCTGCCAGAAGCTCGTCCTTCAGACGCTCCATCCCGGCGGTGGTGATCTGGATCACCAGGTAATCGCCGAAGCGGTCGATCACCACCCCCGGCAGGCCATCGCTCTCGCCGAACAGCAGCCGGTAGTAGGGTTTCGCATAGAGCCGTTGGCGCAATGCCAGCGCCACCTTCAGGCGGTGCACGATGAGCGACCCGCCCAGAGGGTGACGCGGGTCGCGACTGACCAGCCGTGCCGCAATCAGCGAGTGAGGATTCGCATAGCCGCTACCCAGGCGCTTGTCACGGGAGGAGATGATCTCCACCGGCCCACCAGGTGGCAGCCCCTTGAGCGGGGTGGCCGCGGTATCGATCTCGTTGCTGTAGATCCAGCAGTGTCCGGCACGCAGGCGCCGCTCCTGGTTTGCTTTCAGTTTCAGTGGCACAACGTCCATAGGTGGCCCTTGCGATCATCGGGTAGGTGAAACGGGAGCGCAAGACTAGCAGATTTGACAGCACTGCGCCCGCCTCTATATATTTGCCCGTCATATTCCCGGCCGATATATATAGCGATGAACACCAGCCACCTCTGCCTCGGTATCCTCAGCCTCAGGAATGCCAGCGGCTACGAGATCAAGAAGGCCTTCGAGGAGACCTTCAGCCATTTCCAGGCCACCAGTTTCGGCGCCATCTACCCGGCCCTGGCCCGGCTCACCGAACAGGGGCTGGTCAGCTTCCACCAGGAGCAGCAGGAGAAGCGGCCGGCCAAGAAGGTATTCAGCATTACCGAAGCAGGTCGCCGGCACTTTCTGGAGACCCTGATGGGGACCGAACCGGCCGAGCAGTACCGGAGCGATTTCCTGTTCCTGATGATGTTTGCCCACCAGCTCCCGATCGGGCATGTCGCCGGTCTGCTTGAAAAGCAGACCGGGAACCTGGTGGCGGAACTCGAGATCCTTGACCGCATCATAAGCGAATGCCAGACCCTTACCCCGGGCATGCGCTTCACCCTGGAATACGGCATAGCCGCCAACCAGGCGCTGCTCGACCTGATGCGCAAACGCTCAGCACCGCTGCTTAAAGAGATCCAGAAGACCGAAGGACCGACCTCACCATGACCAGGAACCCACCCCCGAGAATACGCCTGCTGCTTTGCCTGTTGCTGGGCGGACTGTCCGTCGCGTTCGCGCAGGAGCAGCGAACCATCTCCGTCACCACGACCACCCTGGAGTCGGTAGCCTTTTATCCACAACACTCGGCCCCCGCCACCACGGTCAGTCTCAACCAAAGCCGGATCAGTGCCGAGACCAGCGGCGTGATAGAACAGATCCCGGTCCGGGTGGGCGACCGGGTGGAGCAGGGTGACCTGCTGACCGCCCTGGACTGCCGCGAGAACCGGCTGCGCCACGAGCAAGCCGAGGCGCGCCTGGCCAGCATCGAGGCCCGGGTCGACCTGGCCACCCGGCAGATCGCCCGCACCCGCTCCCTGCGCAAGACCAACAGCGCCTCGGAAGAGCGCCTCAACCAGCAGCAGGCGGAGCTGCAGTCGGCCCGGGCGGACCGCCGGGCACAACGGGCCGCCCTGGCCGAGGCCGCCCTCAACCGGGATCGTTGCCGTATCAACGCACCCTTCAGCGGCGTGGTACAGCAACGACTGGCCAGCGAGGGGGAGTGGGTAAGCCAGGGACAACCCCTGTTGCAGCTGGTCGATCTGCTGCGCCTGGAGGTCTCGGCCCAGGTCTCGGTCGATCGGGTGACATCACTGCAGGAGGCGGAAAATATCGAACTGGAAATCGGGTCAAACCGCTACCCGCTGACCCTGCGAACGATCTCACCCCTGATCGATCCCCAGGGACGCAACCGGGAGGTGCGCCTGCTGTTCAGCGACGGGCGGGCCCTGCCCGGCAGCAGCGGCCGCCTGCTGTGGCAGGCCCGGCATGCCCATGTACCGGCCGACCTGCCGGTACGGCGCAACGAACAGCTGGGAGTCTACCTGGCAATCGACGGACAGGCCCGCTTCCATCCGCTGCCGCAGGCGGAGGAGGGACAGCCGGCCAGGGTGGAGCTGCCGCAGCGGAGCCGGCTGATTATCGAGGGACGCCAGTCCCTGCGCGACGGGGATCCGATCCAGGGAGCCGACTGAGATGCTGGGACGCTTCTACGCCAACCACGTGTTGGCCAATCTCACCTTCGTTCTGGTGCTGGCGATCGGCACCCTCTCCTACCTGATGATGCCCCGGGAGCAGGACCCCAGTATCAACTTCAACTGGATCGACATCACCACCGTGCTGCCCGGCGCGTCGGCCGGGGACGTGGAGAAACGGGTCACCGAGGTGCTGGAACGCAAGATTCGCCGCATCTCGGATATCAAGTTCGTCTCCAGCGTCAGCCGGGAGAGCATCTCCAGCATCCTGGTCCGTTTCGAGGATATCAAGGCGGACGTGTTCGACAAGCGGGTGGCCGACCTGCGGCGGGAGGTGCAGAACGCCGACGACGAGCTGCCGGAGGATGCCACCACCCCGTTCGTGTTCGAGATAACCACCGCCAACGCCTTCCCCAGTGCCACCCTGGCGGTGGTGGGACAGGCGGATGACGAGAACCTGCGCTGGCAGGCGGAACGGGTGAAGAAGGACCTGGAGCGGATCAACGGCGTCGACCGGATCATGGATACCGCCCTGCGCGATCCGGAGCTGCAGATCAACTTCCACCCGGAGCGCCTGGAGGCGGCCGGTATCTCTCCGGGCCAGCTGGCGGACACGGTGAGCCGCAGCTTCCAGGACCTGGCTGCCGGCGGCACCCGGATCAACAACCAGAACTGGCTGGTGCGGATCATTGGCCAGGACGAGGATCCCGGCTACCTCGCCTCCCTGCCGGTGGCGGGGGCCAGCGGCGAGATCCCTCTGGGCGAACTGGCCCAGGTGGTGCGGGGGCGGGAGAAGCAGGATGAAATGGTCTTCTACCGGGGCAACCCGGCGGTAATGCTGGCGGTCACCAAGAAGGATAGCGCCAACACCCTGGATCTGGTCGATGCAATCAGTGACTATGTGGCACAGCGCAACCGATTCAAGGACAAGACCGGTGTGCAGGTGGTACTGATCGACGACCAGACCGAAATCACCCGCAACGCTCTGGACATCATGCAGACCAACGCCCTACTGGGCCTGATCATGGTGCTGTTCGTCACCTGGCTGTTCCTCGGCAGCCGCATCTCCCTGCTCACCACCATCGGTATCCCGTTCATCCTGGCCGGCACCTTCCTGGTGCTCAATGTCCTCGACCAGACCCTCAACGTCAGCGTTCTGCTGGGGGTGGTGATCAGCCTCGGCATGCTGGTGGATGACGCCGTTGTCGTCGTGGAGTCAATCTATTACCGGCTACAGCGGGGCGTGGCGATCCTGCCGGCCATCCTGGAGTCCCTGCGCGAGGTGGTGGCCCCGGTGACCACTGCGGTACTCACCACCATGGCTGCTTTTCTGCCCCTGATGCTGCTGCCGGGCATCCTCGGCAAGTTCATGATGATCATTCCGCTGGTAGTCACCATCGCCCTGGCGATCAGCCTGGTCGAGGCCTACTGGATGCTGCCGGCCCACCTGCTGGGCGCCCGCATCAGCTTCGACCGGCCGTCCCGCCTGCAGCGGTGGCGCACCGATATCCTGCACAGCATCCGGGTCAAGTATACCCGGCTGCTGGTGCGCGCCCTGCGCTGGCCCAAGCTGATCCTGGTCAGCATTCTGCTCATGTTTATCGGCGCCGTTGCCGCCACCGCGCAGGGCATGGTGAAGATCGACTTTTTCGCCACCGACCCGATCCGCCTCTTCTACGTCAGCCTGGAAATGCCCGCCGGCACCCCGCTGCAGGTGACCCGTGACAAGGTGCTGCAGGTGGAGAGAAAGGTGCGCGCCAACGTCCGCGACGGCGAGGTGCAGAACATCCTCAGCTACGCCGGCCAGCTGTTCACCGAGACCGCCCCCTTCTTCGGCGACCACTACGGCCAGGTGCTGGTGGCGCTGACCCCGAAAACGGAAGAGCTGCGCAGCGTGGACCAGATGATCGAATCCATGCGCAGCGAGATCGAGGCCACCCCGGGGCCGGACAAGATCTCCTTTCTGCGCCTGGCCGGCGGCCCACCCACCTCGAAGCCGATCCAGGTCAAGGTGCGCGGCGACGAGACCGAGACCATCCGCCAGGCGGTACAGGAGCTGAAGGGCATCCTGCAGCAGAACCCGGCGATCCGGGACATCACCGACGACGACAGCAAGGGGCAGATGGAGCTGGCCCTGCGGGTCAACCAGGACGCGGCCAGGCGTGCCGGGATCAGCCCCAACGAGGTGAGCCGCACCCTGGCCCTGCTGGTGGACGGCATCGTGGTCAGCCGGATGCAGGACCGGGGCGAGGAGCTGGAGGTGCGGGTGCGCGCCCTGCCCCGGACCCTGAGCACCATCAACCAGATCGGCAACTTCACCCTGCCCCTGCCTTCGGGAGGACGCATCGCCCTAAGCGAACTGGTACTGAGCGAGACCCGCCCCAGCAACAACAGCATCCGCCACTACAACTTTCGCCGCACTATCACCGTGGAGGCAGACCTGGACAAGACTCTGACCGACACGGTGACCGCCAACCGGGAGATCCAGGAGCACTGGGACGAAATTGCCGGGCGCTACCCCAGCATCGATCTCGACTTCTCCGGCGAGCTGGACGACATCCAGGAGAGCCTGGACTCGATCCTGGTGCTGTTCCTGTTTGGCATCGGACTGATGTACCTGATCCTGGGCACCCAGTTCAAGAGCTACTTCCAGCCGTTCATGATCCTGGCCACAGTGCCAATGGCCTTTACCGGGGTGGTGATCGGCCTGGTCATCACCGGCAACCCGCTCAGTCTGTTCACCCTCTACGGGGTGGTGGCGCTGGCCGGTATCGCGGTGAATGCGGCCATCGTCCTGATCTCCGCCGCCAACGAGCGCCTGGAGCGCGGCATGAGCGTGCTGCACGCCACCCTCTACGCGGCGCGTCGACGGGTGATTCCGATCCTGATCACCGCCATGACCACCATCGCCGGCCTCTTCTCCCTGGCCACAGGCCTGGGCGGCACCTCCCTGATGTGGGGGCCGGTGGCCACCGCCATCGTCTGGGGGCTGGCGGTCTCCACTGTGCTGACCCTGTTCGTGGTCCCCCTGCTCTACCGGCTGTTCATGGCCTCATCCTGGGCCACCCGGCGCCGCCTGGCGGCGTTGGAAAGCAGCCCCGCGACGCTTCAGCCTGAGCCGGACAATCGGCTATAATCAGCAGCGATCCATCGCCCGGCCCCGCCGGGCGATGCTGTTAAGCCCGACCGACACCTCGCTACAGGACGCCCATGGACAACCCCTTCACCGCCAGCTGGAGCGAACAGGGCCATCTTATCTGCCTCGGGCGCTGGGAGATCAGCTACCGGGGACGCCCCCTTGAGATTCCGGCCCCGCGCCACGAAGAGGACATGGGGACCCACGGCATCTACTCCTTCCTCTACCCGGACGACCCGGAGTTCGCCGAGGGCCTGGAGGAGGACGACTGGGTACTGGAGAACGTGGACTGGCTGAGCGACCTGTTTATCGAACACGACATCCCCCTGGACGAGCAGCACATGCGCTGGTTCTTCCGCGCGGTCAACGGCAGCGACTGGCGCTGCGGCAGTTGCGGCGGCTGCACCTGAATGGGCACGCCTTCACACCTGCGTCTGCAGCTGGTGGTGTTCGCCCTGGTTGCCGCCTCCTTCACCAACATCTACCTGACCCAGCCGGTGCTGCCGGTGCTGCAGGCGGAGTTTGCCGCCGACACCCTCACCGTCTCCTACAGCGTGGCGGCGGTGATCCTGGGCATTGCCCTGGCCAACCTGCCTTTCGGGGTGCTGGTGGATCGCCTGCCGATCCAGCCGATCATCCTCAGCGGCGGCCTGGCGGTGGCCCTGGGCGGCATCGTCTGCGCCCTCACCGACAACCTCTGGTTGCTGATCGGGGCCCGCTTCCTGCAGGGGCTGTTCATCCCGGCGCTCACCACCTGCATCGCCGCCTACCTGGCCAAGACCCTGCCGGTGGAGCGGCTCAACGTGGTGATGGGGGCCTACGTCTCAGCCACCGTGGTGGGCGGCCTGGGAGGACGCCTGCTGGGCGGCTGGATCCACCCACCGCTGCACTGGCGCTACGCCTTCGTCTCCGCCGCGGCCCTGATCCTGGTCACCACCTTCATCGCCTATCGGCAGCTGCCGGCAAGCCCGGGGCCAACCCATGAAAAACGGGCTCAACCCCGCTTCCTGGAACTGCTGGGACGCTGGGAGCTGATCCGCATCTACCTGGCCGCGGCGGGCGGCTTCTTCATCTTCTCCTCGGTCTTCAACTACCTGCCGTTCCGCCTCGCCGCCGAACCCTTCTCCTTCTCCACCGAGTTGATCACCCTGCTCTACCTGGTCTACGTGATGGGTATCTTCATGGGCCCCCTGTCGGGGCGTATCAGCAACCGGGTCGGCAGCGGCGCCACTTTGATCGGCGGTACCCTGCTGCTGGGCGCCTCGGTGGCCCTCACCCTGCTGCCCTCGATCAGCGCCATCGTCCTCGGCCTGCTCGGTCTCTGTGCCGGCTTCTTCGCGGTGCACGCGGCGGCGGTCGGCTCGCTCAACCGGCGCCTCTCCTCCGGCCAGGGCCGCGCCAACGCCCTCTACGTACTTTTCTACTACGTGGGCGGCTGGTGCGGCATCACCGCCAGCGGCTACGCCTACACCCGGTGGGGCTGGAATGGGGTGATCCTGCTCTGCCTGCTGCTGCTGTTACTTCCCTTTATGGCGGGATTAGGAGAGCGAAAGGACGCCCGGGGCTGATTTCGGGTATATTAGTCGGCCAGAATTTCTATCCGACCACGAGGCAACGGGCCACACCGTGAAGTTCAGCCTGCAACAATTCAGAGCCTGGGAGAACAAGTCGATCACCCTGCTGGGGATGTCCGGCGTGGGCAAGACCCACCTCTCCAAGACCCTGCGCCGGTTCAACTGGTTTCACTACTCCGGCGACTACCGCATCGGCACCCGCTACCTGGACGAGGCGATCCTCGACAGCATCAAGCAGGAGGCGATGCAGGTGCCGTTCCTGCGCGACCTGTTGCGCAAGGACTGGATCTACATCCAGAACAATATCAAGGTGGACGACCTGGGTCCGGTGCTCTCCTACGTCGGCAAGCTGGGCAACCCGGAGCGGGGCGGGGTCCCCCTGCGAGCCTTCCAGCAGCGCCAGGCGGAGTACCGCCAGGCCGAGATCAACGCCATGCACGACGTTCCGGAGTTCATCCGCAAGGCGCGGGAGATCTACGGCTACCAGCACTTCGTCAACGACGTCGGCGGCAGCCTCTGCGACATGGAGGA
>JAPHTA010000171.1 GCA_026196475.1 Sedimenticola sp.
CACCCTTCGGGTGCCAAGGCATGCAAATCGGCTCTCCTGCCGATTTGTCTCCCTGAGGGACCTCGGTGCCGCTTGACGGTAGAAGGGACTGCAGTTTCGCGACTTTCATGTCCATCAAGCTACGGATGGCTGTTCCGTGCATGCAATTCATGGACTTGCGTCAGAACCGAAACAATTTATGGGACAGCAGTGATGCGAAGAATAAATGGTCCCTTTGCGACCGTGTAAGAAACAGGTATTCATGCAGGTCGTGGCTTTCACAGAATCACACCGAACGGCGCTGCGCCGCATCTACCGGCAGGCCCGCCGCACAGCCTTTCACTGGCTGGACGGACGCCCCTTGCTAGCGGAGGCGTTCGACGGCGATACCCGGGGCGAGCGTATCTGGGTCTGTGAAGGGGGGCGGAAGACACTGGGATTCATCGCGGTATGGGAGCGGGAGCACTTTATCCACCATCTTTACGTGGACCCGCGTTACACCGGCCGCGGAGTTGGTTCACTGCTTCTGGATCACGCCCTGGGACAGATCGGGCGACCGGCCGTCCTGAAGTGCATCGCCGACAACTTCCGGGCCCGTGACTTCTACCTGGCCCGTGGCTGGCTGGTGGTGACCGAGGAGCGCGGTCCGGACGGACCCTATCTTCTGATGCACTACGCCCGACGTTGAATCCCAACAAGAAGCCGGGTTCTTGTGACGGATCATGGCCAGACATAACCGGGAAGCTTATGCTTCACTTGAAGAGGAGACTGTCAGCCGCTATTCCGATACGGATCGAACCAAGAATAACAATTCATTTCCAGCCAGGAGCGATCAAGCATGTTGTTAAAACCGAGCCAGCTTTACCACGCCTGCAACCCGGACGCCCTCAACTTCAAAACCACCGCCGAGCTGGAGCACCTGGCGGAGACGATCGGCCAGGAGCGGGCGCTGGAGGCGATCAGCTTCGGCGTCGGCATGCCCCACAACGGCTACAACCTCTACGTCATGGGCTCTCATGGCCTGGGGCGACACACCCTGGTACGTGAAGCCCTCCTCAAACAGTCGATGGAGTCGGAAACACCGATGGACTGGTGCTACGTGGCGAACTTCCAGCAGCCACACAGCCCGATCGCTCTCGGGTTGCCGGCAGGTACCGGGCGCCAGCTACGTCGCGACATGGAACAGTTGATCAACGACCTGATCATGGCCATTCCAGCCGCCTTTCGCGGCGATGAGTACCAGCGTCGGGCACATGAAATCCAGGAGGACTTCAACCTGCGGCAGAACGTGATGGTACAGCGGCTGGACCAGAAGGCCAGCGAGCTCAACATCAAGCTGCTGCAGGGGCCCACCGGCTTTACCCTGGCCCCGCACAAGGATGGAAAGATGCTGACTCCGGAGGAGTTCCGCAAGCTGCCCGAGGAGGAGCAGGCGCGGCTCAACCAGGCACTGGAGGAGATGAAACAGGAGTTGAAGGAGACCATGAGCCACCTGCCGGAGTGGCAGCGCGATCTGCAACGCCAGTACAGCAAGCTGAACCGGGAAACCATGGAGCTGACGGTCAACGAGTTCATCAATGAACTGGTTGAGCGTTATCGCGACAACGAAAAGATAAGCGCCTACCTGGAGCAGGTGAAGCAGGACATCATCGAGAACGTGGACCAGTTCCGGCTGGCTGGCGAGTCGGAGGAGAAGAATATCGACGCCCACAACCCGGAGTTCATCCGCTACCGGGTCAACGTGCTGGTGGACAACGCCGATACCGAGGGCGCCCCGGTCATTTTCGAGGATAACCCCACCTACCAGAACCTGCTCGGGCGTATCGAGCACCTGTCCCGGATGGGTACCCTGCAGACCGACTTCACCCTGATCAAGCTGGGCGCCCTGCACCGGGCCAACGGCGGCTACCTGATCCTGGACGCTGAGAAGGTGTTAACCAACCCGTTCGCGTGGGACGGCCTGAAGCGGGCAATCCGCTCACGGGAGATCCGCATCGAATCCCTGGAGCGGCAGCTGAGTCTGATCAGCACCATCTCCCTGGAGCCTGAAACCATTCCCATGAATGTCAAGCTGGTACTGATCGGCAGCCGCATGCTGTTCTACCTGCTGAAGGAGTACGATCCGGAGTTTGGCCTGCTGTTCAAGGTGGCGGCGGACTTCTCTGAAAGGTTTCCCAGGGACGACGGCAACGAACTGCTCTACGCGCGTATGATCGCCTCGCTGCAGAAGCGGGAGGGGCTGCGGGTGATCAGTCGCGATGGGGTGGCCCGGGTGATCGAACACCAGGTACGCCTGTGCCAGGACGGGGAGAAGATCTCCCTGCACCTGAGCAGCCTGATGGACCTGCTGCAGGAGGCCGACTACCGGGCCGACAAGCGGGGTGCCCTGCATATCGAGCGGAGCGACGTGGAGGAGGCGATCCGGGCCCGGGAGTTACGTGGCAACCAGTACCAGCAGCAGCTGCAGGAGGCGATCATCAAGGGCACTATCAAGATCGAGACCCGCGGCGTGCAGTTGGCCCAGGTGAACGGCCTCTCCTACCTGCAGCTGGCCGACCACACCTTTGGCGCCCCGACCCGGATCAGTGCCACCGCACGGGTCGGCGGCGGC
>JAPHTA010000384.1 GCA_026196475.1 Sedimenticola sp.
ACGATGTCCGCCCCCGCCTCCAGGTATTCCCGGTGGATGTCCCGGATCAGCTCCGGGCGGGAGAGCGACAGCAGGTCGTTGTTGCCCTTCAGGTCGGAGGGCCAGTCGGCGAACCGCTCACCCCGGTAATCCGCCTCGCTCAGCTTATGACGCTGGATCATGGTGCCCATGGCACCGTCCAGTAGCAGAATGCGCTGGTCCAGGATCTGTTGAATCTCGTCGCTGAGGTCTCGTGGCTGAGTCATGGGGTCGCTCTATGGTTCGCTGGTCAAAGCTGAGTATTATAGGTTGCCCCGGTGCGATTGGGGAAACCGAAGCGGAATGAGCCGGTTAATGGTTGACACGGCGGGAAAAGTTTCCTGAATACCCATTCAGGAAAATATTGGCCGCGAATAAACGCAAATGAACACGAATAAAATTATTCTGGCAACGCCTCTTCGACTGATCCTGGGCCAATCGTTTTTCTGGCTATAAATGCATCCCGGCCAAGTCCTGCGCCGGGACTATGTTTTTGTGACTATTGGCGTATATTTGCGTTTATTCGCGGCTTTATTAACCATGACCGGCACAAATCTGGTTGTGTTGGCGAATCAGGAAAAGTCTTGATGTCGACCGTTTATCGGGACCGGGTATAACATAGTGGTCCAAATGGTTGCGGTAAAAGGATACAATTCGACCGGTTTCATTTCTCAAGGCGTCACATGACTTCCATGCCTTTCAAGTGGTTGTTTGCCTTCCTGTTGCTCTGCTCGGTGTCGGCGAGTCCCGCCGCAGAGCAGCGATTGCGTATCGGCATCCACGACAAGCCACCCCTTTCACTGGTCGATGAACACGGTCGGGTGGACGGCTTTGTACACGATCTGCTGAACCTGGTGGCACGGGAGGAGGGTTGGATACTGGAGTGGGTGCCCTGTGAATGGAGCGCCTGCAACCAGCTGCTGAGACTGGGCGAGATTCACATGCTGACCCCGATCTCCGCCAGCGAGGCGGAACAGCGGCGCCTCGACTACAACCGCGAGAGCCTCTACGTGAACTGGGGCCAGATCGTGATGGCGGGCAAGGATGCGATCAAGTCACCGCTCGATCTCGCCGGCAAGACCGTGGTGGCACTCTCCAGTGATCCCCACTTCGCCGATCTCAAGGCCCTGGCGGAGCGTTTCGATATCCAGGTGCGTTTCCTGGAGGTGGGAGACTACGAGTCGGTACTGGCCTGGGTCGATCACGGCCCGGTAAATGCCGGCCTGATCCCGCGCTCTTTCGACTTGGCCGGTTTCCGCGAGTACCCGCTGGTCAAGTCCTCGGTAATCTTCAATCCGGCCGAGATCCGGGTTGCCCTGGCGCCGCTCAATGGCCAGATTCCCAATGCCAAGCGGATCCAGCGGATTGATTATCACCTGACCCGTCTCAAGGGGGATCGAGATTCCGCTTTCTACCAGCTGCAGGCGCGCTGGTTTCACGATGCCGAGGTCCTGGAGATACCGGAGTGGTTGCGCTGGGTTTTGCTGTCCTTGCTGATCCTGCTGCTGCTGCTGGTGGTGGGCGTGGTGGTGCTGCGTCGACAGGTGCGCATGCAGACAGGGGAGATCCGCGAGATCAGCGCCCGCTTCAGTGCTTTCATGCGACACCTGCCCGGTATTGCCTACATGAAGTCGGCGGAGGGGCGTTTTCTGTTCGTCAACCCGGTGTGGGAGAAGACCAATCACCTCACTGAATCAGAGGTGGTGGGACGGCTGGCCTCGGAGATCTGGCCGGAGCGGGACCAGGCCGGGCGCGAACGTGAGGAGCAGCGGGTTTTGCAGCAGGGGCTGACCCTGGAGAGCACCGAGGTGCATCCCTGGGGTGATCGGCCAAGCCACTGGCAGATGATCCGTTTTCCGATCACCGGCCTTCCCGGCGAGACCGGAATGGTGGGGGGTATCGGGCTGGATGTAACCGTACAGAAGGAGACAGCACAGGAGCTGAGCCGCCTGCACCATCAGCAGCAGCTCCTGCTGGAGTCAGCCGGGGATGGCATCTGTGGCCTGAACGGAAACGGTCGCTGCACCTTTGCCAATCCGGCGGCGCTGGAGCTGCTCGGGTACAGCAGGGAAGAGCTGATAGGCAGCCATTTTCACGATCTTGTGGAGCACACCCGGGAGGACCAGCATCCCTTTGACGAAGAGGCGTCACCGCTCTGCCGCGCCTACCGGAACGGCGAGCGGGCGCTCGATGCCGAGGAGCTGTTCTGGCACGCAGGGGGCCACGCCATTCCGGTGGTCTACTCGGCCTACCCGATCGCCAACGGGGAGCTGCCGGGAGCGGTGGTGATCTTCCGCCAGCGCCGCCAGGCGTAGTCCCCGGAGCTCGGTTTACCGGCTCTCCTTCGTATCGTCGAGGGGTGCCGGCTGCTCGCGACGACCCTGGCGACGGATCTTGTTTTCACTCTGCGGCGGCGGCCGTATCGCGTCAGAATCACCGTGCTGGCGGACGTATTCGTACATCACGACGGAGGCGGCCACGCTGACGTTGAGGCTCTCTACCTGTCCGAACTGGGGAATGCTCAGGCGCTGGATATCGGGGTAATCATCGGCCTCGAAACTGAGTCCGCGCTCCTCATGCCCGAAGATGAAGGCGCAGCGCTCCGGAAGGCTGGCCTGGAACAGGGATTCGCCCCTGTCCGCCTCCAGGATGAACAGGGTGTAGCCGTCCCTGCGCAGTGCCTGGTAGCTCTCGTCGAAGTGGTCGAAAAAGCGCGCCGGAACCTTTCTGAACGAGCCCTTGCCCGGTGCCGGGTCGAACATGCCGATGTCGATCAGATCCACGCCTTGGGCACCAAAGGCCTCCGCGCTACGGAAGATCTTGGGCACGTTGAAACCGGCTTTCAGGTGGTCGAGCACGATATGGAACCGGTGCGGGCCGGGGCCGGCGAGAAGGTTTCTCTGGCGCTGTTTCTTGTAACGCAGGATCGCCTGGTTGCGAGAGGCTTTTTTCGATTTTCTCAATGGCATGGCGGTAGCTGGGTGGGCATCGAAGTCGAAATCATGCCATGATAAAAGGAGTTTGTCCCCGCTGGAGGGGATGGTGGTTGTTGGCCGTGTATTCATGCGTGGTTGCAATCCGTTCAGGCTGAATTGCCCGAGGGTTATTCCGCACTTTTTTCACTACGCAAACAATCAAGGAGCCTAATTATGTCTACTCCGCAAACTGGCCAGACGGTAAAAGTCCACTACACCGGCACGCTCGAGGACGGTACCCAGTTCGACTCTTCCGCCGGTCGTGATCCGCTCGAATTCACCATGGGCGAGGGCCAGGTCATCCCCGGCTTCGAGCAAGCTCTGTCGGACATGGAGATCGGCGACACCAAGACGGTGAACATTCCAGCGGAGGAGGCCTACGGTCCGCACCAGCCGGAGCTGGTGCAGCAGGTGGCGCGGGAGCAGATTCCCGCCGATATCGAGCTGGCGGTCGGTATCCAGCTGCAGGCCCAGGGTCCGGAAGGCCAGGTGTTTCGCCTGGTGGTGACCGAGCTGGACGATGCCAACGTGACCCTGGATGGCAACCACCCGCTGGCCGGCAAGGCACTCACCTTCGAGCTTGAGCTGGTGGAGATCGCTGCCTGATCCCATGATCTTCCCGGACTATCACGGCGGCAGTATCGCCAATCTCATGGCCTCCATCGCCCGTGGCATGGGGGACTGGGAGAACGGTTACCCACCCTGCAACGGTCTCGACAGCAAGCGTTTACGCGAGGTACGAAACCTGGTGCTGCTGGTGATCGATGGTCTGGGATACAACTACCTGAAGGGGCAGGCCGAAGGGAGTTATCTTGCCGCCCACTGCGGCGCGCCGATAACCTCGGTCTGTCCCTCTACCACCGCCACAGCGATCCCCACCTTTCTGACCGGCCTGCCGCCGCAGCAACATGGCCTGACCGGCTGGTTCACCTATTTTACCGAAGTGGGGTCGATCATCACGGTATTGCCCTACACCACCCGGCTGGGGCGGATGCCGATCGATGACCGGTTGTTGCCGCCCGGCCAGCTGACCGGCCTGCCGCCGCTGTACGACCGGATGCCGGTCAGCAGCCACCTGGTAATGCCGGACTGGATTGCCGATTCCACCTTTAACCGGGCCTTCTCCGGCAAGGCGAGAATCCGTCCCTACCGGGGGGGTATCCAGGGCTTGACCCGGGGTGTACGCAGCGCCGTCGACAGCGGACGCGAGCGCAACTTCGTTTATGCCTACTGGCCGGAGTTCGATAGCCTGGCGCATCACCACGGCGTGGCCAGCGAGGTGGTTGCGCAGCAGCTGGCCAGCCTGGACCGGGCCATCGCAGACCTGGCGGAGAGCCTGGCCGGCAGCGACACCCTGCTGCTGGTGACCGCCGATCACGGTTTTGTCGACACCGCGCCGGAGCGCACGGTGCGGCTCTCGGATCACCCTGAACTGGCCGGCACCCTGATGATGCCGCTGTGTGGCGAGCCCCGTCTCTCCTTCTGTTACGTGCACCCGGAGCGGGCACAGCATTTCGAGGATTACGTCAACCGGCACCTGGCGGACGCGGCAACGCTGCTCCCCAGCCGGCAACTGCTGGCTGACGGCTGTTTCGGCCTCGGCGCGCCCCACCCCCGGCTGCAGGACCGTATCGGTCATTATGCACTGGTGATGAAGGAGAACTGGATTATCACCAGCGAACTCCCCGGTGAGCAGCCGCTGTCGCACATCGGCGTGCATGGCGGGGTCTCTGCCGACGAGATGTACGTCCCACTGATTACCCTGGATCTCTGCTCATGATTGTCGATCTTGCTGAACTTTCGCCCGGCGATACCTACTTCGCCATGACCCAGGCGATTATCCCCCGGCCGATTGCCTGGGTGCTCTCGGAGAACCCGGCCGGAGACTACAACCTGGCTCCGTTCTCCTATTTCAACGCGGTATGCAGCGATCCGCCCCTGGTGATGCTCTCCCTGGGCAAAAAGCCTGACGGCACACCGAAGGATACCCGGGTCAATATCGAGGCACGGCGCGATTTCGTGATCCATCTGCCACATCGGGAAATGCTGCAGCCGATGAACGAGAGTTCCGCTACCCTGCCCGCCGGCGAGTCCGAAGTGAAGCGCCTGGGTCTGGAGCTGTGCGAGTTCCCTGGCAGCCGCCTGCCGCGCCTGGCCGGGAGCCGCCTGGCGATGGCCTGCGAGCTGTACGAGGTGAAGGAGCTGGGGCCGGTGCCCCAGGCCCTGATCTTCGGACGCCTGACCCGGCTCTTCATCGACGACAGCGTGGGCGAGGTGGATGAGCGGGGGCGGCTCAGGATACATGCCGACCGGGTCGATCCCCTGGGGCGGCTCGGTGCCCGGGAGTATTTCGTCGGCAGCGAGGTGATCACCCTGCCCCGTCCGCGCTGACAGGCTGAAGTTTGAGCCGCTTCAGTCGATAGCACTATACAGTGCCGGACGGCCTCGCGTGGTCGCCGGCAACCCCCTACAGGAACAATGAAATGCAGGATCTGCAGGCACTGAGAGAGAAGCTCTCGCGATTGGACGTCGAGCTGCTGGAGATGGTGGCCCGACGGCAGGCGATCGTGGCCGAGATCGGGCGGGTCAAGTCATCCGCCGGTCGCGGCACCCGCGACTACGCGCGGGAGAAGGAGGTGCTCGACCTGGCGCGACGCACCGCCCGGCGGGTGGGGGTGGACGCAGATGTGGGTGAGGAGATGTTCCGCCTGCTGATCCGGGCCTCGCTGGCGGCCCAGGAGCTGGACAAGGTAACCTCCCACGGAACCGGCAGCGGCAAGCGGGCCCTGGTGGTGGGGGGCGCCGGACAGATGGGACAGTGGTTTGTGCGCTTTCTCGATGCCCAGGGCTACCAGGTGGAGATCTGCGACCCGGTCCCTGCGGCCAGCGGCCACCCGCAGGTGGAGAGCCTGGCAGAAAGCGACCTGAGCCAGGACCTGATCGTGGTGGCGGCGCCGGTGGTCGAGACCGGCCGGCTGCTGCTGGAGTTGGCGCAGCGACGCCCGGCGGGAACCGTTTTCGATATCAGCTCTCTCAAGGGGCCCCTGGCGGAACCGTTGCGGGCCCTGGTGGAGTCCGGCTGCAGCGTCACCTCGATCCACCCCATGTTCGGTCCGGATACGGAGCTGCTCTCCGGCCGCAACGTGGTGTTCGTCGATCTTGGGGTGGCGGAGGCGAACCAGGTTGTCCGGGAGTTGTTCGGCTCGACCATGGCGGAACAGGTCAGCATGTCCCTGGACGGGCACGATCGGGCCATAGCTTATGTGCTGGGACTCTCCCATGCGGTCAACATCGCCTTCTTCAACGCCCTCTCGCAGAGCGGTGAAGAGGTTGAGGCGCTGGCCCGCCTCTCCAGCAGCACCTTCGATGCCCAGATGGAGGTGGCAAGGCGGGTGGCCGCGGAAAACCCCTACCTCTATTTCGAGATCCAGTCCCTGAACACCCACAGTCCGCGCGCCCTGATGACCCTGCTCAACGCGGTGACCCAGGTGGCCGGCCGGGTGCTGGACGGTGATGAGCAGGGCTTTGTCACGCTGATGGCCCAGGGTAAGGCGTTCCTGGACCGGCGGCCGGAGGACCGGCCCTGACCGGGCCGGTATCGGGAGAAACCTGGAATGAAACTGAAAACCTTGCTGCTGGTTCCCCTGGTCGCTGGCCTGACGGCCTACGGGGCGATCAAGGGCTATCTTCACTACCGGGTGGCGTCAGATCTGGATCGCCTGTCAACGATGTTGGCACCATTCGCCGAGCTTCGATATGACGCCATTGCCACCGGCCTGGTCGAGGGTTCGGTGGCGCTGGAAGGGCTGCGGGTGACCCCGGCAGGTGCTACTGAGAGCGTCACGGTGGACCGGGTCGAGCTGAGTGGAGACGGTCCCGGCTTCCTGCTCGGGGTGGCCACCGGGTTGCGCCCGGAGCAGCCCCCTGAGCGGCTGCGACTGGCGTTTAAACGGGTTCGCAGTCCGGTCTCGGCCGACTACCTGGCGGGTTGGGTGCCGGCGGGCCAGGCGGGTGCGCCGGAGGCCTGTTCTCTCGGCGGCCTGCTTCAACAACAGGCCCTGGAGCGCCTGGGTTTTCAGCAGCTGGTGGCCGATGCCCGGCTGCGCTACGATTTTCTGCCCCGCTCCGGCGAGCTGTCGATACAGTTCGACCTGGTGCAGCATGGCCTCTCCCGGAGCAGTCTGGAGGCGGTGCTGGGCGGCCTGCAGGGGGCTGGCGCGGTGGCGGCGGGTGTTCCGCCACAGGTGCGGCGTCTGTTGTTGAGGTTCCAGTTCGACCAGGGTTACCTGCAACGGGCGGTGGACGAATGCGCCACCCGCCAGGGGATTGCACGACAGGCCTATATCGATCGTCTGCTGGCCGCAGATGACACGACCCTGGGTGGGCAGCTGGGTTTTGTTCCCGGCGCCGGCTTGCGGTTTGCCCTGGGACAACTGATTGGCGAGGCGGCCGAACTGGTGGTCACCGCCAACCCCGGTGGCGCCCTGAACCCGGCCATGCTCTCCGCCTACCGGCCACAGCAGCTGGTGCAGGTGCTGGGTGTCAACCTGAGTGTCAACGGCCAGGCGGTAAGTGATCTCTCGTTTACCCTGCCATCCGGCGGCGCTACCCTGGCCGACATTGCCACTGACCCCTCCGCCAGTGGAGACGGTAGTGCTGCCGGGCAGACCGGGGACTCCCGACCGAAACCGCCCCGGGCGCGGTTTATCAATACGCCGCTGGAGGAGTTGCGACGTTACGTGGGGCGCGACGTGCGCATCCATACCAGCGATCGGCCCCAGCCACAGAAGGGGATCCTGGTGGCGCTGGGAGAAGAACAGCTCGACCTGGAGCAGCGCCTCTACGGAGGCAAGATGACGCTCTACATCCCGTTGCGCGAGATCCGGCGGGTAGAGGTCTATCGGCGGGAGTGATTCCGCCGTCGATTTCCCGAGGCGTGTCGATGTGAGTGAAGAGAGTCCACGAGCCACCCTGTATTACGTACATGATCCCATGTGCTCCTGGTGCTGGGCCTTCCGGCCGGTGTGGCAGGAGATCCTGCAGCGTCTGCCAGCCGGGCTCGTGGTGCGGCGACTGCTCGGCGGGCTGGCACCGGACAGTGACGAGCCGATGCCGGAGTCGATGCAGCGCTACCTGCAGCAGACCTGGCACAGCATTCTGCAGCGCGTACCGGGAACCCGCTTCAACTTCGATTTCTGGTCCCGCTGTCGGCCGCGCCGCTCCACTTATCCCGCCTGTCGTGCGGTGATCGCGGCCCGCCGCCAGGATCCGGCCAGCGAATCCGGGATGATCGAAGCGATCCAGGAGGCCTACTATCTGCGGGCGCTCAATCCCTCGGACGAGACGGTCTTGACCGGGCTGGCCGGGGAGCTGGGGCTGGACAGTGCCCGCTTCGGCGAAGACCTGGTGGCCGCGGAGACGCAGCAGGCGCTGCTGCAGGAGATCGGGCAGGCACGCGCCCTGGGCGGTGACAGCTTCCCCTCCCTGTTCCTGGTTCGTGATGGTGAGTGCCGGCGTCTGCAGCACGACTACCGGGACCCGGAGCCGCTTCTGCGCCAGGTCGAGGGGTTCATCGACGGCTGATCAGAAATCCAGCTGTTCGGCGGCCGCTGGATGGTCGATAAAGCGGTTGCGGGTCCCCTGGTACTTGAAGATCAACTCGTTGCGCCGCCGCTCCTCCCGGTCCGGCGGATCCTCCCGGTTCCACTTCTTCATCAGCTCGCCCTGGCGCCGGAACAGGGTCAGGCCGTAGGTTTCGTGCATGTAGAACAGGGCGCGGGCGATGTTGCCGCGGCTGGCGGGACGCGGTTCCACCACCCGCCGCCGGGGATGGAATTCGAAGTCGCAGTTTCCGAAGTCGCGCCGTTCGCCGTCGATCTCGGCGAACGGGAAGCTGCTGCGAACCTTGTTGATCCGGGCCAGCGTCGGGTAGAGGTTGTGCATGTCCGCCTCGATGCGGTTGAAGCGCGGGCTCCGTTCGCGGCACAGCTCCCGGCTACGGCACCCCTCCTCGCGCATCACCCAGGCCATTGGAAAGACGTGCTCTATGTTGATACTGCGGCCGTGGTAGGCACTGAATGCTTCTCCGCAGTAGAGGGTCTCCCCGCCCTGCGGATAGATGCGCTGCCAGAACACCGGGCGTGACTCCAGGTATTCCTGGTAGACCTGCTGACCCAGTCCGGCCGCCTGTGGCGAGCCGGACAGGGGGAGCAGAAGGAGCAGCTGGAGATAGCGTAAGTGCAGCTTCATGGGGATATGATCAGGAGTGGATATACTCGCGCAGGTAGGTTGCCTCGACAGTGATATCCTTGAGGCGTGCCTTGACCAGGTCGCCGATCGAGATCATGCCCACCGGCGTACCGCCATCGAGGACAGGAAGGTGGCGGAAGCGATGCTCGGTCATCAGCGACATCGCCTCGTCCACGCGAGTGTCGGGAGAGGCGACGATCAGCTTGCGTGTCATGGCGTCGTTGATTACCGCGCCCTGCAGATTGCCCTTGCTGCTGGAGCAGAAGCGCAGTACATCGCGTTCGGTGACGATTCCGTGCAGTTCGCCGCTCTCATCCTTGACCAGCAGTGCCCCCACCTTGTGGTCGCACATGGTGTTGATCGCCTCCAGCAGATCCATCGAGGCCGGCAGGGTGATCACTCCCCCCGGCTTTTTCTGTAATAGCTCGTGCAGTCTCATGTCGCCCCCTGTCGTTGCCTGTTAGCGTGCTGGTGTCCGCATACTGCCCCACATCCTGCGGCGCGACCTGTCCTTAAGTAAAACAGAAAATCCGTGACTCGGCGAATGTGCCTTCTGGCAAGCGTCGGGGAATCTGGTTTATAGTCTGTCGCATGCCGCCGGGTCGCTGCCGGGCGCTGCTGTAGTGTTCCAGGGGGAAGGGATCGATGGCTCTGCTACCACCGCGCAAGGATCTGAACAGCTCGACCCTGGTCGGTATTGTTACCGGCGTGGCCCTGATCATCCTCTCGGTGCTGTTATCGGCGGAGGAGCCGGGCATCTTCCTCAACCTGCCGGGCCTGCTGATCGTGGTCGGTGGCACCATCGCCGCCACCTTCATCAGTTACCCGATGAAGGAGTTGCGCCAGGTCTATCGCAGCTTCCGCCTGATCTGGCGCCACCAGGAGTTTCCGGTGGACCAGGAGATCGAGGAGATCGTACGTGTCTCGATCCTGCTCGGGCACGGCCGGCTGCAGGCCATCGAGGAGGCGCTGACCCGGGTTCACAA
>JAPHTA010000208.1 GCA_026196475.1 Sedimenticola sp.
ATCAGGGTGTAGTTGGCCTTTACCGCCGGATCGTAGAAGTAACCCCACAGCCGCCCCTCCCGTTTGACTACCCCGCGGATGCGTCCGATGCGCTCCAGGTAGGCCTCGGAGATGAGGCCGTGCCGTCCCGCCTCCAGGCGCTGCAGTATGATCTCCGGCGAGGCCTCCAGCACCATGCCGATCTCGCTCTTCAGGGCCTGGGTGAAAAGCATCACCGAGGCGAGCATGAAGATCACCAGGCTGTAGATCAGCAGCAGACCGAGATTCTTCCCCTTGCGCCGCAGCAGGGAGGAGAGGATGAAGTCGAGCAGGTAGCGCTGGCGCCGCAGGGCCTTCATGGTTCTGCCCCCGGCCGCGGAGGCGGCAGCAGCGATCCACTGGGAAAGTGCTCGATCGCCACCGGGTGATCCTGAAACGCGGCATGGCCATCCGCCTGGCTGAGGTGGCGGGTATAGCGCGCCTCGGTAAACAGCGCTGGATCGGTAAGCTGGAAGCGGGCCACCAGCTGGCGGGTCGCCTGGCGCCGCTCCTCGGCACCGGGGTGGGGACCGGCCGCATCCAGCAGGGTGAGCAGGAACAGGCCGGTGAGCAGGCCGAGCAACAGCAGAAAGCGGTCCGATATGCGCATGAAGACGGTGCCGTGATAGTTGGGGTAGCTATTCTGAGTCAATCCTGCGGCCCGCATAAGCCCGCTGCATTGATAACTATCAATATGAAAAACTTCGCGTTTTTAATTGCGGCATATGCCGCACGGCGATCCTCGAAACAGGTGATATGGCACTTTATTTTCACTTCACGGAACACGCCCCGCAGCCCCTCCCAGGAGAGAGATGGCTGTGCAGCATCGAGGGCGATCGGAACCCCGGTGAGTCGTTTGAGCGCGGCCAGCGCTGCGACCGGGGAGGGAAGCCCGGAAAGTGCAGGCAGATGCCCGCAAGCGACTGACCCCGACCGTGCAACGGGAAAAAATCAGTCAGGCGCTCTGCTGCGCCTCGTCCGGGAACGCCGCCTTCACCTCCAGGATCATTGGCAGAATCTGGATGAAGGCAAATACCAGTTCAGGATCGAAGGCACTGCCTGAATTCTCCTTCAGGTAGTCCACCGCCGCCTCCACGCTCCACGCCCTCTTGTAGGGACGATCGGAGGTGAGCGCGTCGAACACATCGCACACTGCGACGATACGGCCTTCAATCGGAATCGCCTCCCCTTCCAGTCCATTGGGGTAGCCCTTGCCGTCCCAGCGTTCGTGGTGGGTCAGCACCACCGAGCGGGCCATGCGCATCAGGTCCGAGGTGGCCTCGCCCAGGATCTCGGCACCGATCAGGGTATGCCGTTTCATCACCTCCCACTCCTCCGGCTCGAACCTGCCCGGCTTGAGCAGGATATGGTCGGGGATGCCGATCTTGCCGATATCGTGCATGGTGGCGGCCGACCAGATATTGCTCACGAACTCCGGATCCCTGCCCACCGCATCGGCCAGCAGACGGGCGTAGCTGGCCATGCGGAATACGTGCATCCCGGTTTCGTTGTCCCGGTACTCGCCCGCCTTGCCCAGGGACTGGATGATGTTGTGGCGGCTCCGCTGCAGCTCGTCGTTCTTGTTTTGAAGCTCCCGGGTCCGTTCATCGACTATCGCCTGCAGCACCATGTTCCGTTGCTGCTGCTCCTTGTACAGCTGGCGCACCTCCAGCAGGTTGTGGATGCGCAGCTGCACCTCGGAGCGGTCGAACGGCTTGGTGACGAAATCCTTGGCACCCATCTCCAGGGCCCGGGTCCGGGTTTCCCGGTCGTTCTGCGCGGTCAGCACCAGCACCGGCATGAAGTCGTTGCGATGCAGCCCCTTGAGCTGCTCCATTACCTGGAATCCGTCCAGGTGCGGCATGCGGATATCCAGCAGGACCAGGTCGAACGGCTCTTCCCGGCACAGATCCATTACCTCCCTCGGGTCGGTCACCCCCTTGAGCCGGTTGTAACCGCAGCTCTCAAGCATCATCAACAGCAACTCCACGTTCTCCGGCGTGTCATCCACGATCAGAATACGCGACTGAAAGATTTGGCTCTCGACGTTCATATACTCTCCATGACGCTGTTATCTGCCACCGGTTCCGGACAAACTGTGCCCCGCCTGCAGCCCTCTCTCCATGCGCTCGACCCCGACCCCCGGCAGCTCAAACCAGAACACGCTACCCCGCCCGAGCCGGCTCTCGACCCCGATCCGGCCATCCATCCCCTCTATCAGGCGGTGACTGATGGCAAGGCCGATGCCGCTGCCCTCGATCCGGGAATTCCGCTCATCGAGGCGGCGGTAGAGGGTGAACACCTCCTGCAGCCGATCCGGTTCGATACCGATACCGGTATCAGCAACGAACACCCGCAGCATGCCGTCAGCACTTGGCCAGCAGCCGACACCCACCTGCTTCTGATCCCGGTTGTACTTGATGGCGTTGGTCAACAGGTTGATCAGCACCTGCTTCAGGCGCACGGGGTCGGCCCGCACCGCGGCCCCGGCAGGTACGCTGGCAAAGCGAACCAGCTCGATACCGTGTTGTTCAATCAAGGGCGCCAGCAGATCCAGGCACTCGTCGACCGCCCCGTCCACCGACACGTTTTCGATGGCGTAGTCGATGCGCCCCGCCTCCAGCCGTGACAGGTCCAGCAGCTCGTTGATCAGCCCCAGCAGGTGGCGCCCGGCCTTGACGATGTGGCCCACGCAGCGCGCCTGCCGCTCACTCAGCGGATCGGCCGGATCATCCTCCAGCATCTGGGCAAAACCGATCACCGAGTTCATCGGCGTGCGCAGTTCGTGGCTCATGTTGGAGAAGAAGATCGATTTCGCGCGGTTGGCCCGGTCTGCCTCCTCCCGGGCCTGTTCCAGGGCCAGTGTGGTCTGCTTCAGCTGATCGTAGTCGTAAACCCAGAACAGGATCTGCTCCCGCTCCTTGACCCGGATCGATTTCCAGCCGAGCAGGGCCCAGAAGTGACTGCCGTCGGCACGCTTCAGCAGGACCTCCCGTTCCGGCACCTCGCCCCGCGCGTTGAGCTCGAAGAGATACTCCTGGCGTTGCGCCGGCTCGTTCCAGAAGTCGATCATCGAGCGTGCCATCAGCTCCTGGTGAGTGAGGCCGAAGATCTCCGCTGCCTTGCGGTTGCAGAAGCTGAGTCGGCCGTCCTCCTTGTCGGAGATACCGACCCCTACCGGTGCCGATTCAAGAATGGTCCTGAGCTGCTGCTCGCTGCGCAGCAGATCCTGCTGCATGTGCTTGCGCTCCGAGATATCGTGAAACCAGAACAGCACGTGTTCCCGATCATGGTACTGAATCGACTCCCACCCCAGCAGTGCCCAGAAGGGGTAACCGTCCGCATTCAGCAGCTGCACCTCCTGTTCAGGGACATAGCCGAGCTGGTTGAAGGTGTTGAAATACTCCAGCCGCTGGCGATCATCGGCCCACAGCATGATGGAGGACTTGCCAATGAACTCCCCGCTACTCTGGTAACCGGAGAGCTCGGCACCCCGGGTGTTGCAGTAGGCTACCTGGCCGCTCCGCTTGTCGGCAATGCCGATGGCGATCGGGATCGATTCCAGGATGGTGTTGAGCATCTGCTCGCTCTCCGCCAGCAGTCGCTCCGTGGCCATCCGGTCGGAGATATCGTAGACCCAGTTGAACAGCACCCGCTGGTTCTGGAACTGGGCCAGCTTGCTGGTTGCAAGAACGGTCAGGACCGTTCCATCGCGCCGCCTGAATTCGAGCGGCTCGTTACTGATCAGTTCACCATCAAGCAGTCTGCCGACATATTTTTTCCTGACCTGCGGATCGGCAAACAGGTCCGTGGTCTGTGTCCCGATCAGTTCATCGAGGGGTGCTCCCTGCATCGTCGACACCGCCGGATTGGCATAGATGATCTTGCCGGTATCCAGCTGCGTTATGACGAAACCGAACGGGGAGATATCCAGCACATCGGTAAGCTGGTCCCGCATCCGCCCCAGCTGCGCCTGGAGTGACTGCTTCTCCCGGGAAAATAGCGACAGCAGCCCGATGTTCAGCAGTCCGTAGAAGGCCGCCAGGACCAGCAGCGCCAGGACCACCACCACCCACACTGTGGAGCGGGTCATATCCATGATATCGGAGAGCAGGCTACCCACCTGCTTCGACTGTCTCGCCAGGTGGGTCTGTACGGAGCGTTTCAGGATACTCAGAGAGGCCAGCGCGGGACCATCATCCACATAGCTGGCCAGGTCCAGCTCGTGTGTCGATGCGTCGGCCGCGATCAGCTCGCGAACCGTATCCAGCGCCGCGCCATAGTCTTTCAGGGTTTTCTGCAACAGGGCCAGGGCCAGCGACTCCTCGCTGTCCAGCGGGTACTGCTCAAGCTGCAGAAGAATCATCCGGGCCTGATCGAGCTTCTGCCGCGCCGAAAGCCGGTAACGGGAATCCCGGGTCAGCAGATAGTACTTCATGAAGTGGATCATGCCGCCGTAGCCGAGCACCCGACGCAGCTCGTTCACCTGGCCGGCGTAACCCTCCCCGCCCTCAATACCCGCCTCGGCCAGCGCCTGGCGATAGAGTCTCTCCATGCCGACAATGGCCGCACGGTCATCGACAAACAGCTGCTGGCGGGGGATGCTGCTCTCCTCACCCCGGCGCAGCAACCGGTCGGCCCGGCGCAGGTTCTCCCGGTAGCCGTCGAGCACACTCCGGATGCCGATAATGGCGCGCTGCTCACGGGCCTCGATCTCTTCCGCGGCGTACTCCTCCAGGCCCGCCTCGATACTGCCAATCTTTTCGTGGATCTCCTCGATATTGAGCCAGCCACCGCGCAGCATCAGATCGGCATATCGGTGGATCAGCCCGCCGTAGCCCATCTCGGTGTGCAGCTTCTCCACCACGCTCAACTTGGTGCTCTTGATCTTGCCCAGCTCCTGCCAGCGCCCGTTGATCTCCGCCACGTCCTGGCGAATGCTGTTGGCCACCCATAGCACCAGGATCGCGGACAGGGTCAACAGGCCGAGCAGAAGCCAGGCGATGAGACTGCTGTTATTGAAACGCGTCCTGTTTTGACGATTCAAGTGACACCTCGAAACTGCTACACCCGCCACGAGGGGCGGCCATCGATCTGGCTCACACTATCGTCGCGGTCATGGCATCGTTATCTTTATCGTTCTCGACCGCCAAAACGTCGTGAACTGTCGACGGTTCAGGTCGTAGTCGCGCCGGCAGGCGCCTGCCAGAGAAGGTTAGCGGCAGAAGATCGGGAGTCTTGACCGACTATTCAGAGGCTGTCCGGCTCATCCGCGTACCCGCCGGCGGCCTCCAGCTTTTCGCGACCGCGCATGAAAACCCCGCTACCACGGGCGATTTCCCGATTCCGGGCATCGAACAGGACCGATTCAGCAATGAACTGCTGCCGGGTTCGGTTCACCACCCGGCCGCTGGCGCGAATCACCCCGGTGGCCACAGGTCGCTCCAGGTAGATCGTGAAGGAGGCGGTGAGCAGGAAGTGCTCCCGTTCCAGTGAGCTGGCGGCAAAGTAGGCGGCGTCGTCCAGCATCTTGAAATAGACCGAGCCGTGCACGGTTCCGGCCGCGTGGTGGTACTGCTCCCGCAACTCGATACTGATCTCCGCCTCCCCCTCGGAGAGGGTGATCAGGGGGCGGTAGATGCGGTTGATCGGGGCCGACAGGTACATCCTCTGCAGGCGCTGGTAGTGGGCCAGGCGCTCCTCGCTCATACGCTTATCCTCGGGCGGTGAAATGGCTGCACCCAGTGTAACCGGGCACCGCCGCAACCGAAAACACACCGGGTCAGGAGGTGGCGAGAAGGCGCCCGAAGCCGTCGAAGGTGAGCGAGCTGCCAGCCAGTCTGAGAGCGTGCCAGAACATTACCTGGTTGGAGGAGAGCATCGGTATCCCGAACCCCTCCTCCAGCTCCTGCAGCAGGTGAATCACCGGCAGGTTGGTACAGGAGAGAAACAGCGCATCGGCCCGCCCCCTGGCCAGCATCCCGGCCACCGCCTGCTCGATGGAGGCGCGGTCGATCATCGCCACCTCGGTATCGGTTACCAGGTCGAAGGCACCCAGGGCGGTGACCTCGAAACCGGAGTGGACCAGGTCGTGGTGCAGGGGCCGGTTAACCTCACTGGTATAGGGAGTCAGCAGGGCCATACGCTGCACCCCCAGGTGCCGCAACGCCGCCTTGCAGGCGCGCAATGGATTGGTAGTGGGGAGACCGGGGCGCGCCCGGGTCAGCTCCTTGGATACCTTGCCGTCCCCGATCATCAGGCTGCCCGAGGTACAGCCGTAGGCCAGTACATCCAGCGGCATCCCGGGCGCCAACAGGGCCGCGGCAGAGGCGATATCGTCGCCCATGGCACGCAATTCGTCCGGTCCCATGTGGCTGCCGAAGGGCAGCCGGGTACTGTAGAGTTCGATCCGGTTACCGGCCAGCAGGTGCCAGTCGTTCTCCAGGGTGTGGTCGGTGGCGAGCTGCACCAGTCCCAGGCGAACCCGGGACGGCAACTCTCTCCAGGCACAGGGATAGTGGGTTTCGATCGCCTGGAACTGCTGGTCCAACCGTTTCATGGCGCCCCCTTGGCGGTAAAAAAGTGACCCCGCAGGGGTCCGGTCAGCCGGTCAGGTGCTGCTGTAACAGCGTGACTGCATGGTTGGCGATGGCGGTATCCTGCACCCCGGTGCCGGTCAGGTCGCACACCGTCACCTGGGCCGGGGCGCTGCGCAGACGGATTCCCCGCGCGATCAAGTCACCCAGTTCATGCACCGGCTTGGGAAATTCACCGGGGTAGTGGTGCAGTTCGCCCAGGGCCTCGGACTGGCTGCGCCGGTCCACCACCAGGAAGTCGGCCTTTTCCAGGATCGCCGGTTCCAGCTCGTTCTTGTGCCCGCTGTCCGAACCCATGGCGGTGACATGGGTCCCGGGCACGATATCCTGCCAGCGAAGTACCGGCCGGTCGGAGGGGGTGGTGGTGACCACGATATCGGCCCCGGCGCAGGCCGCCGCGGCACTCGGGTGCAGGGTCACCGGCAAACCGTGATGCTCCACCATCCGCTGCTGGTAGGCGAGCATGTGCTCCCGGTTGCGGGCATGCAGATGCACCTGCCGGATATCGCGTACCAGCCCGAGGGCAACCACCTGCAGCTCGGCCTGCAGGCCACTGCCGATCACCGCCACCGAGCTGGCCTCCTCCCGTGCCAGGTGGTTTGCCGCGATGGCACCGGCCAGGGCGGTCCGGATATCGGTCAGGTAGCCCTCGTCGAACAGAATGCACTCGACCAGTCCGGTATGGGCCGAGAGCAGCACCATCAGCCCGTTCAGGCTCGGCAGCCCCCGCTTCGGGTTGTCAAAGAAACCGGGGCTGATCTTGATCGCAAAGCGGTCCATGCCCCGGATATGGGCGGTCTTCACATCCACCTCGCCGTTGTGCTCGGCGATGCGCATGCTGAGGATCGGTGGCAGCGTCACCTCGCCCCGTCCCAGGGCCGCGAATCCCGCCTCCACCGCGGCCAGTGCGTCCGCGTCGAGACCGGTCACCGCGCTGATTGCGCGCCTGTCGTATAGCTTCATCTGGGTACGCCTCCCATCGCCTGGTGGCGAACTGGCTAACCGGTATCACGGGCAATCGCTCTGGCCCGGTCGAAGGTCTCCAGCGACAGGTTGTTGCCGCTGATCACGAACACCACCTGGCAACCCCGGAGGTCGATCGAGTGCTCTTCGACCGCTGCGATGCCGACCACGGCGGCCCCCTCCACCAGCTGTCTCTCATGTTCCAGGAAAGCCACCATGGCACGGGCAATGGCGTCCTCACTGACCAGAAAGGAGCGGTCCATCAGGGAGCGCACCAGCGGCAGGGTATAGCGGTTGTGATCACCGATCCCGCCGCCCAGGCTGTCCGCAAGGGAGGCCCGCTCGGTGACCCGCACCGGACTGCCGGCGGCCAGGCTGGCCACCATCGCCGCGCCCTGCTGCATGCTGACCCCGATCAGTTCAAGGTCGGGCCTGGCGGCCTTTACGGCCAGGCCGATACCGGCCAGCAGACCGCCCCCGGAGAGGCCGCAGAATATCGTCTCCACCTCCGGCAGATCCTCCAGGATCTCCAGGCCGATGGTGCCCTGACCGGCGATGATGTCGGGATGGTCGAAGGGGGGCAGGTAGGTCCGCCCCTCCTCCCGCACCAGGCGCAGCGCCTCGCCCTCCGCCTCGTCCTGGGAGTCGCCGATGATCTGTACCGTGGCGCCCAGTTCCCGGATCACGGCCACCTTGTTCTCCGGCACCAGGTGGGACATGCAGATCACCGTGTCCACGCCCAGTTTTTTTCCGGCATGGGCGATGGCCCGGCCGTGATTCCCGGTGGAGCAGGTGACCACCCCGGCCCGCCGTTGTTCCGGCTCCAGACGCTGCATGGCGTAGCTGGCGCCGCGCAGCTTGAAGGCACCGATCGGCTGCAGGGTCTCCAGTTTCAGCCAGGCCTGGCAATCGAAGCGACGGGACAGCCACTCCGAGTAGACCAGCGGTGTGCGCCGCACGTAGCCGTGGATGGCGCGTCGGGCGCGGTAGATGTCAGCCAGAGTAGGGGCATCGTCCGGGAGCCGCATCGTTCGTTGCTCAGTCGCCGGGCACCTGCCAGTCACCGCTGTTGACCAGCTTGTCGGTGACCCGGTTCACCGCAGTCGCGGCCCGCTCCACCACCGCATCCACCTCGTCCCGGCTGATCACCAGCGGGGGCGCAAAGCCGAGGATGTCGCCATGGGGCATGGCACGGGCGATCAGTCCCTCTTCCAGGCAGGCGGCAGCGATCTGGGGCCCCACCTTCAGGTTGGGGTCGAAGTGGCTGCGGCGGCGCCGGTCGCTGGAGAACTCCAGGGCGTGCAGCAGGCCGATGCCGCGGGATTCACCCACCAGCGGGTGATCGGCGAAGGTCTCCCGCATCCGCTGCTGCAGGTAGGCGCCGGTATCCCGGGCATTGCCGACCAGGTTTTCACGCTCGATGATGTCCAGGTTACAGAGTGCCGCGGCGGCCCCGATCGGGTGACCGGAGTAGGTGTAGCCGTGACCGATGGCACCCCACTCGTCGGTGCCCTGCTCCAGCACCTGCCACACCTTGTCGCCGACGATCACGCCGGAGAGCGGCTGGTAGGCGGAGGTGAGTCCCTTGGCCACGGTGATCAGATCCGGTTTCATGTCATAGAGGATGGAGCCGAAGTCGTAGCCGAGGCGACCGAAGCCGCACACCACCTCATCGGCGATCAGCAGCACGTCGTACTTGTCCAGCACCTTGCGGATCTCGGCCCAGTAGCCCTCCGGCGGCGGCACGATACCACCGGTACCGAGCACCGGCTCGCCGATCATCGCCGCCACCGTATCCGGACCTTCGGCCAGGATCATCTCCTCCAGCTTCTCGGCACAGTGGCGGGAGAACTCCTGCTCGCTCATGGCCTCATCCTCGCGCCGGTAGTAGTGCGGGGCCAGGGTGTGCTTGATGCGATCCAGGGGCAGATCGAAGTGGGCATGGAACAGCGGCAGACCGGTCAGGGAGCCGGCGGCGATGCTGGAGCCATGGTAGCCGCGATCCCGCGAGATCACCTTCTTCTTCTGTGGCAGCCCGCGCACGTTGTTGTAGTACCAGACCAGCTTCAGCTGGGTCTCGTTGGCGTCGCTGCCGGACATGCCGTAGTAGACCTTGCTCATGCCCTCCGGCGCC
>JAPHTA010000057.1 GCA_026196475.1 Sedimenticola sp.
CTAACCAGAAACAGGAATTGAATTGTGAGTATTCTTATCAATAAAGATACCCGGGTGATCTGCCAGGGGTTCACCGGTAAGCAGGGCACCTTCCATACCGAGCAGGCAATCGCCTACGGCACCAACATGGTGGGTGGCGTAACGCCGGGCAAGGGCGGCCAGAAACACCTCGATCTGCCGGTCTTCAACACGGTACACGATGCGGTCGAGGCGACCGGTGCCGATGCCACCATGATCTACGTACCGGCGGCCTTCGCCGCCGACGCCATCCTGGAGGCAGCCAATGCTGGAATCAAGGTGATTGCCTGTATTACCGAGGGCATTCCGGTGCTCGACATGCTGAAGGTCAAGGCGGCCCTGGCCCACTACGATGCCAGGCTGATCGGCCCCAACTGCCCGGGTGTGATTACTCCGGGTGAATGCAAGATCGGTATCATGCCGGGCATGATTCACAAGCCGGGCAAGATCGGTATCGTCTCCCGCTCCGGCACCCTGACCTACGAGGCGGTCTACCAGACCACTACCACCGGGCTGGGCCAGAGCACCTGCGTTGGCATTGGTGGTGACCCGATCCACGGCATGAACTTTATCGACTGCCTGGAACTGTTCCAGGCCGACCCCCAGACCGAGGGTATCGTAATGGTGGGTGAGATCGGCGGTACCGCCGAAGAGGACGCAGCAGCCTTCATTAAGGCGAACGTCACCAAGCCGGTGGTGGGCTACATTGCCGGCGTGACCGCGCCTCCCGGAAAGCGCATGGGCCATGCCGGCGCCATCGTCAGTGGCGGCAAGGGCACGGCGGACAGCAAGTTCGCAGCACTCGAGGCGGCTGGGGTGGCCACCGTCAGGTCGCCCTCCGAGATCGGTGCCAAGATGCTGGAGCTGATGAGCTGATAGAGCCGATTACCTGAATTGGGTATGATTAAGCCGCCCCGGTTTTACCGCCGGGGCGGTTTTTCTTTGCCGGACCCCCGGTGAAGACCTCATTCCGGGCGTCCGGTGGTGTGCCGGCCTGATGGGTGGATGGTGAATTGAGCCTGAAAATTTCCTTAGCACAGATAAACCTGATGGTGGGTGATGTCCGGGGCAATGCCGAGCGGGTTCTGCAGGCTGCGAGAGTGGCCCGGGACGAGCAGCAGGCGGATGCGGTAGTGTTCCCGGAGTTGACCCTGACCGGCTACCCGCCGGAGGACCTGCTGCTGCGCAGGGAACTGATACAGCGCGTGGAGTCGGAACTGCAGCGGCTCTGCGAGAGTGCCGCCGGTATCGACCTGATTATCGGTTACCCTCGCTGCAAGGATGGCAAGCTGTACAACGCGGCCGGGGTGATACGAAATGGCCGGATAATCGCCGAGTATTTCAAGGCCCTGCTTCCCAACTACAGCGTGTTTGACGAGAAGCGCTATTTCGAAGCGGGCGATACCGCCTGCGTATTCGATCTCAAGGGCGTGCTGGTCGGATTGACGATTTGCGAGGATATCTGGTTCAGGACACCGGCGATGATGGCGGCAGAGGCGGGTGCACAGATCCTGCTGAACCTGAATGCCTCGCCCTTCCATTACGGCAAGGCGCCGGAGCGCGAGCAGCTGCTTCAAAAGCGGGCCAGGGAGTCCGGGCTCAGCATTGTGTATCTGAACCTGGTGGGCGGCCAGGATGAGCTGGTTTTCGATGGCGGTTCCTTCGTCGTCGATGGTGAAGGCCAGATAGCCCAGCGCACCGATTTTTTTGAAGAGCGGCAGCCTCTTGTGGTATTCGAGGAGACGGCGGGGAAGATGGTGCCGGTTACCGCCGGGATCGCGCCCCAGCTGTCAGAGGAGGAGGCAGTGTACAGTGCCCTGGTGCACGGGGTCAGGGATTACGTACACAAGAACCATTTTCAGGGGGCCGTGCTTGGCCTCTCCGGCGGAATCGATTCGGCCCTGACCCTGGCTATCGCGGTGGATGCTCTCGGTGCCGACCAGGTGGAGGTGGTGATGATGCCTTCCCGCTATACTGCCGGCATGAGCAACCAGGATGCCCTGAAGGAGGCCGAGGCCCTGGGTGTCAAGCACCAGACCATACCAATCGAGCCGGCCTTCAATATCTTTCTGGATATGCTGAGCGAAACTTTCGAAGGGACCCGTCCGGATACCACCGAGGAGAACATCCAGGCCCGTTGCCGCGGTATCATCCTCATGGCAATCAGCAACAAGACCGGCAGGATACTGCTCACCACGGGCAACAAAAGCGAGATGTCGGTCGGTTACGCGACCCTTTACGGGGACATGGCGGGCGGGTTTGCCCCGATCCGGGACGTCCCGAAACTGCTGGTATATCGCCTGGCGGAGTACCGCAACCGCAATGGCGAGGTGATACCCCGACGCGTGATCGAACGGCCCCCGTCGGCCGAGTTGGCGCCGGATCAGCAGGATTCGGACAGCCTGCCTCCCTACGAGGTGCTGGACCCTATACTGCAACTCTACGTGGAGGAGGACCGGGGGGTCAGCGAGATTATCGCCGCCGGATACCCGGAGGCGGAGGTGCGGCGGATTGTGCGCATGGTCGACCGCAACGAGTACAAACGTCGTCAGGCACCCCCGGGGGTCAAGATTACCCAGCGCGCCTTCGGGCGGGATCGGCGCTATCCGCTCACCAACGGTTTCTAGCCGGTTACCCGTCGGTCCGTTGTCCCGGGCGGATTTATGCCGCCGCCGCGATTTACGGTAAGATGTGCTTTCACGAACCGGAAACCCTGAGACTACGGTTCCGGGGTTAACAGAGGAGTCAACACGCAATGAAAAAAGTCGACGCGATAATCAAACCTTTCAAACTGGACGACGTGCGGGAAGCATTGTCGGCTGTCGGTATAACCGGCATGACCGCCAGTGAAGTAAAAGGGTTCGGTCGGCAGAAGGGTCACACTGAACTCTATCGGGGGGCTGAATACGTGGTCGATTTTCTGCC
>JAPHTA010000275.1 GCA_026196475.1 Sedimenticola sp.
CATATGCATTCCCACGCAGAGCGCGGGAACGAGCTGGCAGGGTGGGCACGCTTTCCGTGCCCACGCGGAGAACCCGGCACAATGCCAGCGGAGACAAGGCGGGGCACTAAGGCTTCTATATGCATTCCCACGCAGAGCGCGGGAACGAGGTGCGAGGTACACCCCGCGGAAAACCTGCTGTAATTCGCGTTGATTCGCGTTCATTCGCGGCTAAAATCCCAAGACCAGGAAAAACGTGGCCAACGGGATCATCCCGTTTTCATTTTGCACCTGATCGGTGCTATTCTTTTATGACGTTTACGTAAGCGTAAAGCAATTCAACCGGTGGAGATATCAATGGCAGAACGGCTCTGGCAACCCAGCCCCGACCAGATCGAACAGGCAAACCTGACCCGTTTCCGGGAGTTCGTGAACCGGAAGTACAGCCTTGGGCTGGCCGACTATCCGGCGCTCTACCAGTGGTCGATCGAGCAGCCGGAGGCGTTCTGGTGTGCCATCTGGGAAGAGAGCGGAGTCATTGCCGAGACCCGGGGCGAGACGGTACTGGAGGATGGCGACCGGATGCCCGGCGCCCGCTGGTTCCCCCAGGCCCGCCTCAACTTTGCCGAGAACCTGCTGCGCCGTCGCGACGACAGCGACGCCCTGGTGTTCCGGGGCGAGGAGAAGGTACAGCGGCGGGTCAGCCACCGGGAGCTCTACGACCAGGTCTCCCGGGTGGCCCAGGCCCTGAAGGCGGCCGGCATTGGCGAGGGCGACCGGGTCGCCGCCTACCTGCCCAACATGCCGGAGACCATTGTCGCCATGCTGGCGGCCAGCAGCCTGGGGGCCATCTGGTCATCCTGCTCCCCCGATTTCGGCGTCAACGGGGTAGTCGACCGCTTCGGCCAGATCGAACCGAAGCTGCTGTTCGCCGCCGACGGCTACTACTACAACGGCAAGACCCACGACAGCCTGGAGAAGATCGCCGAGATTCGTCAGCGTATCCCCAGCATCGAACAGGTGGTGGTGATCCCCTACACCCGGGAGACGTTCGCCCTGGATTCAATCGAAGGTGCCCTGCCCCTGTCCGCCTTTATACAGGGTTGCGAGGCGCAGGAGATCAGCTTCCGGCAGCTGCCGTTCGATCACCCGCTCTACATCATGTTCTCTTCCGGCACCACCGGCGTACCCAAGTGCATCGTGCACGGCGCCGGCGGCACCCTGCTGCAGCACCTCAAGGAGCACCGGCTGCATACTGACGTGAAACCGGGGGATCGCACCTTCTTTTTCACCACCTGCGGCTGGATGATGTGGAACTGGCTGGTCTCCGGACTGGCCGCCGAGGCGACCCTGCTACTGTACGATGGCTCCCCCTTCTACCCGGACGGCAACGCCCTGTTCGACTACGCGGACGCGGAGAAGATGACCCAGTTCGGCACCTCGGCCAAGTTCATCGACGCCATCAACAAGGCGGGGCTGAAACCGCGGGAGAGTCACGATCTCTCCTCGGTACGCACCCTCTGCTCCACCGGTTCGCCCCTGGTACCGGAGGCGTTCGACTTCGTCTACGCAAACATCAAGCAGGATATGTGCCTCTCCTCCATCTCCGGCGGCACCGATATCATCTCCTGCTTCGCCCTCGGCAACCCGGTACTTCCGGTCTACCGGGGTGAACTGCAGTGCCGAGGCCTCGGCATGAAGGTAGAGGTGTGGAACGACGACGGCAAGCCGGTACGGCAGGAGAAGGGCGAACTGGTCTGTACCGCCCCCTTCCCCTCCATGCCGATCGGTTTCTGGAACGACCCAGACGGCGTGAAGTACCATGACGCCTACTTCGACCTTTTTCCCAACGTATGGTGTCACGGCGACTACGTGGAGCTGACCGCCCAGGATGGCATCATCATCTACGGCCGCTCCGACGCCGTGCTCAACCCCGGTGGCGTGCGCATCGGCACAGCCGAGATCTACCGCCAGGTGGAGCAGCTGGACGAGGTGGTAGAGAGCCTGGTGATCGGCCAGGAGTGGGAGGGCGATGTGCGGGTGGTACTGTTCGTGCGCCTGCGCGACGGTTTGCACCTGGATGACACGCTGAGCGACAGGATCCGGAAACAGATCCGGGCCAACACCACGCCACGCCATGTGCCGGCCAGGGTGGTACAGGTGACCGATATTCCCCGCACCAAGAGCGGCAAGATCGTCGAGCTGGCGGTACGGGAAGTGGTACACGGCCGACCGGTCAAGAACAAGGAGGCGCTGGCCAATCCCGAAGCGCTTGATCAGTTTGCCGCTCGGCAGGAGCTTCAGGTCTGAATATGCCGGGGCAGACACCGCAATCGGTGGCTGCCCCGGGCCAATAACATGGGACGGTAGCGCTTAGAACTTGCGTCCCATGCGCCCCATCGGGCGCATTTCATCGGCAACCTTCTGCTGCTCCGGGGTCAGGCTGGCATACAGCTGCTCGATAGCGTCGGCCACTTTCCCCATCTCGGTTGCGCCGTTGCGCATCCGTTCAACACGCTCACTGACAGTCAACTGCCTGCCCGCTTCACGCGCCGCCTGGCGCGCCTCGCCACGCGACTTCATGCTCTCTGCCAATGTCTGCTCGAAGGCCTGCCAGGCCGGCTCCTGTTCCCCGGTGATGCGCAGCTTGTACTTGATCATGTCCATCCTTTCCTGCATCCGGGCAGTCCGATCACCCCCTCGCATATCACGTCCCAGCCCGTTGCGCTGGAAGTGGCCGCCTCCCCGCTCGTACTGGCCGATGCCATCCGGTCCGGAACCACAGCGGTCATAACGACCCCCGGCCGAAACCAGGGAGATGGTGGCCATGCTGATGCCGATGACGGTAACCGCGGTGATGATGATCTTGCTTGAACGTTTCATGTTGTTTCCTCTCCGTTGTGTTGAGCAGTCTGCTCCGTTGTCAGGAGTTATGAAAACAGCCCTGTGTAACCGGCACATGTCCGCTTTCACCCTTTTTTGTAATCCCCGGTAACAGGGAACGCCCTGTTACATTCTGTTACAGAAGGCGTCGCCCTTTCGGCCATATTTCAGGTATAAAAAGAGCATGCAGAGACAACAGCACATCCTGGTGGTGGACGATGACCCGGAGATCCGCCAGCTGCTTCAGGCCTACCTGGAGCAGAACGGATACCGGGTATCGGCGGTTGGAGAGGGCAAGGCGATGAACCGGCTGCTGGAACAGCAGCGGATCGACCTGATCGTACTCGACCTGATGCTGCCCGGCACCGACGGCCTTGAGCTGTGCCGCAACCTGCGGGTCAGCTCCCGCATCCCTGTGATCATGCTGACCGCCCGGGGCGACGAGATGGACCGGATCCTGGGCCTGGAGATGGGGGCCGACGACTACCTGCCGAAACCGTTCAACCCGCGTGAACTGCTGGCCCGGATCAAGGTGGTCCTGCGCCGGACCAACACTATGCCAGTCAGCGAGTCTGAAGTGGCGAGCACCAGCATCGGGTTTGCCAGCTGGAGACTCGACACCGTGGCGCGTCACCTGGAGTCCTCGGACGGGGCGGTGGTTCCACTCAGTGGCGCAGAGTATCGCCTGCTGCGGGTATTCCTGGAACACCCCAACCGGGTGCTCAACCGGGACCAGCTACTGGACCTTACCCAGGGCCGCGAGGCGGATCCCTTCGACCGCAGCATCGATGTGCTGGTCAGCCGTCTGCGCAAGCGCCTTGAGGACGATCCCAAGGAGCCGGTTATCATCAAGACCATAAGGGGGGAAGGCTATGTACTCTCTGCCCGGGTGAAGCCGGGAGCTGACAGCACATGAGGCTGCTTCCCGCCTCCCTGTTCGGGCGCCTGATCCTGATCCTGATCGGAGGACTGCTGCTGGCCCAACTGGTCAGTACCGGACTGCTACTCAAGGACCGGGGCGATATCATTCGCGAAAACACCGGGCTGCAACTGGTGCAGCGTATCGCCGCCATCGTTTACCTGCTGGAAGATACCGCGCGGGAAGAGCGGCCGAAAATTGTTCGCGCCTTCAATACCCCCCTGTTCCGAACCAGTCTCTCCGACCGGCCACCGGAACCAGACCCGGATGCCCAGCCGGCCCGCCACCTGGAGATGCTGTTGCTGCAATCACTCGACAAGAGAACCCTGCTTCAGGTTCACACCACGCCACTGCCGGAAGGGTTCAGATCCATGCGCCGCAATCTGCAGCGCCACTCTCCGGATAGCAACCGGGAACGCGCCAGGGGCCCGGAGAGCCGACGCTTCCGGCGTCCGCCACCAGGGGCACTACAGGCCAACATTCAGCTCGGAGACGGCCAATGGCTCACCATAAGGCGCCCCCTGCCGGAGACGTTTGCCGACTGGCCGATGAAGATCCTGGCCTATCTTGGAATTCTGCTGGTATCGATCATCCTGCTCTCCCTGCTGGCGGTGCGTTGGGTCACACGACCACTCAATACCCTGGCCGGCGCAGCGGAAAACCTTGGCAAGGATATCTCCCATCCCGCGCTACCGGAAAGCGGCCCCCGGGAGGTGAAGCGGGCGGCCCGGGCCTTCAATACCATGCAGACCCGGCTGCGCCGCTACATCGAGGATCGAAGCCAGGTGCTGGCCGCCGTCTCCCATGACCTGAAGACCCCGATCACCCGGCTGCGACTGCGCTCCGCCCTGCTCCAGGACGAACCGCTGCAGCAGCGATTCAACCGGGACCTGGACGAGATGGAGCAGATGGTCCAGGCCACCCTCGACTACCTTCGCGGTAGCGAAAGCAAGGAGCAGCCGGTTCCGATCAATATCAACGCCCTGCTCGGGTCACTGCAGGATGACGCGGCTGAACTGGGCTGGGAGATGACCCTCTCCGGCAGTCGGGTTGCCCCCTACCGGGGGCGCCCGCTGGCCCTCAAGCGATGCCTGATGAACCTGATCGAGAACGCCGTGCGCTACGGAAAGGCTGCGGATGTCAGAATCGAAGAGAGTGATCAGTATCTCACAGTGATCGTGGCCGACCGGGGCCTGGGAGTAGCGGAAGATGACCTTGAGTCCCTGTTCAACCCGTTCTATCGCGGCGAGGCATCACGGGCCCGGGAGACCGGTGGTACCGGCCTGGGCCTGGGTATTGCTCGCAATATCGCCCGCGCCCACGGCGGCGACGTAAAACTGCGGCGGGGACCGAACGGTGGCCTGGAAGCGGTGGTAGCCCTGCCCCGCTGACAATGCTGACGACTACTCCGCCCGGGCCAGCGCGCCGTGCAGGGTCATCTGCGGGAACGGGATCTCCCAGCCGTACTCGCTGCAGGCATCGACGCTCCAGCGCTGGATGGCGCGGCGCAGGCGATTGTAGAGGGGACCCTGGTCACCGGTAAAATCGGCAATCACCACCAGGTCCAGCGAGGAGTTGTTGGCTGCGGCAAACTCCACCCGCAGGTTGAGCAGGTGCTCCCCATAACCCTCCTGCTCCAGCCGCTGCTGCAGATACTCCTGCAGCTTTTCCGGTATCTCGCCGGTACTCTGGCGCTGCAGGGCGTAGCTGATACCGATGGTCTCCTTGATACGGAAATTGGCCGAGAGATTGCGTGGCGAAAGACCCAGGAAGTCTCCCATCTGGTAAGTGACCCGGGCTCCCCCACGCTCCACCAGCTGGACCATTTCATGTGAAATACCCACCACCTTGCCCCGAATCCCGTTGTCCAGGATCACCCAGTCGTCGCGACTGCAGGGAAACCAGGGTTCGTCCGGCTGGTCGGGGCGGGATTTCATATCCACCAGTTCATCGATAGGCACCCGCTGGCTCAGGTTGGCCGTCGGGTTGACCAGGGTACTGTAGACATTGATCTGTTCCACCCGCCAGGGCAGGCCTTCCAGCGAGAGCCGTTCGCCCTCGCGCACCGAGCCGATATTGAGAAACAGGTGGATCTGGCTCCAGTAGCGGGGGATGGTCTGACGCAGGGTCCATGCTATGCCCAGCAGAAGCAGGATACCCAGGCTGAATAACACCCAGTCCTCAACCGTGTAGAACACCACCATCGGCCCCAGAATCGCCAACAGCATGGTGAAGATACGGTGCAACAGCTCTACCAGCCGAACCTTGAAACTGCGGTGCCGGGCACGGAACCCGGGCAGATAGCGATACATCGCCGCGGCGGAGAGGCGCGACAGCAGCACGATACCGATCACCACCCCCAGCGCGATTGTCAGGTAGAGTCCGCGCTTCTGAAAAAAGGACTTGAGATAACTCTGTGATGCCTCTGCCAGGGAGGTCTCGGACTCAGCCAGTTTCTGAAGCTGAAGCTGCGCCGCCTGCAATTCACTCTGCATGAAGGCCTGTTGCTTGGCCCACTGGGACTGGGTATCCCGCAGCGCTGCGATAACCCGTTTCTCCTCTCCTGCCTCGATCAGGGCGCTTATGTTGGATAACGCCTCCTCGATGATCGGCAGCCGTTCCTGGTAGAAGGCGATCTTCTTTTTCAGTTCCGACTTCTGCCGGACCCGGGAGGTCATCTCCTTCATTTCATCGATCGCCGGCCTGAGCAGTGCGAACACCTCCCGTTGCAGGTTGAACTCCTCCTGCGGCTCGCCCCGCAGGGTGGCGATATCGACACCTGCGGCGATATTCTCAAAATTGCCGGAGGTGGTCTTGAGGTCCGCCTTCAGCTGTTCAAGCTGCTGCGCCAGCGCTGCCTGTTCGCTCTCCGAGGAGGTGCCGGCAATCTCCCGGTTCAGCGTCTTGATATCCCGTTTCAGCTGTTGCTGAAGGTCAATGAAGGATTCCAGTGTATCCAGCGTACCCAGGGGTTGACTGGCTGTCGCTTCGGTAACCTGTTCCTGTTCCTGTTCCTGTTCCTGTTCCTGCTCCTGGGCCAGGCTTAAAGCCGGCAGTAGGAGGAGAAGCAACGCAAGCAGGAGAGTGGTCGCCCGAGGCGTGCGATCGCAACCCTGTCTCTTCATCCGTGGTTCCCCTGGTTCCGTTTCAGTAGCGGATTACTCTTCATCCCGGTCGTCCACATCCAACTGCCCGCTGAGGCGGCGCCGGATATGTGACCAGGAGAGACCGATCCCCATAACCGCCGAAAGTATCACCAGTACGATATAGGTCAGCAGCGTGGTGTTGTCGAGGGAGATCAGGTTGTAATAGACCAGTGCCCAGACCAGCGTACCGAAGAAAGCCACCGCCAGTACCGTACCGACCACGCCAAGTGAACGGGTGGTGGCACGCAAGTAGATCACCCAGCCGATAATCAGCGCCACCGCGGCCAGTGCAATCATCGGGTTGAGCTTGTTCTCCGCTCCCTGCAACCAGTGGTACCAGGAGTAACCGGAGGGGTTGTAGGTTGCAAATACCAGCACCAGTGCCAGTACCCAGCGGATCATGAAGCTACTGAAATTGAACGAACTGTAAGCCATGGCCTGTCCTTGTTGTCGTTTTAAACCCGGCCTCCCGCCCTGCGGCAGGCCGTTACTGGCGAACCCCTGGTATGGTCTGAATCGAGGACATTGCAACCGGCAGTCACCGATCCATGATCCGATCAGAGGCTCCTTGGTATCAGAACTGTTTTATATCACAGAACAGGAAACCATCGGATCGGTATTAGAGTTTTCCGCTACCCCGGAGGGGGCACATGCCAGCCGGCCCCGCTTTCAACGGCCCGGGAGCAGCGCAGACTGGACAGGATATCTAGTGCGGACGCTTCGGCAGCCGGTCAGGCGTGCTGGCGAGCGGCTGGCTCTTTCTCCACGCCAGGCGTTTCCTGATGCTGTCACACAGGTTGGCCTGCTTGACCATGAATTCACCACCGATGTGGGTAAATCCGAGGCGTTCGTAAAAGCGTTTCACCCGCTCCACGCTCTCCTCCGGCACTTTCCGGCCATACTCTTCCGAGAGCGGGAACGCCTTGAGGGCGATTATGCTGTCCTCCACGTCCACCAGCTGGCCGATCTTGCTCATCAGCTCGGTACCTATCTGCCGCCCCCGGTAATCCGGCTCGACCGATATCTCGTTGATATAGACCAGGCCACTGCACTGCTGCTTCTCAAGAGTGCCGTCTGCCATCTCCTGCAAGTAATAGCATCCGTTGTCACCGAACGCGGTGTTGGAGAACTCCGACAGCTCGGGACATACTGAATCCAGCAGCAGGCCCTGTTCCACACCGTCAATTATCGCCGCGGCCAGGTCCAGCTTGTGTCCATGTATCTCGCCCACCACCCTATCGGTACCGCTGGCATCGTCCCAGATGATCGCTTTTCCTATGAATTGAACAACGTACCGCGCCAAAACCGGGTCCGAGTCCGGTCTCAGGGAGAACTCAAATTCAAGGTCGGCCATGAACTACTCCAAAAAAGCATATTAGCTAATACTAATAATATAACAGATTACTGGGGAATTCATCCCTGGTCACCCGGTTTTTGACCCTTTTTCACAATTCTGCGGGGGCTGTCACCCGCCTATCGACCTGTCTATACTGGTTTCAACTATCTGGGCCCGGTGCCGCTAAACTGGTAATCCCAGGAACCGAACCGGAGAAAGCACAATGCCCCGCCCCTCCAACGTGTCGACACTGTCTCTGCTGCTGCCACTGCTTTTTACCCCAATGGCGCTACAGGCGAATGACAGTTCGCAACCAATCGTCAGGGATGAGGAGAATATTTTTCAGAAAATCGACCTCTACCGCACGCCGGCAGTTCCCACCCCCTCTCCCGGCGACCGGCAGAAAAACTGCATCGCCCTGGAGCAGGAGATCGCCAGCCTGCAACCCCAAACCTACAGCTACAAGCCGGGTTTCTACGACGACCCCTACCAGGGCACATCGGTCTGGGTCGGCACCACACTGTTCATGCCTGCATACGCCCTCTCCGGCTACCTTGCCTACCTGCAGTACCAGGAAAACGCGCGCGTCATTTCGGCCGAGGAGAGGATCGAAGTACTGCGCCATCTGAAGGCCAGGCACCACTGCTTCGAAAGCTGAAGCGGCTCTCAGTCCGACTGCCGGCCTGCACGGTAACGGGCTAGCGCAATCACCGCCTGCCCGAGAGAGAGTCCGCCGTCATTGGCCGGGGTCTGCAGCGGACTCAGCACCTCCAGTCCCTGGCTGGAAAGCTCCCGGCTGACCCCCTCCAGCAGGGTCCGGTTTTGGAATACGCCACCGGAGAGCACCACTCTCTCCAGGCCGTCCCTCTCGCACAACAACTGCGCGGCCTGGCACAGGCTGCGCGCCAGGCCATGGTGGAATCGGGCCGAGATCTCGGCCGCGGGAAGTGACTGTTCCAGGTCCCGCAACAGGGCTGACCAGAGCGGCTTCCAGCTCAATACCAATCGACCATCCCGCCAATCCCGATCGCATCCGTAATCCAGGGCCGACCACTCCTTCCTGACCAGTATCGCCTCGAGTTCGATCGCCGCCTGCCCCTCGTGGGTCACCTTTTCACGGCATATACCAATGGCAGCAGCCACCGCATCGAACAGGCGTCCACAGGAGGAGGCGGCTGGTGAGTTGAGTCCCCGCTCCAGCATCTGCAGCAGATTCTCCAGCGGCTTCTCCCGCAGTGCCTGTATCGGCTCCAGATCGGCATAGCTGTTCAACAGCGGCTGCCAGTCGAACGCCGCCATCAGGTGCGCCAGGGTGTTGCGCCAGGGTTCGTACATCGCCTTGGCCCCTCCGGGCATGGCCACCGGCAGAAAACCACCCAGGTGCTCTGCATCGACAAAATCCACCCTGAAAAACTCGCCGCCCCATAGCTCGCCATTCTCTCCCATGCCCAGGCCATCCAGGGCAATACCCAGAAGTGGAGGCTGATCCGGAGGCATACCGTGCTCCGCCATGCAGGCGGCGATATGGGCGTGGTGGTGCTGTACCCGTTGCAGTTGCAGACCCTGTTCCGCGGCGGCCCGCTCTCCCCACTGGGTGGAGAGGTAATCCGGGTGGTAATCAACCGTTAGCAGCACGGGCTGATGCTGAAACAGGCGCTGATAGAGTGCCAGGGTGTTCCTGTACTCGGTCAGGGTGGCGACGTTTTCCAGGTCACCCAGGTGCTGTGACAGAACCGCCCTTCCCTCCTGCAAAAGGCAGAAGGTGTTCTTCAGCTCTCCTCCCATGGCCAGTACAGAGGGCAGAGAGCGGAAGTCCGGGTGCAGTAAGATGGGTGCCGGGGCATAACCTCGCGCACGACGCAGCAGCCGGCCACTGCCATTCATCACCCGCAGCACCGAATCATCCAGCCTGTTGACGATCTCCCGATCATGCAGCAGCCAGTAATCGGCGATCTCGCCCAGCCGCCGTCTCGCTTCATCATTGCCGATAACCTGGGGCTCATCGGAGCGGTTTCCGGAGGTGAGCACGACCGGACGATCAAGCAGCCCCATCAGCAGGTGATGCAGTGGTGTATAGGGCAGCATGAAGCCGAGGGTGGTCTGGCCTGGGGCCACCCGGGATGCCAGGTCACAGGACTCCAGCCGGTCGAGGACCACGATGGGCGCCGCCACGCTCGACAAGAGGCGCGCCTCCTGTTCACTCAGCCGCGCATGGCGGCGGATCATTCGCAGATCCCTGGCCATCAGGGCAAACGCCTTGTGATAGCGCTGCTTGCGCCTGCGCAGCGTGGCGACCGCACTTTCGTTTGCGGCATCGCAGGCCAGGTGGATACCGCCTATCCCCTTGATTGCCACGATTGCACCGGAGCGGATCAGGGTCGCAGCGCGGCTCACCACATCCTCGTCAGCCAGGTCGGAAAGCGGCCCCTCCCGGCTCTCCAGCCAGACCCGGGGACCACACACCGGACAGGCATTGGGTTGGGCATGAAATCGTCGGTCGCCCGGATCCCGGTATTCACTCAGGCAGTCAGGACACTGTTCGAATGCAGCCATGCTGGTGGTCGCCCGATCATAGGGAATGGCGTGCACAATCGATAGCCGGGGACCGCAGTGCGTGCAGTTGGTAAACGGGTAACGGTAGCGCCGGTTGGCCGGATCGCGGATATCTGCAAGGCAGGCGTCGCAGGTTGCAGCATCCGGTACTATGCCGGTCTGTACCCGGCCACCCTGGCTCTCCACAATGGAGAAACCCGGACCAGCTGGTGGCGTTGCACAGGGCTCCCTCTCGATCGCATCAATGGTACTGAGCGGAGGGGGCTCGATTTGCAGCAGCTGCACCAGCTGGTCGATTGCCGCTTTTGGCCCCGCAACCTCGATCAACACACCTTCTGCATCATTCCAGACCTGTCCCGTGAGCTGGCACCGGTTGGCGAGTCGCCACACGGTAGGCCGGAATCCGACACCCTGAACCAGCCCCCGTATGCGGATAGACTCTGCGTACTCCTGCTCACTGTTCATGTAGTCTGGTCTGAAATAGCCACGTGATACGACAGTTTAACCCGCCTTTCCGACAGTGGCATAGGCGTGGCTCCTGAATAACCGCCGCTACACCCTGAACCGATGATTTCAAGAACCGCCAGGTGAAACAGTGCCCTATTGTTCGTGGCTGAGACCGCGCAGCACCGCTTCCGCCAACTCCTCGGTAACGAACTTGGTCAGAGCCGCGTTGGCACCACTGGCCGAGGCATACTCCTGGCTGACCGCTCCTGCCAGCGAGGTGTGGAGCAGGATATAGACCGAGGCAAAATCCTGGTCCTTGCGCAGCTCGCGGGTCAGCGTATACCCATCCATCTCCGGCATCTCGATATCGGAGACGATCAGATCGACAGTGCGACCCTCGGTGTGCAACTGGTGCAGCTTGCCCAGCGCCTCCCGGCCATCGGTGGCCATCACCGGTTCGATCCCGATCATGGCCAGAGTCTGCGAGATCTGCTTTCTGGCGAGGCCGGAATCGTCCACCACCAGCACCAGCTTGTTGCGCAGCGCCAGAAGCTGCTCTTCAGTCAGGTTGACACCCTTGCCGGTGCTGTCGGCTGGTGGGGAGACCTCGTTCAGAACACGCTCAACATCGATTACCTCGACAATATTGTTCTCCACCTCAATCACACCGGTAATGTAATTGAAGCGTCCCGTCGCCGCCGGTGGTGGATGTATTGCATCCCAGTCCAGGGGAATAATCCGATCAACTTTCTGGACCAGAAAGCCTTGCAACGACCGGTTGAACTCGGAAATTATAATCGAGCACTCTTCAAACCCAGCCTCCGGATTACCCCCCCGAAGGCCGATGGCCAGGGAGAGATCGATCACCGGGAACGGTTTACCGCGCAGACGCGCCAGCCCGATAATCGCCGGATGAGAGCCGGGAAGATTGTTCATCTGGTGGTAGGGGATGATCTCCTTTATCTTGAGTACATTGATACCGAAGACCTGGCGGCCAAACAGGGTGAACAGCAGCATGCGTTGCTGCTGGCCGCTTTCGCTCTCTGAATTTTGTACACGTTTTAAAGTCACGACAGCCTGATGATTGCGTTGTGTGTCCGAAGATACAAGAAATAAACTCGCGTAACGATTTCCTGTGGCTGGTATAGGCTATCGGCAGGCCATAGTGTTACTTAATCGTCGATAGGAAAAAATTGTCTGACCCGCTGCAGCCTCAAAATCTCCCCTCCCGGCGCGGCGACCAACGGGACCTGGCCGGCTTGCCAGGTCGGAAACATCTGGCCCCGGGGTTGGTAGGCGGGAATGAATCGAGATGACCCGCACACTCTATCAAATCCCCGATCCTGCCCTGCGGCGCCCGGTTGAACGCACCAGCGAGCAACAGGTGAACGCGAACAGGAACCGGCAAGTTGCGATATTCGCTGCGTGAAATCCGTGTAACGTAGTGCATGCCCGCCCAAGTACGAGTTGGCGCGCCATCGAGCAATTGGCGGAAATTACGCTTGTCTCTGTTCCTTTCCGACATGGCTGACCCGATACCGGAGCTGTATGTTTGCATATCGAAGTAGCACCAGGTACGTGCCGATACATCTGGCCCTGCGTACGATTCCGTGCAACCTGGTCAAAACAGATTGCTGCCGTATGTACTACCGTATCCCTGCCGTTACCTGCGGGTATAAACCAACCAGGAAAATATCTTAAAGCGTGACGACCGTTCCCTCACGAACAATCCGTCATCAACACTTGAAGCCGTTATCAAAGGATCATTATCGTTCATCACATCCTGTTTCAGCTGAAGAATACACATTACATATCATGATTATCTGCAACCGGTTGGCAGCTCGTACTTGGCAACACCATCTATCTTTGGCAATATTCAGGAACGGAGATGATCTTATTCCTGTTCAATTTCACAGACTCTGATGGGGAACCACCGAATGGTAACAAAAAAGGCAAGAACGACTAAAAGACGCGCGGCAAAAAAAACCGCCACCCGTGCAACGAAAAAGAGTGTTACCAAGAAGGCAGCACGTTCACCCTCCTCCACAGCAGATCTTCAGCAGTTGGTTGAAAAAACCCGCACCCAATTAGGCGCCGCATATGAAAAGGCCGCAGCCCAGTCCGAGAAGAGTGTCGAGCGCATCAAGGTACGTCTCGACAAGGCGCTGGAAAAACAGTCTGCGCAACGGGATCGAAAAAACAAGGCCGCGGAAAAGGCCGCCTCCAACAGAACACCCGCCGCCTTGCGACAACTGGCCCGGGCACGTGACGCCCTGCGCACTGCAGGTCAGAAGGTCTCCGAGCTTCGTGAAGAGATGCGCGATGCCAAGCAGCAGATGAAAGACTCTGCCACTGCCTTGAAGAAGTTCACGGGCGAGCAGAAAGCGCTGGAAAAGTTCGAGAAGGAGTGGGCCAAGACGACTGCCCCCAAGAAGCGCAGGGCGACCAAGAAACGCCGGGCAAAAAAGGCTGCAGTGAAGAGCGAGACAAGCGCTGGCTGAAGCCCCGCCTCACGTTACGCGATGACACCCTGAAGCCCATCCGTGGTTCCATCCCGGATGGGCTTTTTCTCTGCCCGGGGACAATAAGGCAATCTTGAACAACATTACCGACTGTCCGGGATTCATTTCATTCGCTGTCGCGAATTTCTGAAAACCGACCCGATCGACCTGCATCGAACCCTCCCGGTCAGCAGCATATGCTACGTTCCTGAATCACCCACCGGCGATGAAGAGACCCGATGCACCCCGCCATCCGAAAGGCTGGTTTGTCACTTGGCTAACCTGCCGCAAATCACTATTATGACGTTTACGTTAAGGTGAACCGGAGCAGGTCGATGCAGGTAAGTGAAGCGTTGCACAAACGCAAGGCCACCCGTGCTTTTCTTCCCCAAGAGGTGGAACGGGAGAAGATTATTCGCATTCTGGAGGCGGCACGTCATGCACCGTCCGGAACCAACACCCAACCCTGGCAGGTGGCGGTGGTGACAGGTGAAAAACGTCGCCGCCTGGGAGACCTGATGGAGACCGCCTTTCGCACCGGCGATAAAGGTGCCATGGAGTTCCAGTACTACCCGGTCACCTGGGAAGGTATCTACAAGGAGCGCCGTCGCGCGTGTGGTCTGCAGATGTACTCAACCCTGGATATAAAACGGGAGGATAGGCAACGCCAGCAGGATCAGTGGGCCGCCAACTACCGCGCCTTTGATGCACCGGTGATGCTGTTCTTTTTTATCGATCAGATACTGGAAACCGGCTCCTACCTGGACTACGGCATGTTCATCCAGTCGATCATGCTGGTCGCCCTCGAGGAGGGGCTTGCAACCTGTCCCCAGGCGGCACTGGGCGAGTATCCCGAGATAGTGAAACAGGAACTGGGCTACCCGAAAGAGAAAAGGCTGGTAGTGGGGATGGCACTCGGCTACGAGGATGAAAGCGCCCCGGTAAACAGCTACCGCACACCCCGTGAAGAGGTGGAGCAGTTTACCCGTTTCTTTGACTGACTCTCCGGCAGTAAATGAGGCATGCAGGTAAAGCGCTTTCGACTGACTGTCTGTTCCAGACCTGGCAACCGGCACTTCACACCATAATGTCATCCCGCAACGAACAACGCCCCGACCTTTTCAGGCCGGGGCGTTTCATTTACCCGTTTGCAATATCTCCTGGCGGAATGGCTACAGCTGCTCCGCCAGCTCCGGCAGGGCCTGGAACAGGTCCGCCACCAGGCCATAGTCCGCCACCTGGAAGATCGGCGCCTCCTCGTCCTTGTTGA
>JAPHTA010000359.1 GCA_026196475.1 Sedimenticola sp.
GAGCAGGTGGAGCACTTCTCCCGCCAGGTGGACGAGGAGCAGGTGGGCGACTTCCGTAACCAGGTGGTGGCCTACTGCGTGGAGCAGGACCTGAAGGACGAGCCGGTGGCGATCGACCGCCTCTGTCAGTCAGTGGATGCGGTGGACGCCGGCGCCTTCTCCAGCTACCTGGCGGACAACCTGCCCGGCAGCGAGGGCGGCCTGCTGCTGGACCGCAAGAGCCTGCAGCGCTACGTCAAGTTCGCCGGCCGGGAAAAGGACCTGGCGATCAGCTTCTCATCCAGCCAGCTCAACCGGCGGGTGCACTACGACAGCGACAAGGACACTCTCAGCATCACCGGCCTGCCCAAGATGCTGCGCAGCCAGTTGTTGGGGTATGGGAAGAAGGGGTGAGGTTGCTGGCCCTGTTGAGGCACTTCCTAAAAAATCCCGGTTTTACAAGAATCACCCCAGCTCCTTTCAAATACGAAAACTGTTCCTGCGGATAGAATTCTATGAGAACGTGAGGGTTATTGGAGACATTGCCGGCAGGACGCTTAGCGAATTCTGCTTGGATACTGTCCATTAAACATAGCGACAATCCGCCTGCCGTGGACAGATCTACAAGCCGCTTTTTACAAATTATCTGGCAGTCGCATATTTCAAAAAAATGTGCGAGACGCGATCAACTGCTAAATGCCAAAAATGGCGAAATCCAGTGCGTTTGTTAACTCATCGCGCAAATGTGATATCGAACCAATGGGCTCGTTGAGTTGTTTCTTGGAAATGGATGAAATTTGAGGTGTTAGCAATAGTAGATTCTCGTCATGAAAAACCACTTCTGGGGTCAATCCTTTCATGGCGGTGTTTTTAAACAACGACGCTTTGCCTAGTGGAATTACTATCCGTGTAGCCAATTCATCAAGATATGGGCTCTGAATATCAACGAGGTACGGATAGTGTTTGCGAGTAGTGTTACTAGGATTTCTGAAAACGTCGAACTGGGCCATCAGAATTCCCGAAACTCATCACCAAAACAGCCATTCTCATCTACAAAGTCGTTGTACGCCTGTATTGCTTCTTTGTTCTCAGAGGCCCATTTTTTTGCCTCAACTGCGGCCAGTTCGCTTTCAAGCGCCCGTTCCAGAGTTGCTGAAAGGTTGATTTTCAAAGCCCGCGTTTTTGCTAATAAGTCACTGTTTACACTGAGGTTAGTGGGTTTTCTCGGGGCATTTTCATCGAATAATCGTTGCATTTCTGCCTCCAGTAGCGGTCGAAGCGTCTATGCGCATATAAATGCGCATTATAGGGCATATAACAAGGCGGTCAATTCGTTGTGTTCGACCAGGGCATCACTGCACGGAAGTGTCAGTCAATGGCGAAGGTGAGCAAGGGCTGCCTGCGCAAGCTGCCTGGTGGTGGGCGTAGCACCCGCTATGCCGTTGATATGGAGTCAATTCCTCACGACCTTTGAATACTGGCTTTCGACTTCATGGCTAAATACTTTACTTCTTCTGCTGCGTGAATATAATTCGCCTCTAGAGTGCGGATGGAGTATCGCAGAATTGGTATCTTCATCCTGACCCAGACCCCGTTCACTCTTTCCAAATCAATTCAAGCAGGTTTTTGGTGCCCTGGCTTAGACCGGTGGTGTTGGTTGCCTGCATGTGATTGACCCGGATCTGCTTCGAAAGGGCGCAGGATGCGCCATGAATATGTCGAAGTGGGGCACGGATCATGTATCAGGTCACACTGGCTTGTACCTGGTATCCGGCGGGGGTGGTCGACATAACCAGGGATGGACAACAGGTAGTCAGGGATGAACAGAAACCGGTATCGGATAGTTTTCAATCTTTCGCGTGGGACTTGGGTGGCGGTCGCGGAATTCGTCCGCTCCCGTGGACGATCGGTATCTTCATCGGTATTCAGGCCGGGGGGACTGAAGAGCCCAACGCGCTGTGGCAACCGGAGAGTGTTCCAATTCAGGATGCTATCCGTGATAACAGCATTGCTGATCTCTCCGGCAAGCAGTGCATGGGCGGATATTGTCGCTGATGGCTCAGCCCCCTCCGACAAAAGGCCGACAATACTTCGGGCAGCGAACGGAACACCCCAGATAGACATCCAGGCACCGGATCACGCCGGCGTATCGCATAACCTGTACACCCGCTTTGACGTGGATCCCGAGGGGGTCATTCTGAACAATACCAGGGAACCGGCCAGGACCCGGTTGGCAGGCTGGATAAATGGCAATCCCAGCCTGGCGGGCGGCACCGCACGGATCATCCTGAACGAGGTTAACGCAAATGATCCTTCTTATCTCCAGGGATTTGTCGAGGTGGCGGGTGACCGCGCCCAGGTGATTGTGGCCAATCCGGCTGGAATCACCTGTTCCGGATGCGGCTTCATCAATGCCTATCGCACGACGCTGACAACCGGTCAGCCCCGGTTTGAAAATGGCACCCTGACCGGCTTCCAGGTACGCGGTGGGGAGATAGTCGTCGAGGGGCTTGGGCTCGACAGTCGCGATAGTGATTATACGGATCTGATTGCCCGTGCCGTGAAGGTCAATGCAGGGATCTGGGCCAGAAGATTGAACCTGGTGACAGGTACAAATGATGTTGCGGTTAATGGCTCGTTGCAACGAGCGTACGCCGAACCGGGAGAGAAACCGGAATTTGCAGTGGACGTGAAGGCGCTGGGCGGCATGTATGCCGGAAGCATCCTTCTTGTGGGTACCGAGGATGGCGTTGGTGTCCGGAATGCCGGTGTGATCGGTTCATCGGCAGGCGATATTGCTATTACCGTGGATGGAAAGCTGGTCAATCGAAACCACCTGGAGTCAGTTGCCGATTTGAAGTTGGTCAGCGCGGGTCTGGACAACAAACAGGGCCTGATATCGGGGAATGCAGTTACGGTTGATACAGGTACTGCACCAATCGAAAACGGAGGAGGCAGTCTCATTGCGCAGGACAGCCTGCGCATTGACGGTGGAGACCTGGATAACAGGAACGGGTTGGTCGAGGCTGGATTAATCCTGAGTATCGATACTGCCGGGTACCATCTGGACAACTCCGAAACAGGAGAGAGTGGTGGCATCGTCAGTGCAGGGACACTGCAACTGAACTCAGAAAGCGTTGACAACAGACAGGGACGACTCCTTTCGGAAAGCCGGCTGGAGGTGATCGCTGGTGAGAACATAGACAACAGCGGTGGCCGGATCTCTTCCGGTCAGGATCTGACGGTGCGAGAGGCTGCTCATGACAGCGCCCTGACAGTAAGTAACACCGGCGGCGTTCTAGTGGCAGGCGGAGAGCTTTCCCTGGTGGGAAATACGCTCACAGGCGATGGTGACATACACTCTTCTGCAAGTATCAAAATCAATCTGAAGCGGGGCTTCTCCAATAGTGGAAACATACAGGCGGATCAGCTGCTTGAGCTGAAGACGTCGGGAGATCTTGTCAACGATGGCCAGATTCAGGCGCAGGGCGAGGTCAGTCTGCAGGCAACCAATATTGCCAATCTTGATCCGGCCGTAATAAATGCTGCGAGCACCTCGTTATCGGCTACAGATCGGATGGAAAATCGGGGAGTGGTGGATGGTGTCGATGTGCGTCTTGTCGCAACCGAGATCGATAATGTCGGAACGGGACGTATCTATGCCGATCACTTGATGTTGACGGCTTCCCGGCTGCTTAACAGGGAGTCTGATGGGGCCTCCGGCGTCATAGCGGCCAGAAGCCGCCTGGATGTTGGGGTTGGAACATTGGTGAACCGGGAGAATGCCCTCCTGTTCAGCGCAGGCGACCTGGTGATTGGGGGTGGGCTGGATGAGGATGGAGCGGCTATTGGCAAGGCTGGCAGCCTGGAGAACCTAAGCGCAACGATCGAAGCGGTGGGCCAACTGAGAATTGCCGCGGGTCAAGTGAGTAACAGCAATACCCACTTCAGCAAAACCGTGAAGCCGGTGCTTGTGGATGAACATCACTTCGAACAGAAATGGGTCAATGGCGAGGACTATTACGCCTACGACTATCTGCGTAACGTGACCGAGGAAGTTGTTGCCGAAAGTGCACCGGCGAAGCTGATTTCTGGCGGTGACATGAAGCTGGAAGTGGACAACCTGCTGAATGACAAGAGCCATGTCCTGGCAGGTGGCACTCTGCAGGCCAATCTGGGAAGCCTTGAGAACAGGGAAGGGGTGCTGGAGCGGCGAGTGACCGATCGTGGCACGACCTGGTTCAGCTGGATTGATTACTGTGGATCCATGGGGAAAAGCAAGTGCCGGAGAGAGTCTGCGCATACAGCGTATGCGCCAGCGGACCAGGTTACAAGCATTACGCTTCCAATGGCCCGCCTTGAACAGGAAGCTGCGATTCCCGCCAATGCTGTTCAAATCGCACCATTAAGCGTAAGCGGGAGTTCCGCAGCACCAGAACGGGTAGTAGCGACTGGTGGCCGAGTGATCCACTTCCCGGAGAGTCCGTTTTACCAGGTTACCGCTGGTGCCGGGTCTCGCCATCTTATCGAAACAGACCTGCGTTTCACCAGTTACCGGGAGTGGTTGACCTCTGATTACATGCTCGGCCAGCTGGGGCTCGACCCAACAAATATGCTCCGCCGCTTTGGCGACGGTTTTTATGAACAGCTGTTGATTCAGCGCCAGGTTACCGAGTTGACCGGCAAGCGTTATCTGGCCGGCTTTGATGATGACCAGGAGCAGTTCAAGGCTCTGATGAATGCCGGCGTGACCTTTTCCCGTTCCTATGACCTGCAGCCGGGCATTGCCCTTAGTGCCGAACAAATGGCCCATCTCACCAGTGATATCGTCTGGCTGGTGGAGCAGGAGCTTGTACTGGAAGATGGACGAACAGAAAGGGTGTTGGTACCGCAGTTATACGCCGTTCTGGAGTCCGGCGATCTGAATGGTAAAGGAGCTCTTCTGGCCGGTAGAAACATGGATGTCGAAATTTCCGGTGATCTGCTTAACCAGGGTACCATTCAGGCGAAAAATGTACTCCAGCTGGAAGCGGATAACATCAGCAACACACGGGGAACAATCTCCGGAAACAGCGTCGAACTTTCGGCGAAGCAGGATATCGACAACAAGGCCGGACTGTTCCAGTCGGACCAGAACCTGGTATTGCGTGCAGAGAGAGACATTTCTGTTCGAACAGCAACCCATGAGGAGGCCGAACAGGTTGGGGTAAGCCAATTTCAACGGAGGGATCTTGACGGCGCTGGTACCTTGAGGGTAGTGGATTCAGGCGGCAGGCTCCTGGCGGAGGCCGGGCGAGATATCCATCTCAAAACGGCCCGGATAGTTAATCGTGGTGAGAGCGGACTCACGGGGCTCGTGGCTGGCAATAACATTAGCCTCGATACTACTACCACACGTAGGCGAGATGCTGTTGTGTGGGATTCACGCAGTTATCGCACAGAAACCCGGTCCGAGGAGGTAGGGACACAGATCGGAAGCGCTGGAGATCTTGCCCTGCTGGCAGGCTCCGACATCGACATCCATGCAGCTGGGATTAACAGTGACGGTACTTTGGTGGTGGGTGCGGGACGTGACCTTACTGTTGGTGCAGGTGTGGAAGAGCAGGGAATAAGCCGTCGACAATTTATCGCTAAGAGTGGCCTTTTCGCCTCCAAGCAGACGATCGATGAGCATCGCAGTACCACCAGCCATGTAGTGGGAAGCACGCTGAGCGCGGATCGGGTGGATCTACAGGCTGGACACAATTTATCTGTCACGGGCTCGCAGGTAGTTAGCACTGAGAACGTTACACTACAGGCGGAGAACAATATCGATATCCAGAGTGAGAAACAAACCACTTCAAGTTACAGTCATCACAGCGAGAAGAAATCCGGTCTGATGACCAGTGGCGGACTCGGAATCACCCTGGGTAAAAGAGAGATGAGCAACAAGCTGGATCACCTGTCCAGCACGGCGGTAGAAAGCACTATCGGAAGTGTCAAAGGTGATGTGGTGATTGAGTCTGGCAGTGACTATACCCAGCGTGGTAGCAACCTGCTGGCGCCAGAAGGAAGTATATCGGTCGCCGCCAAGAGTATCGAAGTCATTGAGGCGCAGAACAGAATGACAGTCCGATCCGAATCCCGCTTTAAACAGTCTGGCCTGACTATCAGCATCTCCAACCCGGTCATTGATTCGGTGCAGACGGTCCAGCAGATGTATGAGGCCGCAAAGCAGGTTGATGATCCCAGGATGCAGGCGTTGGCTGCCGCAACGGCAGCGCTGTCGGCCAATAATGCCTACGAGCAGGTGAAAGCTGGCCAAGGCAGCAAGATCGGCGGTAAAGAAGGGCAGATCAAAACCGGTGAAACCAATCAAGATGGCACCCCGGAAACCCGGGACGCCACTGTCATTGATAAGATGGGTGGACTCACTTTCAATATCAGCCTGGGCAGTAGCAAAAGCGAGAGTAGCAGCCATATCGATCGTACGATCGCTGTCGGTTCAACAATACAGGTTGGTCGTGATATCAGTCTGATTGCCACGAATGAAGAAATGGAGGGTGAAATCCTTGTGCGCGGTAGCCAGATTTCTGCGGCACGGGATATCTCACTTTATAGTGGCAAGAATATAGACCTTATTGCGGCTGAAAGCGGGATGATCCAGCGCGACCTGAACAAGAGCAGTAGCGGCAGTTTCGGAGTTCGCATTGGAATGGGACCCGGGAGCACAGGCATCTCGGTTACCGCCTCGGCTGCACGGAGCGATGGTGCTATCGACAATACGGAGCTAACCCATATCAAAACCCGGGTCAACGCAGGGAGCACAGCCACCCTGCGATCGGGGAACAATACCACCCTCAAGGGCGCGGTGGTGAGCGGGGATAGCGTTGCCGCTAGTGTTGGTGGAGACCTTCTCATCGAAAGTGTCCAGGACTCTGCCAACTACCAGGCGCGGGAAAAAAGCAGCAGCGCGGGATTGAGCATACCCGTTGTTGGCGCCGGTTCGCTTAATGCTTCCCTATCGAAAGCCCGTCTCACCGCGACAGGTGACTACGCCTCTGTCACTGAACCGTCAGGTATCCGCGCAGGTGGAGGTGGATTCGATATTGAAGTGGATGGCAATACTGGCCTAAAGGGCGGCATCATCGCGAGCAGCGATAAGGCTATTGTTGGAGATCAAAATCGACTTACGACCGAAACTCTTGCCATTGAAGATCTCAGTAATCGTTCCACCGCTTCTGCTGAGGCCTCTGGAAAGAGCCTCTCTACCGACATGCTGACGCAGGGCAAATACGGCATCGCCAAAGGTGTGATTGCCAACACGGCTCTGAATGGTGAGCGAGCTGGTGCTTCAAGCGGATGGACCCGCGCTGCCATTGGTGAGGGTACTGTTGTTATCACCGATGAGCAGAAGCAGAAGAAGCTTACAGGACGAACCACCGAAGAGACGATAGCCCTGCTGAATCGTGACACCGATAACAGCTACCGAGCAGCAGAAAAACAAGATGCTGATGGAATGCGGCGACAGGTGGAAACAGAACAAAAGATAAAGCAGGCGGTTTTCGCCGAAGCGGTCAAGTTCTCCGACGAGGCGTACCGGACAATGTTCCTTAGGGATCATCCCTTCTATGAAATATTGCGGGATGAAAGTGGCCAACCCCTTGTTGACTCAAATACAGGTAAGCTAAAGCTCAGACTGTTGAGTGAAGAGGAAAAGCGCAATCTCAGGCCTGGCTCGGATGGGAAGATACATATTGCCGCTAATGGAATATTCAATGATGAAGAGGCAGCGGCGAAGTATGCACTCCAACATTCTTCCGAATCCGGACCGCTATATCTGGTCCACTTTCCCGAAGCAAACAGAGTGGTATCTGAACTGATGATTGCCGGTTACCAGAGATTCTTGGAAAGTGATCTGCTGGGATTGACCAACTCCACGGCACAGGTGAAAAACACGATGGAACAATACGGCCAAAGTGGTCTCCACATGGACGGGCACAGCCGTGGCGCAATGACCATCGGAAACGCTATGGAGTCACTGGAGAATACGCCTGATTCGAAAGGATCCCTGAGCCATGCGACAGTCAACTTCTTCGGCCCGGCCTACAATGCTGTGCAGGCAGATATTCTGCTCAGTGGTTTGCAGGACCGTTCCGGTATGCCAGAGGAAATGCAAGCAGAAATGGTGTTGAAGTATCAGAATCATGTAGCTGATCCGGTGGGTCGTTTTGTAGGCAACAATCCACCAACGGGTGGAACCGTACCGCAGGACAGTAGTGTGTTGACTGAGATGTTCCGAGCTGTGATAGGCGAGCCAGATACCTCGCACAATCTTTACTATGTAGATGCTACTAACTTTAAGCCAGAATTAAAGTCCCCAGAGCGGCAGAAAATAATAGATGATTATTGGAGTGGCTCTACACCAATCTTGACGCCAGCTAGATAGCGATATTATGAAACTCTATAGGCAAATTGTATGCGTGTTAGCGCTAGCCCAATATGGATGCGTAAACAAGCCATTTCAGCCAGTTCCGGATCCATGGGAGCTTTGGTCAAAGAAAGGAGAGACTGTCGTTGGCGTGAGAACCGCGATGCTAGAGTGTGGATATGACCTTGGTGATGTAGATATGGAGCTAAACGATATAGCGCTTTCATATAGATGTATGGAAAAGGAAGGATTTAAGTTTAGGCACACGCGTTATGCATCGTCATGTGGTAACTACCCAGACTTGCCGGCGTGTAAGTTATCCATCAAAGAAGTTCCTGTGCGAGATCTTACGCGCAGGATCAACAGCAAATTTTGCGTTAAGTATCAAGATGCATCCATTTGTCAACCATAGCTTTAAACTGGAGTGTTCTGAAAAATCCAACACATCCAATAAAAAAGAATAGCTGGTGAAGGTGACGGCATGGCTTCTGCAAATAACCCATTTGCTGATCTTCAAAATATAAATCACAACGCCTTGAGATTGTATTGCCAGAAAAGCATGAATATAGAACAAAATTGAGACCTTCTAGCAAACCAAAGATCGACATTGTGTTATAGATCTAGCGATATGCATCGCGATAACGAAAGCTAATCCGACACTTGATCAACAACCCAGAAGTTAGAATAGGCGAATATGCATACCCCGTCGGTTATGCCATTAAACGTACAAAAAATTATCAATTTAATCAAAACGTAAAGGAGATTTAGATGAAGGGAATCATGTCAGCAATAGTTTTTGCGCTGTTATTGAGCGGCTGCCTGACTTTGTCCGGTGTCTACGAACTGGATGCAGTGGATCAGAGCGGTACGGTGTTATCTGAGAATATCCGTATTACTGCTGAAGGCTCACGTATATACACCGCAAGAAATGCATTGTGCAGTGCCTATCCAGGAGCGACAGTAGTCATTAAGACACTCGACACTGGAGAAAACCTCGATAGCGAAAGTCCATACCAATGCAAATGATAAAATGGTTGCAAGGAAGTTCATCTTTCTACCCAACGGGTTGTTCAGACTAGGGCAACTCTGATTAAGTCCCAATATTTGCGATAATACCCACATTGTTCGGAATGGGTTGATATTGATGAAGCAACAAACCTTTGCAACTGGCGATTTTGAACGCTTTCGCAAACCTACGCGGCGAGAGAAGTTTCTTGCCGAGATGGACAGTGTGGTGCCTTGGCGCCAACTGTGTGAGGTTATCGAGCCTTTTTATCCCAAGGCGGGTAACGGACGACCTCCCATAGGCTTGGAGCGCATGCTGCGCATCTACTTTTTGCAGCACTGGTTCAATTTGTCCGACCCCGGTGCCGAAGAGGCGTTGTATGAATCCCGGTCCATGTGTCGATTCGTCGGCATTGACCTCGGGCGCGAGCCGGTTCCGGACGAAACCACAATTCTCAACTTCCGCCACTTGCTGGAAAGGCACGAACTCGGTGACCAGTTGTTCCAGTCTGTTGGAGAATACCTTCAGACCCAAGGGATGAAGATTGCCAACGGTACCATCGTCGATGCCAGCATTATCAATGCACCGAGTTCCACCAAGAACAAAGAGAAATCGCGTGACCCGGAGATGCACCAGACCAAGAAGGGTAATCAGTGGTACTTCGGCATGAAGGCGCACATTGGCGTCGACAGCAAGACCAAGATCATTCACTCGGTGGCTGCGACTGCGGCCAATGTTCATGATTCGCAGGTCCTTGAAGACCTGTTGCACGGCGATGAGACGCGCGTCTGGGGAGACTCGGCGTACGCTGGGCAGGGCGAAGTCATTGAACGGTGTGCGCCCAGTGCCAAGGACTTTATCCAAGCAAAAGGTAGTCGATATAAACCGCTGTCTGATGTCGACAGGCGACGCAACCGTACCAAGTCGAAAGTTCGGGCTAAGGTCGAGCATGTCTTTGGCGTCATGAAACGGGTATTTGGATTTACCAGGGTCCGCTACCGCGGTCTTGCCAAAAATGCTCATGCTCTGTTTGTTCTCAGCGCGTTGACTAATCTGTACCTCGCTCGGCGAAGGTTGAGATGTCGGGCGTAGGGTTAGTCCGCCCGATTGATTAGTCGGGCACGGGAAACTGGCTGAATTCCCGCCAGAATGAGCAAAATATCGCTCAAGAAACGGTTTTATGGTGAAAAGCATGAACATTTCCGAATGGCTGAGTTGCTTTTCATGACTTTTTCAGACGTTCCCTAGATTGATCTTGGCCCAGTAGAACTTGCTCCGGGTAGGGATTCACTGGATGTCAACAAATATCTAGCAAGGATAAACAAATGGAATTGAATACAAAGCTATGCATGTCTGCGCTCTTGTTCCTGTCAACCCTCTCTGGGTGTATGGCGTTTGTTCCGGTCAATGGCGAGTCTACAGCTGGGAATGTGCTGAAATCCGATACCAAGGCGAAAGTAGTTTTACTGGCAAAAGCCTATGCTGACTGCAATCGTATAGATTCGATCCGGACAGAAATTCTTGAATTCAAACCGATACAATCGGAGCTACTGCCGGCGCAAACCCGGCCTGTTAGGGTGGACGAGCGTTGGACAGTGGCCGCTTGTGGAAAGAAGGTGCCCGTACTGGTCAGTTTTGTGCCGGATGGCATGGGCGGCACATACTACAGTGTTACCGTCGAGAAGACGGAGAAGGAGCCGGTTTTATAGAAAACGTGGGACGATGCAGGTATTCTCTGGGCCAGGAATGAACCAGGGCTTCCAATTGCCGTCCCGCTACCGGGGGAACCAGCGGTAACAAGTCGCAGGCCGGGAAAATGCCCTTAACCCAGCGAGTGATGCATGACAAAACGAGACGACGCACTGCAGTTACGCCCGGTGGGCGATGGCGAGGGACTGGTCTTTGTGACCCGGCGGCTGGTCCGCTTCAGCCACGTGGACCCGGCC
>JAPHTA010000292.1 GCA_026196475.1 Sedimenticola sp.
TACTGGCACGACTACGAAACCTGGGGTGCGGACCCGCGTCGTGACCGGGCGGCCCAGTTTGCCGGCATTCGCACCGATGATGAATTTAATGTCATCGACCAGCCCCTGAGCCTCTTCTGCAAGCCGGCGGATGACATGCTGCCGCAGCCTGAGGCCTGCCTGGTGACCGGTCTGACGCCCCAGCAGGCACTTCGAGAGGGAGTGCCGGAGGCGGAGTTCTTCGCCATGATTCACCGCGAAATGGCACGCCCCGGTACCTGTGGTGTCGGCTACAACAGCATCCGCTTTGATGATGAATTCACCCGCTACGGGCTCTATCGCAACTTCTTTGACCCCTATGCCCGGGAGTGGCGAGATGGAAACTCCCGCTGGGACATTATCGACATGGTACGGCTGACCCATGCACTGCGGCCGGAGGGCATTGCGTGGCCGAAAAAGGAAGATGGAAGCACCAGCTTCCGGCTGGAGGAGTTGACCGAGGCCAACGGCATAAGTCACCAGGCCGCGCATGATGCATTGTCGGATGTGCATGCCACCCTTTCCCTGGCACGGCTCGTCAGAGAGCGGCAACCGAAGCTGTTTGATTACCTGTTCGCAAATCGCGGAAAACAGAAGGTGGCCGCCCTGCTCAATCTGAGGGCCCAGAGGCCGGTGCTCCATGTCTCCTCCATGTATCCGGCGGACAAGGGATGTATCGCCATGGTGGTACCCCTGGCCAAACACCCGACCAATCCCAACGGTGTCATCGTGTTCGATCTGGCCGCCGATCCGCAGCCCCTGATCGAACTGGATGTGGAAGCGATTCAGGCGCGTCTGTTCACACCACGTGACGAGATGCCGGAGGGAGTGGAGCGTATTCCATTGAAGACGGTGCATCTCAACAAGTGCCCGGTAGTAGTGCCCCTGGGTACATTGACTGATGAAGCCGCCGAGCGCTGGGGGATCGATCGGGAGCTGGGAATGGCACATCTGGCGCGATTGCAGGCGGCAGCGGGAGTGGCGGAGAAGATCGCCTCCGTGCACGGTCAGCGCCAGTTCGCGCCGGTTACCGATCCGGACCAGGCTCTCTATGCGGGAGACTTTTTCAATAACGAGGATCGCAAACGGATTGACCGGGTTCGCACGGCAACACCGGAAATGCTGGCTGAACTTGAACTGACCTTCGACGATCCGCGCCTGCCGGAGATGCTGTTCCGCTACCGTGCCCGCAACTGGCCGGAGACGCTACTGGCCAGCGAAAGAGAGCGCTGGAACGAGTTTCGCCTGGACCGGCTGAAGTCGGAGGAGGGAGGCGGCAGCATCAACCTGGATGGTTATCGCCGGCAACTGGCCAGGCTGATGGTTGATCCGGGCATTGACGCGGCGGGAAAGCGGGTGCTCTCGGAGCTGGCAGACTGGCCTTCGCAGATCGGTCTCCAGTAGCCTCCCGTACGGCCGCCTCCTACTCCTTGATCCAGCGATTGAGTGCCTCGATTATGCCCTCGGCCTGGGCCTTGCTGGAGATGTTGAACTTGGACTTGGGGATATACTCGCCATTGCGTTTCTGGTAACGGCGGATGCTGTACTTGTCCGGACTGTACTCGTTTTTGGAGCGGTTCCACTCCTGGTAGCGGAACATCACGGTTGACCAGGCTCCCTTGGAGAGGACCACTTTGTCCAGCTCCTTGACCACGTCAATGCCGTCTTCCGAATAGTTGATGGTGAGCTCTTCGACCGATGATGCCATCTCTTTTGAATCCTGTATGTCCGGCCCCGGCGGGCCTGGAGTTAATGATTGCTGCCGGTTCCCGCTTTCCGGGGTGCTGGCGAAACTTAACAGATGTAATGATCCCCGTCACGATACAGAGCGGATAATTTTGTATCATCCCCTATTGCGCGCCGTTGAGCCGCAGCATCTGGATTATGTCGGGGTCGCCCTGCTCCCTGGCGAGGTCGAGTGGTGAGGTCCCGTCCGTGGTGGCCAGATTAACATCGGCCCCGTTCTTTATCAGGTTTTTCACCAGAACCCGGTTGCCATTCGCGATGGCGATCGACAGCGGAGTCTCGCCTTGCTCGTTGCGGTGGTCAGGGTCGGCGCCGATTCGCTGCAGGGCCGGAATGATGTCTCGCGTCGTCACGCCGGACCGGACCACCCGTTCAAGCAACCGGTTCGGGTCGTGCTCGGCCCCCTGTCCAACCAGGTACTCCATAACCTGGGTTCTGCCTTTCAGGGCGGCCCGATCCAGTGGCGTGAGCCCTTCCTGGTCCCGGGCGTTGATGTCCGCCCCTTTCTCAACCAGCAGCTTCACCACGATGTATCCACCGTTCGACGCCGCAACATGCAGGGGCGCCTGGCCATTGATATCGGGCTTGTCGAGATCGCTGTCCCAGAAAATGTGGCGCTCGATCTGGTTGATGTCCTCCCGTTCGATCGCCAGGTGGAGCGATATGGAAGGCTTGTCCGGATCGCTGCAGCCGGTCAGGCCAACGATAATGATGAGTGTCAGGAGTAGGAGTTTATTCATGCCAGCCGTGTTGTTTTGATCCCTTTACCGAATAATAGCGTCAATAACAGGCCCATGGTAAGGTAGCCGCCCATGTTCCTGAAACTCCTTTTGACAGCGCTGGTCATCGCCGGTGCCATCCTTACCCTGAGAATGCGCAGACAGCGCGCGACTCAACAGTCAGCACCGGAATTGCGGGTGCTGAACGCGCCTTCTGCAGAAACCCCCGGGCGCAGGCGGCTGGTCCGGTTCCTGGCAGCGGGACTGGTCCTTCTGATGCTCGCCGGTGCTTCACTCTACCTCTATCACCAGTGGCGTGATACCTACCAGGTGGTGACGGTGAGGGTAATAGATACCCGGAGCGGCCAGTCCACCACCTACCGCGCCTACAAGGGTGATATCGAGGGGCGGACCTTTTTGACGACCGATGAGCGCACGGTTACTCTGGCCGAGGTGGAACGGATGGAGATCGGGGCAGACCGGGAATGAGCGGCCTGCCTGGGCAATGGTGCTGCTGCAGTTGCCTGTGGAGTGGCGAATCCGGATCAGGCGCTGCTCGCTTGCAACAGGCTGGTTAACAGGCCACTCTCCATTCGGCCATGAGCCGCGCTGGCGGCTGCCCCCCCGTTCTCCAGCTGTTCACGTATCCTGCTGACCAGGGAGTGGGCCTGTTCCGCACTGGTAATGTTTCCGCTGCGTCTCGGCCCGTCCGCTTCCTGGTTCGCCAGTTGTGCACCCTGGCTCAGCTTCACCGAGTCATTTTCCGCGGGCGTGGCTTTCTGTTGGCCGACTTGCTCTCCCTGTGCCCGTTTCCGGGCTGGACGTTCCGCTGTCTGCGGCAATATTTTGTCGTTTGAGACGGGGCTGACCACGATAACTCTCCACTGATGTCAATAGGTTGACGCCTGATCCGGCGTTTTCTCTGTGCTGGGATCAGTTAAGCAAACAGCGGGCCAGAAATCCAGCTGATCTGTGGCAAGAGGAACAGAGGAATATCTGTATCGGGCCTCGATGAAAGCTTTTTCAGGTGCATCGGGTAAGGCATTCAGATGACAAAAATGTTACAGTGCGCTCGCAATTTACAGGCTGGCCATCGCGGGGTGGCGAGCGTACCTGAATCAAAATCCAATCGCGCCGGGTTTGTATGGAACTTCAGAGTATAAGTGAGCTTGAAAAGGCCACCAGCAAGGGCAGGCAGGAACTGTTCCGGATCGGTATCGCACTGCTGTTTATCGTCGGCATCATGCTGTTTACCGGTATGCGGGATGGCATGGATACGCCGGATCACATCCTCATGGTGGTGGCTGCCGTGATCGGCGGCTACATGGCGCTGAATATTGGCGCCAATGATGTCGCCAACAACGTTGGACCCGCAGTCGGCTCAAAGGCGCTCACGCTCGGCGGAGCAATTGTCCTGGCGGCCATTTTCGAAGCCTCCGGTGCCCTGATCGCCGGTGGTGAGGTGGTCAGCACCATCAAGAAGGGAATTATCAATCCCGCCGCCATCGGTGATACCGATACCTTTGTCTGGTTGATGATGGCGGCCCTGCTGGCAGGTGCCCTGTGGCTGAATATTGCCACGGCACTTGGTGCTCCGGTCTCGACCACCCATTCGATCGTCGGCGGGGTGCTTGGGGCGGGTATCGCGGCCGGCGGCGTGGGCATCGCCAACTGGGACAAGATGGGGGCGATCGCCGCCAGCTGGATCATATCGCCGGTGATGGGCGGAATCATCGCCGCCGCTTTCCTTCTGCTGATAAAGCGCACCATCACCTATCAGGGCGACATGATCGCGGCCGCCAAACGCATGGTTCCTCTGCTGGTTGGCCTGATGGTGTGGGCGTTCGCCACCTACCTGGCGCTCAAGGGGTTCAAGAAGATCTGGAAGGTCGACTTCGGTAGCGCGGTACTGATCGGCTTTGTGGCTGGCGTCCTGGTGCTGGTGGTGGTCAGGCCGCTGATTGCCCGGGTTGCGGACAAGCTGCCCAACGAGAAACAGAGTATCAACAAGCTGTTCACGCTGCCGCTGATCTTTGCCGCGGCCCTGCTCAGTTTCGCCCACGGGGCAAACGACGTGGCCAATGCCGTGGGACCCCTGGCGGCGATCAATGATGCGATCATTCACGGCGGCATTTCACAAAAGGCGTCGATTCCCCTCTGGGTAATGATGGTGGGCGCGCTCGGGATCGCGGTCGGACTTGCACTATACGGGCCCAAACTGATCAAGACCGTGGGCAGTGAAATTACCGAGCTGGACAAGATGCGAGCTTTCTGTATCGCCATGGCTGCGGCGGTAACGGTGATTTTTGCCACCCAGCTGGGCTTGCCGGTCAGCTCCACCCATATCGCGGTTGGCGGTATCTTCGGCGTTGGCTTCCTGCGCGAGTTCATCAAGACCAGCTATGCCAAGATGGTGGAGGAGATCAAGCGTCACCATCAGGACGACGCTGATCCGGAAGCGATTGAAGCCTACCTGATGGAGTTCAAGAAGGCCTCTCTGAGAAAGAAAGGGGAGATGTTGCATGAACTCAAGCAGCGCTACAAGAGCGATAATCAGGAGGCGCCGCTGACCAAGAAGGAGCGCAAGGGGTTGCGCAAGGTTTACCGGCATGAGCTGGTGAAGCGTTCCGCGCTGCTCAAGATTGCCGCGGCTTGGGTGATTACCGTGCCCCTTTCCGGGCTGATGGCCGGGCTGCTCTATTTCACCATTCGCGGCATGATGCTGCCCTGAGTGTGCTGTTTGTCCGCCTGCCGTATTCCGGACCGGGCAGGGCGATCGTCTACTCCACCAACTTCAGCTGGCTGATATCAGGCAGGGGGACGGGTTCTTTCGGAACCTGGCAGTCCTCGAGGGATCCCGTGTTGGCCGGCGACAGTTGGAACTCGCTGGTGTCAATATCGGCTGCTGGTGGCGCAGGGGTTTCGTCCAGAACGGTACCGGGACTGGCCAGGCTCAGGTCACTGATGTCAGGGACCGGTGCCGGCTCGACCCTGGGTGCGCAATCGATCAGGCTGCCGGTATTTGGAGGAAGCAGCACCATCCCCTTGTCCGTATTTGCCTCTGCCGTCTCGCTGGCGGGGCTATCGGCACTGCGGATCTCAACCAGGGCACCGGCGTTGCGAAATGCCACCCGGTACTTGACCGCCGTCTCCTGGTCAACTCCGTTCTTGATCTTCAGCTGTTCACCGGAGAACAGCTGTTCCAGCTGATCTCCGCTGGTATTGAACAGCTTGCCGATCTTGACCTTGACCTCGTCCAGCGACGCGCCTTCGAGTATACGGCCTGAGAAGAAGATGTCGTATGTCTGCGCTGGCATGACCTTGCGCCCCCTCTTGTTTCACGTCTTGTCTTGAATCCTCTTCCCAGTATAGCGTCCTTGCCTGGGACGGACTGTTCAGGGGCAATCAGAAACGGGGCCTGGCGGCCCCGTTGATTGAATCCCCGGGGGGATACTTTACTGGGTTTTGCTGAAAGTGAAGGCACCCCGGATATCACCTATATTAAATCCCCGCGCCCGGTCTTCTGGATAGAGCGCCTGCAGTTTCTGCTCGACCGCCGGCACGACCTTGGCGGCATGGCAGTTGAGGCAGGCTTTCTCCGTGGGGATTGCCTTCATGTAGCGGAATACCTTCTGTCCGTTCACCTCGACGGTTTCGGCGTACTCCAGTTTGCTCGGGTCAGCCCCGGCCACTTTCATCGCCTCGAATCCCTGCAGAACCTTCATCTCCCAGGCATCCGGGCTGTTTGCCTGCGAGCGCAGCTTGAGGCTGGTGCGGCCTATCTCCCAGCCGGATGCGTCGGCCACTTCGGATGCGATGCCCGGTGCCCGCAGATTGCAGAATTCAATCGCCTTGGTGGGGCCACCGGATTTCATTGCTTTAACCAGCTCGCCCTTGAGGTTGGAGCCGAACTGCTTGACCAGCCCCCGAGCCTCCATCACCTGCTGATCCGCCATTACAGGTGCAACCATGGCTGATGCCAGTAGTAATACCAGGATACTCCTTTTCATTCCTTACCCTCCCAAAATCGCCATCTGGTGGTGGCTGTGCTTGATGAAATTTATCGGACACTCGGTTGTGCCTCTTGCTTGCGCGTATCAGTTTGCCAGCAAACCCGGTCTGTGAACAGAGTACACCGAGGGGTCAGTAGGATGTTTTTTCGATTACCTGGTAGCCGAAATCAGGTCGCCAGCCCCAGGAGTAGCTGCGCAGGTTGTCGACAGCATCCTGTTCCGCGGCAGTCGCCGAACGGGTATTGAAACCGCAGCCATAACTGGTGCGGGGACGTCCCCTGGCGTTTCGGTAACCGGTTTTGACGATCACCATCCAGCCATGTGGCTGATCGCTGTTGGCCTGGGGGAATAGGTCGGGGTATCCACGCTTGCGCAGCTCCTGCTTGGCCTGGCTTATGGCATCAGAAACCGAGCCGGCACCGGTGGCCCAGGCAATATCCAGCGAATCACCCAGCTTCTTGGCGATGACACAGGCTGCACCGCCGGACGCGATGGGGGAAGATTCGGCCGCCTGTCCATAAACGGGAAAGCCGGCGAGAAGTGCCAGGCAGGACTTGCATATCAGGGCGGCCAACCGGTATCTCATGTCGTATCTCCCGGGTTCAGTTCGCACCTTTCATGGGGTTCTTCCGCTGAAGTTTTTCATAGGCCAGCTCGATCGCCTGTTCAACGTAGTAGTAGTACATATCCGGTGTCTGAAAACCGACTATTTTGGGTACCAGTGGTTCTCCGTCAGGCGCCAGAAACAGCAGGGTGGGGGTCAGACCGGCACGGTAGCGGCTGAAGGCGATCTCCCTGTTTTCGCGCGCTGCACCGTTGAAATCGATCGACTCCGCTCCCCCGTCGATCGGCAGCTCACGTATCAGCAGGCGGTTGGCATACTGGCCGGAGCGTATCAACGGCTTGATCACTTCGTGCTTGATCCGCTCGCAATAGCTGCAGCTCTCCTGGGATACCAGTACAAGCATAACCTTTCCCTCGCGACTTGCCAGCTGTCCGTCAGCCTGCAGGTTCTTGGTGCTGGGAATCCGCACAATGGAAGGGGCATCCTGTGCCCCAGCCGTGGTAACGAGGAGCGTTAGGAACAGTAGCAAACAGCGTCTCATATCGGTCCCAGTCTCCGTTTAAGTTCGCACATCGCCTGATACTCCTGGAGACTGATTGCAGCCGCCGCGAAATTCAGGGCATCAGGGTATCCGCTCGCCTGTTGTGCGCTGGTCTGTGCCTTGTTACACCAGCGCTCCACCCAGGATTGCAATGCCTGGAGATTCGTCTCCGGAATCTGTTGCAGACACTGTTCCAGCAGCTGGTCAAAGCCGTTTCGGGAGAGGGCCTTGTGGATCCGGGCAATCTCCTCCACCTGCTGTCGCCGAAGTGCCGGCAGGAGCTGCTGCCGATAGCTCTCCAGCAGCTCCTGCCGGGTCTGCTCCGAAAACCCCTGGATGATCGAGATGATACGGTTGAACGCCTCGCTGTGGGTGTCGCTGGCGGCGTGCCGGATAACAAATCCTTCCAGGGCGATCAGGCTGGCGTGCTTGCGATTGATATTGGATGATCCTCGGCACAGCTCGTCGCAGAAGCGGTCTATCTGTTCAGCGGAGATCTTCAGCGTAATAGGTTTATCAGGGGACATGGATAGAATGGCAGAACCTTACCGCTGGTGAATCCAGCAACATGCGTTTAAAATAAACTTAATTTCTGAATACAGGCAAGTCCGTTTTCTGCCTTCAGGTGGTTACTTCCCGAAGTCTGCGGCCGAGTTGGCCGGCTCCTCCTGATGGGGTAGTCTGCCCTCTTCAGCCAGCTTGCTCCAAAAATGAGGCGTCCCCGTGAAACAGACCAGCAAAGCGCAGAAAGTGTCGTTTGTCATCGCGATCATATCCTATCTCGCAGCAGTAGGCTGCATTGCAGCATCTGTTTACTACTCCGGCGAACTGGGTGGGGATCATCCTGTGACCGCCAGTTTCGCTGCGTCAGTGGTCTTTTTTCTGGGAGTCGGTATTGTGCTTCACGTGATCGGTCGGGTTGATATTCCGGATCTGAGTATGAAGTTCCGCTCCGACGGGCAGGAGCGTAAGTAGCCACCGGCAACCGGGCGACCAGGGCGTTCCGTTTCTGCGTGGTTTGCGCTTTCCAGCTAGAATTCGAGAATAACAACGGCCTGGAAGTCGGGTGAGCAGGTATGTCGATTAGCATGCGCCAGGAACGGATCATCGGTTCCCTTATCGGAGGTTGGCTGGCCCGGGGGTGGCGCGACTTCATGCAGGCGCCGCTGCTTAACATGCTGTATGCGACCCTGTTCCTGGTCATCGGTCTGGGCGCCGTTTCGGGGCTTTTGCTGGATGGTTTCAGCCTGGTCTATTTCATCCTGGCTGGCGGTTTTCTGATTGTGGCGCCCGGCCTGGTCACGGTCTACTATTTTCTTGCTGCACGGATTCACAGCGGTCATCGCCCGGTATTCAGTGATCTGGGACGGGGCTTGAGGGAGAGTCCGGTATCGGTGATCGTGATCGGCCTTGTGTCACTGGTGCTCTACCTGATCTGGATCACCGATGCCCTGATCATCTACAGCGTATATTTCGATTTCGTGCCGATGGCCCTGTTTTCCACACTGGACGATCCGGTGCTGAAGCAGGACGTGAGGGCGTTTCTGCTGTTTGCCGGGATTCTCGGCTTTGTCCTCAGCTTCATTATTTTTTGCGTTACGGTTTTCTCTGTCCCCTATGCTCTGGAGGAGCGGTGCGGACTGGTGGATGCGGTCAGTTTCAGCGTTCAGGCCGTCTCCCGCAACCGCCGTGTGATGCTCTCCTGGGCCCTGGTGCTGGCGGGGATGACCTTTGGCACGGTTCTGTTAGCGTTGCCGCTCCTGGTACTGGTATTGCCTTTGCTGGCCTACGCCAACCATGCCGCCTACAAGGATATGCGGCAGGTGATGGAGAGTGCCGGTTAGAAACCCCTGTTGGAAATTTATGTTTGCAATCAAGTGACGTCGTTAACTTATTGTTTTATATTGGCACCATCAGGATCGCATGACTGTCGCCAGTAGGGAGGGGATAGTTTGACACCAGGAACGCGGGATTACGCAAATCCATTTAAAATAATGATTAAAAAGATTTTTTTACTTCTAGGTCTGTTCATATTCTGGTCGACAGCCGGGGCCTTCGGGCTGGGTGGCATGAAGGTGGATTCCGCCCTCAACGAGCCGCTGAATGCCCGTGTGGCACTGATTTCGGTGCAACCGGAGGAGATCGACAACATCAAGGTCCGGCTTGCGGGCCCGGACGTTTTTGCCCGTGCCGGGATACCACGCCCCTTTTTTCTCAGCAAACTCCGCTTCAGGCTGATGGCCCCGGAAGACGGAGATCCCTACATCCGGGTGACAACCCGGGAGAGCGTGCGTGAGCCCTTCCTCAACTTCCTGCTCGAGGTGGTCTGGTCACGCGGAAATATGGTTCGGGAGTTTACCGTTCTGCTGGACCCGCCTGCTTATACTCCACCGAAACTGGCCCGGACGGCGGCCCGCGGGCCTGCACCGGCCGAAACCACATCCGCGCAGACGGCCAGTAGCAACGCCGCGCCATCAGCCACGAGCTACGGCCCGATCAAGAGTACGGACACCCTGTGGGTTATTGCGGGAAAGGTGCAGGCCGACCCGTCGGTATCCCGCAACCAGACCATGATGGCCCTGCTCAAGGCCAACCCGGACGCCTTTGTCAACGGCAATATCAACCAGCTGAAGCGCGGGGTGGTGCTCACCGTTCCGGGCCTGGATCAGGTAAAGGCCATCACCAGGTCCCAGGCCAATGCCCTGGTCAAGCAGCAGATGGCAGAGTGGCGCCAGGGCAGGGCGGCTGGAAAGACGGCATCCAGATCGCGCCCGGAGGAGGCTGCAGCGCCTGAGCAGGCCCCGGTCTCTGAGCCGGAGGTTCCTGTCACAGCCTCCATCGAGTCGGCGCCTGCTGAAAAGGATGAAGTCCAGGCTGAGTCCGCCGAAACCGGGGAAGCCGGATCGGAAGAGGGCAAGGAGGAGACTGACAAGAAGCAACTCAGGGTGCTGGACGCCGATGGCAACTGGGTGGTCAGTGACCAGAGTGACAAGCGTTATCCAGCCCGTGAGAGCGACAAGATCCGAGAGGCAATCCGGGACTCCGAGCAGGAACTGGTGGCGGTACAGGCGATCAACCAGGATATCCTGGAGTTGCGGGCGGCTCTGGAGTCCAAGGTGGAGGCTCTGAAGAAGGCGCTGGAGGAGAAGGACGCCCAGCTGGAGTCGCTGCGCAAGCAGATTGAGCAGGCGGATGAGAATGCGACCGTGGCGGTTCAGGGCAGCTCCCCGGCCGGTCCGTCAGGCGCCCCACAAGTGACTCCACAAGCACCGGTCACACAACAGGCCGAGGCACCGGCCGGTAACGTGGCCGCCAGCACGGTGGTCGGTGAGCCGAAGGCGCTCAGCAGCTACTGGAGGGATGAGTACTGGATGATCCTGATGGGAGCGGTGATCGTGATCCTCTCCATCCTGTTGTTGTTGAGCATGCGACGCAGGGACCGGGTGCACCAGCTGGCTACACCGGAGCTGTTCCAGGTCTCAAGTGAGGAGCTTGATGCGGAGCCGCGTCCGTTTACCGCTGCCGATACTCCCCAGATCCCTGACACCATGGGCGATACCGCCCAGCCGACGCGCACCGTAACAGCAAAGTATGATGCGGTGCCGGAAGATGAGCAGAATGATCGACGCCAGGAGGGTGATGTCGCGTCGGTTCTGACAGAGGCGGATATCTATCTCGCCTATCGCCGCTACAGTCAGGCCGAGTCCCTGGTTGAAGAGGCGATGCAGAATAATCCGGAAAGCCCGGAGCTGAAGGCCAAGCTGCTTGAGATCTATGCCTTCCGGCGTGATGCCAGCTCCTTCAGTCGCTATCTCGACCAGATTTATCCGTCGTTAATGGCCCAGTCTCCTGATTTATGGGAGAAGGTGGTGGAGATGGGTCGTGAGCTGGTGCCGGAGCATCCGGCGTTCAATGGCGGAAGTTCCGGGGCGCAGTCCGGCGTGAAAGACGAGGCTGATTTAACAGTGCAGGCGGATGATGATGAGACACTTCCGGATGATCTGTTCGATATCGATCTGGACCTGCCCGAGGAACAGCGACAGGACCTCCCCTCCGCCGATGACGAGTCGATTTCTATCGAGGAGTTGATGGATGACAGGCCGCTGCCTGACCACCACGAGATCCCCTCTATCGAGATCGATCTCGATGAAGATGACCTGAACCTGGATTTCGACGACGAGGACGAAAAACCGCGTCGAAAGGATGATGAATGAAGCTGCCGGAGCAGTGGGCGGCATACACCTTTGATTCAAGGAGCGGTGGTGAGGATAGAGAGTAGCGCGCTGGGATTGCAGGCCGGTGACCCGGAGAGGCAGATCGTTTTTCCTCTTGGCCTGTCCGGTTTCGAGTCCAGTACAACCTACCAGCTTTTTCATGAATCGGAAGCGGATCTGGTCGGTTACCTTCAGGCGGTTGATGATCCGGAGGTGACCTTCTCCGTTGTGCCGCCGGAGAGTATCAACATCTTCTTCGAGTTCACCCTCAGTGACGAGGAGCAGGCGCTTCTGGAGCTTGAGAGCCCCGAGGATGCAATGCTGCTGTTGATAGTCTACAAGAGCCAGCCGGAGAGCGGTGAGGGGAGTGCGAAGGCGTCTCGCGTGAACGCCAGCTTCATGGCTCCGCTGGTAATAAATTTCAAAAAGCGTCTGGGCTTGCAGAAGATACTTCAGAACACTCAGCGCCGGATCACGATCAAGGCTGAATAGCTGCCTCAGCCGAAGTTTTCCCGAGTGATCTGTCCACTTGTGGCAATCCGGAGATAGCTGCTGGATTGTTCGTGCCAATCCTCCAGTACATGCCGTTCAGCGGTTGATCCGTCCAGTTCGAATTGATGCAGCGCCGGGCGGTGGGTGTGGCCGTGTATCAGGCGGTGGGTCCCGTTTTCCCGCATGTAGCGCTCCACGGTCTGCTGGTTTACATCCATGATATCGGCCGGCTTCAGTGACACCACCTCGCCGCTGCGTTTCCGGTACTCGGCGGCCAGCTGGATTCTCTGCTCAATGGGGCGGGAGACGAAGTCCTTGATAAAGGCAGGACTGCGCAGCAGTTTGCGCGCCTCCTGGTACTCCAGGTCGTCGCTGCACAGCAGGTCTCCGTGCATCAGCAACGTCCGGATACCACCCAGTGTGCAGGTGTACGGGTCCGGGAGCAACTTGCACCCGGCCTGTTCCGCGAATTGTGTTCCCAGCAGAAAATCCCGGTTGCCGTGCATTACCAGCAGTTGACGGTCGCTGTCGGCAAATTGTCGAAGCGCCTCTATGATTCGTACTATCGCGGGTGAGTCGTTGTCATCTCCGATCCAGGCGTCAAACAGGTCGCCGAGGATATAGAGTGCCCCGGCGCCGACGGCCTGTTCCTGCAGAAAACGCAGGAACAGGTCAACCGTGGCGGGCCGATCCTGTGACAGATGCAGATCGGAGATGATCAGGGTATCGGCCATTTATCGGGTCAGTCGCTGACGACCGCCTCTTCGATAACAAGGTCGTCCACCGGGACGTCCTGGTGACCGGCACGCATGGTGGTATCCACCATCTTCATCTTGTTGATCACATCCATGCCCTCGGTCACCTTGCCGAAGACGCAGTAGCCCCAGCCATCCTGGCCCGGATAGTCGAGAAACTTGTTGTCGGATACATTGATGAAAAACTGGGCCGAGGCCGAGTGGGGATCCATGGTGCGTGCCATGGCGATGGTTCCGGTCATGTTGCTGAGGCCGTTTTTCGCCTCGTTCTGAATCGGTGCCCGGGTGCTCTTCTCCACCATTCCCGGCTCGAAACCGCCGCCCTGGATCATGAAGTTGTTGATCACCCGATGGAAAATGGTGCCGTTGTAGAAGCCGTCCTTTACATACTGGGTGAAATTCTCGCTGGTGATGGGGGCCTTCTCGTGATCCAGTTCGATGACGATATCGCCGAGGTTGGTTTTCAGTGTGATCATGCGCTGCTTTCCTGTGGTCAGTTGGAGATTCGGGTGATGCTTTCGATGACAACCGGAGTGACGGGCACGTTCTGCATGCCCATGCTGGTCGCAGTCGCTGTGTCGGCAATCCGGTCAACCGTCTTCAGGCCATCGGTGACGCGTCCGAATACCGCGTAGCCCCAACCGTCGAAGCTGGGATAGTCGAGATTGTCATTGTCCTTGTGGTTGATGAAGAACTGCGACGTGGCGGAGTGCGGATCGTTGGTCCTGGCCATGGCGATGGTGCCGCGTTGGTTGGAGAGGCCGTTTTTGGCCTCGTTTTTGACCGGGGCGTGGCCCCGTTTCCGGTCCAGGTCCACGGTGAATCCACCACCCTGGATCATGAATCCGTTGATCACCCGGTGGAAAATGGTTCCGCTGTAGAAGCCCTCGTCCACGTAGCGAAGAAAATTCTCCACGGTGGCCGGTGCCTTTTCCGTATCCAGTTCAAGGGTTATATCCCCAAGAGAGGTCTTCATCAGAACCCGGGTAACATCGGCCAATGCCGTGCCATTCAGCCCAAGGGCGAGAATCAGTAAAAGCAGTATTCGGGTCAGGCGTCTATTCATTTTGGGTGCTCGTCGATAGGTTGGCCAGTTGCCGTTGGCGGCATATGTAAACTACCCATCATAATGGTTCATGAGCGATGTAAAAAGCCCTCTGGAGGGCTGGCCCTTTGTTGAGTGGACGCTTTCGTTTACTATGCGCGGGATATTGGGTCGCAGCGCGGTGACATACAGGGTCGGCGTGTTGTGGCATCCCGTCTGGATGATCTGCTGGAGTTGTTATGCTGAAGATCTACAACGATCTTTCCCATCGCAAGGAAGAGTTCGTGCCGCTGGAGCCTGGAAAGGTCAGGATGTATGTCTGCGGGATGACCGTCTATGACCTTTGCCATCTCGGGCACGCCCGGGTGATGGTGGTGTTCGATGTGGTCTATCGCTACCTGAAGCACCTGGGTTACGAGGTTACCTATATCCGTAACATCACGGATATCGATGACAAGATCATCAACCGGGCGAACGAAAACGGCGAACCGTTCGGCGACCTTACCGAACGCTTCATCCAGGCGATGCATGAGGATGCGGGAGCACTCGGTGTTCTGGTCCCGGACAGCGAACCCCGGGCAACAGCCCATATCGCCGAGATTATCCGGATGATCGAGCGGCTGCTGGCCAACGGGCATGCCTACCTGGCGGGTAACGGTGACGTCTACTACGCCGTCAGCAGTTTCGAGGGTTATGGCAAGCTCTCCGGTAAATCGCTGGACGACCTGCAGGCCGGCGCCCGGGTCGAGGTAGGGGACGACAAGCGTAACCCGCTGGATTTCGTGCTCTGGAAGGCGGCCAAGCCGAACGAACCCTCCTGGGATTCCCCCTGGGGTGCCGGCCGCCCCGGCTGGCATATCGAGTGTTCCGCCATGTCCACCTGTTGCCTGGGTGATACCTTTGATATCCACGGCGGCGGAGCGGATCTGACCTTCCCCCATCACGAGAACGAAATTGCCCAGTCCGAGGGGGCGACAGGCAAGACCTTCGTCAACTACTGGATGCACAACGGATTCGTGCGCATCAACGACGAGAAGATGTCCAAGTCCCTGGGCAACTTTTTCACCGTGCGGGAGATCCTGCAGCGCTACCAGGCGGAGGAGGTGCGCTACTTCATTCTCACCAGCCAGTACCGCAGTCCGCTCAACTATGACGACGAACATCTGGACAATGCGCGAGGCGCCCTGACCCGCTTCTACACTGCCATGCGGGGCCTGCCGGAGACGGCTCCGGGTGGTGTTGAAGCCTACGCGGAGCGGTTCGCCGGGGCGATGGATGACGACTTCAACACCCCGGAGGCACTTGCGGTACTGTTCGACCTGGTGCGGGAGATCAATCGGATTCGCGCGGATGATCCGAAGCAGGCGGCGGCCCTGGCCGCGGAACTGAAACGGCTGGGCGGGGTGCTGGGCATCCTGCAGGACGACCCTGAACACTACCTGCGCGGCGGTGATGTGCAGGAGGGGCTGAGCGATCAGCAGATCGATGACCTGATTGCGCAGCGCCAGCAGGCGAAGGCAGAGAAGAACTGGGCCGAGGCCGACCGGATCCGGGACGAGCTGAAAGATCAGGGCGTGGTGCTGGAGGACAGCCCCCAGGGCACCACCTGGCGCCGCGGGTAGTCAGGATCGACGGGGATTCCTCCGCCCGCCTCTCCTCGTCTCCTCGTTCCCACGCTCTGCGTGGGAACGCATAGAGGCTTCCCTTATTCTCCCCCGCGCTCGTCCGGCAACCGCCCCGCCCAGTCCCGGGCAAACTGCATTGCCACCCGGCCGCTTCTCGATCCCCGTTTCAGGGCAAAACGCAGCGCTTCCAGGCGGGTCTCTTCATCCTCCGTGGTGCGGGCGCCCAGCTGGCGCAACCAGTGATCGACAATAGCCAGGTACTGCTCCTGCGAGAACGGGTAGAAAGAGAGCCAGAGCCCGAAGCGCTCGGAGAGCGAGATCTTCTCCTCCACGCTCTCGTTCTGATGGATCTCCCCCTCCACCACGTGCACGTCCTGGTTCTCCTGCTTGAACTCAGGCAGCAGGTGGCGGCGGTTGGAGGTGGCGTAGATCAGCACGTTTTCCGGTGGGGCGGAGATCGAGCCGTCCAGGATTGCTTTCAGTGACTTGTAGCTGGCGTCGTCTGCCTCGAAGGAGAGGTCGTCGCAGTAGAGCAGGAAACGCTCCGGCCGGTCCTGGATCAGCTCCACGATGGAGGGCAGGTCGATCAGGTCATGCTTCTCGACCTCGATCAGGCGCAGCCCCCGGGCGGAGAACTCATTCAGCAGGGCCTTGATGAGTGAGGATTTGCCTGTTCCACGTGAGCCCCACAGCAGGGTGTTGTTGGCGCTGCGACCCTCCACGAACTGGCGGGTGTTGCGGGTGATCTCGTATTTGGCCAGGTCGACGCAGAGGATATCCTGTAGCCGCACCCTGTGTGGCCGGTGCACCTCCTGCAGTCCCCGGCCACGCTGCCAGCGAAATGCAATGGCGTTCCAGTCCGGCTCCCGGACAGCGGGCGCGAAGACCCCTTCCAGTCGCTCGATCAGATTTTGTGCCCGCTCAAGGAGCTGTTCTGCCTGGTTCATGGTGAACCCCTGTGTGCCCGCTCAAGTACGGAGCCGGGTTGTATCCCCGGCCCCGATCCGCTCAGCGGTTTAACGGTTTGTACTTGATCCGGTGCGGCTGGTCCGCGTCGGCGCCCAGGCGACGCTTGCGGTCCGCCTCGTAGTCGGCGTAGTTGCCCTCGAACCAGGTAACCTGGGAGTCGCCCTCGAAGGCCAGGATATGGGTGGCGATACGGTCCAGGAACCAGCGATCGTGCGAGATCACCACCACGCAGCCGGGGAAGGTCAGCAGTGCCTCCTCCAGGGCGCGCAGGGTCTCCACGTCCAGGTCGTTGGTCGGTTCATCGAGCAACAGCACGTTGCCGCCCTGCTGCAGGGTCTTGGCCAGGTGCACCCGGTTGCGCTCACCGCCCGAGAGATCGCCGATACGTTTCTGCTGATCGCTGCCCTTGAAGTTGAAGCGGCTGGCGTAGGCGCGGGAGTTGAGCTCGTAGCGGCCGATGGTGATGATGTCGGCACCCCCGGAGAGCTCCTCCCACACCGTGTGATTGTCGTCCAGGGCTTCGCGGGACTGTTCCACCGAGGAGATTTTCACCGTCTCGCCGATGCGTAGCTCGCCGCCATCCGGCTGTTCCTGGCCGGTCAGCAGGCGGAACAGCGTGGTTTTGCCAGCGCCGTTGGGGCCGATGATGCCAACGATGCCGCCATTCGGCAGGTTGAACGAGAGGTCGCTGTAAA
>JAPHTA010000058.1 GCA_026196475.1 Sedimenticola sp.
AGTCGGGTTACGACTACTACTACCAGAGATACCACTACCTGCAGCGCGCGAATGTTCATGGGTTCGACTTCTGTTTCCGTTCCCGTTTAAGACAGATTGCCTATTTCTACACCACACCTCGTCGGGATGCAAGCGCTTCCTGAAAGCCGCACAGGCCGAGGGTGCTGCCGTTGTAAAGGACCAGCTGGGGACCTTGGGGTGGCTCCGCCTCCATCTGCCGCTTCACCGTGTAGAAATGCTTTACCGAGTAGACCGGGTCCATCAGCAGGCCGGTCTCCCGGGCGATCAGCCAGGACTGGTCCAGGATGGTGCGATTGACGCTTCCATAGGAGGCCGCGCTGGCGGGTTTCAGCAGCCTCAGCCGGGGACTCCCGGCGGGTAACGGGGTGCCGGTGAGCTGTTCCAGCCATCGTTCCAGCTGCTGGTAGCGCTGCCTAAACTCCGTTTCATCGCCGGCGATCAGGGTGACATGCACGGTGCAGTCGGTAATCCCGGCCAGGCGCAGGCCCAGCAGCAGGCCGATGGCGCTGACACCGCTACCGCTATCGGTCCAGATATCCTGGAAGCGGGTCTTAAGCTGCGCCATGTTGCGTTGCAGGTCCCCGGTTAGGGTCAGGATGCCGGGTAGTACCGCCGGGCTGTATCCGCCCTCCGGAAGACTACGTGCCGCCACTCCCTGCTGTTGCAGCGTGTCGACCATCCTGGTGCCGATTGTCTCCACCCGGTTCCACTGGTCCAGGTTGAGCAGGTGTATCGAGTCCGGTTCCAGCAACATGTTAAGCAGCAGGAAGTTGCCCCTGAGGAAGCCATTGCCCGGGGCCTTCAGCAGGGCGCTGATACCGTATCCGCGCTGTTTCAGGAGGCGCGCCAGGTCCAGCACGTTGTTGGAGTGTGCGCTGCCAGTCAAGATTACGTGGCGTATGCCGCTATGCTCTAGATCGGGTAGCAGGCTGAGGTATTTCCTGTGCTTGGAGCCACTGACGTTGGCGCTCAGTTCATCCTCCCGCTTGACGTAGACGGGAGCCGTGCCGGATGCGGGAAGATAGCCAGCGAGCGGATGACAACGGCTCTGCCAGCCAAGCTCCGGGTCTAGCGGTCGGCCAAGCATGTGGTAGTTTGGATCGGGAGTGATCATGCACGGCCGGGGTTTATCGGGAGGATACTACCTTTTGACGGATAGCGGATTGAATTCGAGGGTCCAAAGACATAGAGTTTGTTGAGTCTGTACAGCACACGATACCCGAAAGCAGTCGAGCCCGTAATCGGGCTCGTTTAATAATAGCCAATAAGAAGCGTACGGAAGATTGTAATCCAGCCCTGCTATCATACTTGGACGAGGTCATCTGGCGATAGGGCGCCCCGGCGGTGATCCTGGACACGGCGGATGGAAACGGGATTACGACCCTCTGACCAGTCAGACAGACGAGGATGCTGCGTGTCGGAACCGGATGTGACCGAAGAAGAGCGGCCTGAAGCGGATCCCTGGAGTGAACTGGAGCTCCTGGGACGGCGGATGGATGAGCTGGACCACCTGATCCAGCAGTCTGAATCCCTTATGTCGGCCAGTGTGGATGCGTCTGGGGAGGCACCGCCGACAGAGGGGCTATGGCCCGCCTCACCCGCCGAGGATCTGCAGCAGCTGCGGGAGACCGTGTCTCTGCTGAAGGCGACGGTCAATGCCACCACCGACGGCATACTGGTACTGGATAACGATCTGCGGGTGGTGATCTACAATACCAAGTTCGCCAGCCTGTGGAGTATTCCCCCCACTCTCGACCGGGCCGACCTGCGTGGCTGGATCAGCGCTTTCACCGCGCCCCTGCTGGAGAATCCGAAGGATTTCATCAACCGCATACGGGACCAGGTGGCTCGCACGGACCAGGCAACCCGGGATATTCTCCGTTTCACCGACGGGCGTATCTTCGAAACCCGCTCCCACCCGCAGAAGATCGAGGGTGAGATCGTGGGGCGGGTCTGGAGCTTTCGTGACGTGACCCGGCAGCGCCAGGCACAGGAGCTGGTGGAGTACCAGGCCACCTATGATCCCCTCACTGACCTGCCCAACCGGCGCCTGCTACTGGATCGGTTGAACCAGATGCTGGCCCGCTGCCGTCGCCATGACCGGATCGGTGCCCTGCTGTTCCTGGACCTGGACAACTTCAAGACCATCAACGACACCCTCGGACACCCGATTGGCGATGCCCTCCTGCAGCAGGTAGCGCGCCGTCTGCTGGGCTGCCTGCGCTGCGAGGATACGGCGGCCCGCCTTGGCGGCGACGAGTTTGTACTGCTGCTGGCGGAGGAGAGTGCCGGCATCGAGGAGGTGACCCGGCAGGTGGACGTGGCCGCCAACAAGGTGCTGGCAGCCCTGTCCGAACCCTACGAGGTCCATGGCCACCGGCTCTACGCCACCACCAGCATCGGGGTCTCCCTGTTTCCGCAGGATGACGGCGGTGCCGATTCGGTACTGATGCAGGCGGACACCGCGATGTACCGGGCCAAGGAGGCGGGGCGCAACACGGTGCGTTTCTTCCTGCCCAGCATGCGCCGCCATTCCGAGGACAAGCTGCAGATCCAGAACGATCTGCGCCAGGCTCTGGAGCGGGATGAGTTGCATATCCTGTGGCAACCGAAGCACGACTTCGCCGGCAATACCCTGGGGGCGGAGGCGCTGCTGCGCTGGGCGCATCCGCAGCGGGGACTGATCATGCCGGCCGAGTTCATCGCCGTGGCCGAGGATATCGGTATCATCACCACCCTTGGCAACTGGGTGCTGGAGGACGCCTGTCACCTGCTGCGGCGGATGGCCGACCAGCATGCCGGGGCGGGGCCTGTTCACCTGTCGGTGAACATCAGTCCGCAACAGTTCCAGCAGGCCGACTTCTCGATGCAGGTGGCCCACCTGCTGGAGATCAGCGGTGCCAATCCCTCGCTGCTGACCCTGGAGCTGACCGAAAACATGCTGGTCTCCAACCTGGACGAGGTGAAGGCCAAGATGTTCGACCTGAAGCGGCTCGGTGTCCGTTTCTCGATCGACGATTTCGGCACCGGCTACTCCTCCATGGCCTATCTCAAGCGCCTGCCGCTGGACGAGATCAAGATCGACCGCTCCTTCGTCAACGATATCGTCAAGGATCCGGAGACGGTAAGCATTGTCGAGGCGATCATCACCATGGCCTCCAAGCTGGGGCTCAGCGTGGTCGCGGAAGGAGTCGAGACGCGGCGTGAATTCGACTTTCTGAAAAAGCGCGGCTGTCACTGCTTCCAGGGCTATATTCACTGCCAGCCCCTGGCAGAAAAGGAGTTCCTGGCGTTTCTGGAGCAGGGGAACCCGCTCGGTAACGGCCCCAACGGCAACCAGAGCGCGTTCGAGGGCTTCTGACGCCCCGCTCTAACTGATCAGGCACTCGTCCGGTGGCCGGGGAGTCAGCAGCAGCCGCATCTGTTCCGCCTGCTCTTCATCCATTCCCCCCTTTTCCAGTGCCAGTCGGATAGTCTCCTCGCCCAGCAGGCGATACAGCTCCTGGTACTCCAGCGCCTCTCCCCGCAGACTGTCGATATGTTTCGCCACCGTGGCCAGGTCGGCACGGCTGGTGGGTCCGGTAAGGGCCCCGGGCAGCCCGCTGTGGGCCAGGTTTTCCGCACTGCCCCGGATCAGCGGCAGCAACGCGCGAAGTCCGTCATCACGCTGGATGCCAATCCGCTCCAGCAGGCTTGCTGAGACCGCCTCCAGGGTCACCAGGTAGTTGGAGGCGATGCAGAGTGCGGCATGGTAGAGTGCCTTGCTTTCAGCTGGAATCCGCAGGGTATGGCCCTGCATCGCCTGTACCATCTGTTCCCCGCGCCCGATCGCAGCCTCACTGCCCTCCAGGCAAAAGTAGGCCCCGTGCAACAGGTCGGCTCCCTTCGTGGGGTCGGCCAGGGCCTGGATCGGGTGCATTGACATCACCTCGGCCCCCTTGCGCCGGGCGGTTTCCAGCACGCTGGAGGTGAGGGCGCCGCTCAGGTGCAGGAACAGCTGGCCGGGACGGATAACGCCCTGCTCGGCGATCGACTGGCAGACCGATTCGATACGGTCGTCCGGGGTGGCGATGATGATGGTGTCGGCGTTGACCACGACCCGGGCCGGGTCATCGCTGGCCAGCCCGGTAGCGGTTCGTTCGGCACAGCGGCGGGCCGATTCAATGCTGCGGCTGGCGATTCCCTCGATCGGATAACCGACCCGGTGCAGGGCCAGTACCAGGGCGCCGCCGGCGG
>JAPHTA010000279.1 GCA_026196475.1 Sedimenticola sp.
CGGAGCCGGTGCGCCGGGATCTCCTGGCCCGCTTCAGGAATAGCGCGTTCCGTTTCGACCGGGAGATCAATGTCACCTTCCTGCAGCTGGATCCGGAAGTGTTCGCGGTCAAGGCCTACCGCCACTTCATCGCCCATCCCGATCCGGAAGCCTTTTTCCAGCACCTGCTGGATGGTGGCCTCAAGCCTTTCTGATTCCATGCATTCCCCTTCCGGCCGTTACAGGGCCGCCCCTGTCTGCTACCCTCACCGCCTGTTCTCTTTCTGCCGATCCGCAAAGCAACCTGTCCGGGATATCCACCATGTTCGATTTCGAAGAGCTCGACTACCAGAAGACCCCCCATGGCGAGATCAGCCTGCGCCGGCGCGCCGAGCCGCGCCTGGACGGGAGGATCGTCTACGAGGTGAAGCTGGGTGACGAGTTCCTGATGTCCAGCCTGTTTACCGAGTCGGAGGTTCAGCTGGCCCGGCTGGCACTGGCGGAGCTGAAGGGTGAGGATCTGGATATCCTGGTCGGCGGGCTGGGGCTGGGTTACACCGCGATGGCGGCCCTGGAGTCGTCGGCGGTGGGTGCACTCACCGTGGTGGAGGTGATGGCGCCGGTGATCGACTGGCACCGGCGCGGCCTGGTGCCACTTGGAGAGCCGCTGGTTGCCGATCCACGCAGCCGGCTGCTACAGGCCGATTTCTTCGCCCTGGCGATGGCGCCCGGAAACAGCTTCTTCGAGCAGCAGCCAGGACGCCAGGTGGACGCGGTGCTGCTGGATATCGATCACTCGCCAAGCCACTGGCTGAATCCGTCGAACAGCGGCCTCTATACCGAGACGGGGTTGCACTCCCTGGCGTGCAAGATCCGCCCCGGAGGCCTGTTCGGACTCTGGTCCAACGAGCCGCCGAGCGAACCCTTCATGCAACTGCTGGAGTCGCAGTTCGCCAGCGCATCCTCCCACGTGGTCTCCTTCCCCAACCCCTACCAGGGCGGAGAGTCATCCTGCACCGTCTACCTAGCCCCGGTTTCCGCGTAGTGCCAGCACCGAGTGGGTGATGATGGTGCCGAGAATGATGGCGCCCCCGAGCAGGGTCATCAGCGGTGCCTGCTCGTTCAGCACCAGCCAGACCCAGATTGGGCCGAACACGGTCTCGATCAGCAGAAACAGGCTCACCTCGGGCGAGGAGAGGTAGCGGGTGGCATTCATGATCAGCACCGAGGCGAGGGGAATCTGCACCAGGCCCATGATCGCCAGCCACAGGTAGCGGTCGCCGGGCAGGGACAGGGGCGAGCTGAAGGGGGTCACCAGCAGCATCATGACCAATCCGCTGAGGGCGACGATGGGGATGCGGGGGAGTTGGGAGTAACGCCGCATCAGGCTCAGCAGCAGGCCCATCAGCAGTGACAGCAGCAGGGCGATGGCATCGCCGCGCCAGCTGGCGTAACCGATCGAGCCGGAGAAGACCACCAGCACCCCGATCACCGAGAGTATGATCGCCACCCAGGTGCGCAGCAGGACCCGTTCCCGCAACAGCAACCAGGAGAAGAAGACGGCGAAGAAGGCGCTGCTGCTGAGGATCACCACGGTGTTGGCGGTGCTGGTGTGGGTCAGGGAGAGCACGAACAGGGTGCCGCCGACGCCGTACATCCCGGCCAGCATCAGGGTCGCCTTCCAGTACCTTCGCAGCAACTGCAGTTGTTCCGGCTTGCCGGTCAGCCACTGGACAAGGGAGAGGGAGCACATCATCAGGCCGCCACGCCAGAAGGCGATGCTCCAGGGGTCGGCGTCGGCCAGGCGCACAAGCAGGGCATCGAAACTGAGCACCAGTACTCCGATGGCGGCGAGCTGGATACCCAGGGCGTGATGGGTGATGAGTCCGTTCTCCGCCGGCAGGGGGGATCTCATTGCCGGCTGCTCGCTGTCGCGTACATGCGCATATCCTGTGGGTTGGGCTGAGCCGCCATGATACTGAAACCCTCACACTGTTTCATGTAGGTGGCGAAATTGAGCCGGGTGGCGTGCTGTGGTCGAATAGGCCCTTTTCCAGGGGGGAATCGTCCGTGCGTATCCTGCTGCTCTCCGCCTATGACGCGGCCAGCCACCGCTACTGGCGGGAGGGCCTGGTGCGCCATCTGCCGGAGCACGAGTGGACGGTGTTGACTCTGCCGCCGCGCCACTTCAGCTGGCGTATGCGGGGCAACAGTCTCTCCTGGGCATGGGGCGAGCGGGAGCGGCTCTCCCACGACTACGATCTGCTGATTGCCACCTCCATGACCGATCTTTCGGCCCTGCGCGGGATGCTGCCGGCGCTGGCCCGGGTTCCGACCCTGGTCTACTTCCACGAAAACCAGTTCGACTACCCGGCCTCCGGCAACGAGTTTCAAAGCGTGGAGCCGGAAGTGCTCAATCTCTACACCGCCCTCTGCGCCGACCGGATTCTGTTCAACAGCGACTACAACCGGCGCACCCTGCTCGAGGGGGCGGGACTGCTGTTGCAACGGCTGCCAGACCAGGTGCCGGCGGGTCTGGTGGCGCGGCTGGCGGCCCGTAGCGAGGTGTTGCCGGTGCCTCTTTCGGAACAGAGTTTCCAGCCGCCAGGTCAGCGTGGCGAAGTGTTGCAGATGGTCTGGAATCACCGCTGGGAGTTCGACAAGGGGCCGGAACTGCTGCTGGCGGCGATGCGGCTGCTGTCTGCGCGGCGGGACGATTTTGTCCTGCACGTGGTAGGTCAGCGCTTCCGCCGGGTGCCGGAGGCCTTCGGGCAGCTTCGCGAGCTGCTGGGGGAGCGGATCGGTTACTGGGGGCATATCGAGTCGGTAGGGGAGTATCGCCGGCTTTTGCGGCAGGCCGACCTTGTGCTCTCCACTGCGTTGCACGACTTCCAGGGAATCGCGCTGCTGGAAGGGGTGGCCGCCGGTGCGTTGCCGGTGGTGCCGGACCGGCTCGCCTACCGGGAGCTGTTCCCGGAGGAGTGCCGCTACCGGGGTGACGATGAAGCGGCGGTTCTGGCCGCCCACCTGGAGAGGCGGATCGATGAGAAGCGGAGCGGGGTCCAGTGGCGGCTGCCGGATCTGCGTCACCTGGGGTGGGGGCGGCTGGCGGATCGCTACCGGGAGGTGATCGAGCAGGTGGTCGCGGCCGGCGCCGGCACTTAGCCGCCCCTTTTCAGGGAATGCCTACAGCGCTCTACTCCTTTACTTCGTTTAACGCCCCGGCCTCTTCTGCCATCCTCTCTTTCGCGGCTGCGGCCGGGTGGACCCGGTTGCGACCCCCGGACTTGGCCTGGTAGAGCGACTGGTCGGCCGATTCAAGCAGTCGCTGGCCGGCCTCTCCGGGGGTGTCACCGGGTTTCGGCTGCAGTTCGGCGACGCCGACGGAGACGGTGATGGAAACCATTTTGCCGCCCTGGATGGCCACCGGCTGGGCCTCGATGCGGCGGCGAATCCGTTCGGCCAGGTGGATCGCCTCCCGGGCATCCGTCTGGGGCAGCAGGACAGCGAACTCCTCGCCGCCGAAACGGGTGGCAATGTCGGAGGCACGCAGGCACTCCCGGACCCGCAGGGCCAGCTCCCGCAGCACGCTGTCGCCGGCCCCGTGACCATGGGTGTCGTTGATCCGCTTGAAGTGATCGGCGTCGATGAACAGGCCGCTCAAGGGGTGTTGGTAGCGTAACGCCCGGGTCACCTCCTCCTCCAGGCGGCTATCCAGGTAGCGCCGGTTGTGCAGCCCGGTGAGGGCGTCGGTCAGGCCGGAGATCACCAGGTGCTC
>JAPHTA010000053.1 GCA_026196475.1 Sedimenticola sp.
CTGGCCTACGGGGTGCACGGACCGGTGGAGCTGATAGTACTGCTGATCCGCTAAACCCAAAGGGGTCGGAGTCAGGCCACCCCCAAGTAACGGGCAACATATCAGGCCCCGCGTGGCTTGACTCCGACCCCATCTTCTTTAATCTTTGGCCAATGTTTGAAACGGCGCTACAACAGGAAGCGGAGCAACGGACCCGGCAGCTGCTGACCGATGCCCGTCACCACTTTGGCCGGGACCCGGGCCGGGTGCTGGTGAAATTCAATCTCACCGGCCGGGCGGCCGGTATGGCCATGTTTCCGCACCGCGCAATCCCGATCATCCGCTACAACGCCCTGCTGCTGGCGGAGAACCGGGACGATTTTCTTAACCGTACCGTGCCGCACGAGGTGGCCCACGTGGTGGCGCGAGTGCTCTTCGGAAAGCGGATCCGGCCCCACGGTCCCGAGTGGCGACAGGTGATGGCCCTGTTCGGCGCCGATCCCAGCCGCTGTCACGACTACGACGTCAGCCGCTCCAGCCGGCGGCGCATGAAACGCTTCGACTACCGCTGTGACTGCCGAAGCCACCAGCTCACCAGCATCCGCCACAACCGGGTCTTGCAGGGCCAGACCTACCTCTGTCTCAGCTGCAAGCAGCCTCTGGTCCCCTGCTGAGGCGTTCCCTTCGCGGCGAGGGTGCCGCTCCCACACTTGACAGGACCAGTAGGAGGCCCGCCCCGGGCCGATGCAACCTCGCATGATCTTCGATCGATACCCCCGCTTCACAAAACGGTAACACCCGGCCCTTAACCTTGGCCGCGCCATGGATAACACGAGTCCCGAACGAAGCACCATGCAACACTCCCTGGAAGACTGTCTCTACCGTATTATCCGTGATCGCAGCCTGTCGGTGCTGTTTCAGCCCATCGTGGCCAACAAGCAGCGCGCCATCTACGGTTACGAGGCACTGATCAGGGGGCCGTCGAACACCCCCCTGCACTCCCCGGCCACCCTGTTCGAAACGGCATCCCGCTACGGTCGCCTGGTGGAGCTGGAGGTGCTCTGCCGCGAGGTGTCTATCCAGCAGTTCGTGCACCTGAACCTGCCCGGCAAGCTGTTTCTGAATACCAGCCCGGAGAGCCTGTTCGAGCCCAATTTCCGTACCGGATCCACCCTCGAGATCCTGCGTCATGCCGGCCTCTCGCCGGAACGGGTGGTGATCGAGCTGACCGAACAGTTTCCGACTGAAAACTACGAGGCGATCCGGGAGGCCAAGCACCATTACAAGTCGATGGGCTTCGAGATAGCCATCGACGACCTGGGTGCCGGCTACGCCGGACTGCGCATGTGGTCGGAGCTGCGCCCGGATTATGTCAAGATCGACCGTCACTTCATGCAGGACATACACGAGGACAGCGTCAAGCAGGAGTTCGTACGCTCGATCAAGCACATCGCCCGGGGCCTGCACTGCAAGGTGGTGGGGGAAGGGGTGGAGACCGCCGAGGAGTACCGCTGCGTGGCACGCCTGGGTATCGAGTTCTGCCAGGGTTACTGGTTCGCCCGGCCGGCCCAGGTCCCCGTAACCGGCATCCCGGCCGACAAATTCTGCCAGGCGCCGGAACCGATGCGACAGAGTGCCGGGCGCAGCTTCTTCTCCAGCACCGTGGGCGAACTGCTGCAGTCGGTACCGGGCATTCCGGGCACCACCAGCATCGAGGCCTGCGCGGAAATCTTCCAGCGCGCCCCGCAACTGGAGAGCCTGCCAGTGATCGACCAGCAACAGCCCCTGGGGCTGGTCCGTCGCAACAAATTGATGAACCTGCTGTTGACCCGCTACGGACGGGACCTGCACGGCAAGAAGCCGATCATGCAGTTTCTCGACCGGCAAACCCTGATGCTCGAGTCCCACCTGCCGATCGAACAGGCCAGCAACCTGGTCAGTGACCAGATGAAACAGAACAAGGAGCTGGATTTCATCATCACGGAAAAAGGGCGCTACCTGGGCATCGGCTCGGTAATCGACCTGCTGAAGGTGATCACCGAGATGCAGGTGCGCAGCGCCCGCTACGCCAACCCCCTCACCCTGCTGCCGGGCAACGTGCCTATCTACGAGGAGCTGGGCCACCTGCTGCGGGAGCAGCAGGCCTTTATCGTCTGCTACTGCGACCTGGACAACTTCAAGCCGTTCAACGACAAGTACGGTTACGAGAAGGGTGACCAGGTGATTCGTGACTTGGCCGATATCCTGCGCCAGGAGGTGGACACGGAACAGGATTTTATCGGGCATATCGGGGGCGATGACTTCATCCTGATCTTCCACAGCAGTGACTGGCAGTCCCGTTGCAACGCGATCCTGAAGCACTTCGAAGAGACCGCCCCCAGCTACTACAGCCGGGAGGACCGGGCGCAACAGGGCATCTGGTCCCAGGACCGCAGCGGCAACTACCGATTCTTCCCCCTTCTCACTCTCTCCATCGGCAGCGTCTCGCCGGACCCGGCCGCCTGCAAAAGCCACCATGACGTGGCGGCCCTGGCCAGCTGTGCCAAGCGGGAAGCAAAACGTTTGAGCGGCAACAGCCTGTTCATCGAACGGCGCCGGCGCCCGGACAGTCTGCGGATCAGGGAGGCCGTGGCATAGGCCGAAATCCCACTTAAAAGTCCTGCAACAAATCCCCCGTATAAATAAACCCCACTAATTTCCTGCCAATTGTTCCCGGAAAATGTCATGAACCGCCTGAAACATCTCTCTCTACGCAGTCGGCTGATCGCCGGCCTCACCTCCATCGTCGTCATCATGGCAACAGTGGTACTGATCAACATCGTCCAGATAAACCGGAACCAGAACGTGATCGAAGAGATGGTGGATATCCAGGCCCCCCTGGTACAGGCCAGCCTGAAGCTGGAAACCGGGATCAGCGCCTCCCTCGCCGCGCTGCGTGGCTGGATGGTACTGGGCGACAACCACTTCGTGGAGGCGCGCCAGGCCGCCATTGACGAACTGGTGCGGCCGGCCCTTGGCCAGCTGCAGAACCTCTCCGCCGAAAACGATCCGGTCACCCGGGAGCAGCTACAGGCCATCGAGCAGCAGCTGGATACACTGATGGCGGTTCTGGACCGAATCGAGGCCATGGCCCACAGCGAGGAGAACATTCCGGCCCAGCACCGTTTCAAGCAGGAGGCCGAACCGCTGGCCGATATCATGTCGGACAGGATCGCGCGCATGATCGACCTGGAAAAGTACATGGAACCGGGAAAACTGAGAAAGCAGGTGCTGGTCAACATGGCCGAGGTCCAGGGCAGCCTGGTGCTGACCCTGGCCAACATCCGCGCCTTCCTGCTCAC
>JAPHTA010000334.1 GCA_026196475.1 Sedimenticola sp.
ACCCGCAAGGAGGGCACCGATGTCTCCTACCTGGCCTGTGCCAGGTTTCTGCTCAGTGAACAATTGAAAGGCCTCCTTTATCCCCAGTTCGCCAGTCACAATGCCCATACCGTGGCCAGTATTATCAGCATGGCGGACCATGACGGGTTCGAGTTTCAGCGCCTGCACGGCATGGGGGATGCCCTCTACAACACGGTTATCGAACGCTACGGCAGCAAGGTGCGTATCTACGCGCCGGTGGGCAGTCACAAGGACCTGCTTCCCTACCTGGTACGCCGGCTGCTGGAGAACGGGGCCAACTCCTCCTTTGTACACCGGCTGATCGATCAGCGTACCCCGGTGGAGGCGCTTACCGAACATCCTGCGACCACGCTTCGTCAGCACGATGCCCTGGCCAACCCGCGCATTCCCCTGCCGCCGGACATCTATCGGCGGGGACGACGCAACTCGCGCGGTTTCAATCTCTCGGTGGAGAGTGATTGGCAGCCGCTAAGGAAAGCGGTCGAGGGCTTCTTCAGCCACACCTGGCATGCGGCACCGATCGTTGACGGTGTCCGGGTAGAGGACGGGGCCATGGTACAGATCCAGGCACCTTTTGATCGTCTGATCCATGTTGGCAGCAGCCTCTGCAGCGACCGGGAAACGACCCGGCGGGCGGTCGACGCGGCCACTGCCGCATTCAGCCAGTGGAACGCCACCCCGGTGGAACAGCGGGCGGCGGCCCTGGAGCGGGCGGCCGACCTGCTGGAAGAGCACCGCGCCGAGCTGATCGCCCTGTGCCACCTGGAGGCAGGAAAGACCATTCAGGATGCGATCGATGAGGTGCGGGAAGCGGTGGATTTCTGCCGCTACTATGCGCAACAGGCCAGGCAGCTGTTCGGCTCCGAGATGGAGATGGAGGGACCGACCGGTGAATCGAACAGTCTCTACCTGCAGGGCAAGGGTGTGTTCGTCTGTATCAGTCCGTGGAATTTCCCGCTGGCCATCTTTACCGGCCAGATCATGGCGGCGCTGGTCAGCGGAAACTGTGTAATCGCCAAACCTGCGGAACAGACCACCCTGATCGCCGCCCGGGCCGCGGCCCTGTTCCACGAGGCGGGTATACCCGGTTCGGTGTTTCACCTGCTGCCGGGGGAGGGGAGCCAGGTGGGTCCGTGGCTTACCGGCGATCCGAGAATTGCCGGTGTTGCCTTTACCGGTTCCACGGAGACGGCACAGCGTATCAACCGGACCCTGGCGGCCCGGGACGGTGCCATCGCCACCCTGGTTGCCGAGACCGGTGGTCAGAACGCGATGATTGTCGACAGCACCGCGCTGCCGGAGCAGGTGATAAAGGATGTAATAGCGTCCGCCTTCGCCAGCGCCGGTCAGCGATGCTCGGCACTGAGGGTGCTGTTCCTGCAGGAGCAGGTTGCAGACCGCATGATGGAACTGTTGAAGGGCGCGATGCAGGAGTTGCAGGTGGGGGACCCGTGTCGACTGGATACCGACGTGGGACCGGTAATCGACCAGGAGGCGAAGAGAGCACTGCAGGAGCACATCGCCCGGATGCGCGAGAGCGCGAGCCTGATAGCCGAATCGAAGCTGCCGCTGAATGCCGGGAGCGGCTGCTTCGTGGCACCGGTCGCGTTCGAGATCGAACGCCTGGATCAGCTGCACAAGGAGCATTTCGGCCCGGTTCTGCATGTCATTCGATATGCCCCGTCACGACTGGATGACGTGATCGACCAGATCAACCAGTCGGGTTACGGCCTGACCCTGGGTATCCATTCGCGCAACGAGACCACCAGCCGCTATATCGATGCCCGGGTGCGGGTTGGCAATGTCTATGTCAACCGCAACCAGATCGGCGCCGTGGTCGGAGCCCAGCCGTTTGGCGGGCTCGGTCTTTCCGGGACCGGCCCCAAGGCCGGCGGACCGCACTACCTGCTGCGCTTTGCCACCGAAAGAGCGAGAACCGTCAATACCACGGCGATTGGTGGCAACGCAACACTGCTCTCCCTGGAGAACAGCGTGATCCGCTAGTGCGGAACAGGCAGTAGATGGCAGTGATTATTGTCATCGATAACGATAAAGCGGTACAGTACCGCACGGCCAAAAGCCGCTGATACGTGCAGCGCTGAGCGGCGATACAGCGGCTTATTCCACTGCTGCGCGACTAGAATAATAGACGGGTGAGGAGCTCATGGAATATTTTATCCAGCAGTTAATCAACGGCGTCACGCTCGGCTCCATCTACGGGCTGATCGCCATTGGTTACACCATGGTCTACGGTATCATCGGCATGATCAATTTCGCCCATGGCGACGTGTTCATGATTGGTGCCTTTATATCGTTGATCACTTTCCTGGTTCTCGGCCTCATCGGCATAACCTGGATTCCACTGGCACTGCTTCTGGTGCTGCTTGTCTCCATGATCATAGCCTCGGTCTACGGCTGGACTGTGGAACGGCTGGCCTATCGGCCGTTGCGCGGATCGTTCCGCCTGGCCCCTCTGATCTCGGCCATCGGCATGTCCATCTTCCTGCAGAACTACGTACAGCTGCTGCAGGGCGCGCGGGTGCGGCCCATGCCTCCGGTGATCTCCGGTGGCTTCACCTTCCTGGAGGGTGGGCCGTTTGCCATTACTGTCAGCTATCTGCAGATCGTTATCGTGGTATTGACGGTACTCCTGATGGCCGGCTTTGCCCTGCTTATCTCCCGTACCTCCCTGGGGCGGGCGCAGCGTGGTTGTGAACAGGATCGCACCATGTCGGCGCTGCTCGGTATCAATGTCGATCGAACCATCTCCCTCACCTTTGTCATGGGCGCCGCGCTTGCCGCGGTGGCCGGCATGATGTTCGTCCTTTACTACGGTGTGATCGATTTCTATATCGGCTTCCTGGCTGGCGTGAAGGCGTTCACCGCGGCGGTGCTCGGCGGTATCGGATCACTTCCCGGGGCCATGCTCGGTGGCCTGCTGATCGGGCTGATCGAAACCTACTGGTCCGCCTACTTCACCATCGAATACAAGGACGTGGCGGCCTTCTCCATCCTGGTGCTGGTGCTGATCTTCAGGCCCACAGGCCTGCTGGGCAAGCCGGAAATCGAGAAGGTGTGAGCATGACGAACGAAGCAAACAATAAGAACATCAGGCCTCTGGACATGGCGGCGCTGCTTAAAGAGTCGGCGCTGGCCGGACTTGTTGCACTGGGGCTGTCAATTGTTCTGGTCGGATTAAAGACCACCGATATGCAGGGCGGGCTGGGTATCGAGACCCGCTGGGGCCTGGTGGTGATCGCCGTTGTTTCAGTTTTCGCCGGCCGTTTCCTGTTCGCCTTCCGTCGCGAGTATCGTGAATCAAGGGGGCTGGGACGGGTCGACCACAAGGGAAAGAGTGAACGTGCCGCTACCCTCGTGCGCCGTATCTCCACCATCGGTGGGCCGATCTTCATTGGCTTCGCCCTGGTACTGCCGATGATGCCGTTCGCCGACCGCTACGTGGTCGACGTGGCCACCTACGTGCTGATCTACGTGATGCTGGGTTGGGGACTGAATATCGTGGTCGGCCTGGCCGGCCTTCTGGATCTGGGCTACGTGGCATTTTATGCGGTGGGCGCCTACTCCTATGCCCTGTTCGCCGCCTATTTTGACCTCTCGTTCTGGATCTGTCTGCCCCTGGCCGGTCTCTGTGCCGCCTCGTTCGGTGTACTGCTCGGTTTTCCGGTGCTGCGCCTGCGCGGCGACTACCTGGCCATCGTAACCCTTGGATTCGGTGAGATCATTCGCGTGATCCTGCTCAACTGGTACCAGTTTACCGGTGGTCCTGACGGCCTCTCCGGTATTCCGCGTCCCAGCTTTTTCGGACTGGAGTTCAAGCGAAGCGCGGTCGAGGGGACCCAGACCTTCCACCAGTTTTTCGAGCTTGATTACTCCACCATGCACCGCCTGATCTTTCTCTACTACCTGATCCTGGTGCTGGCCCTGCTGACCAACTTCTTCACCCTACGCATTCGCCGGATGCCGATCGGCCGGGCCTGGGAGGCGTTGCGGGAGGACGAGATCGCCTGTCGTTCCCTCGGTATCAATCCGACCAATACCAAGCTGACCGCGTTTGCCCTGGGCGCCATGTTCGCCGGCTTTGCCGGTTCCTTCTTCGCCACCCGCCAGGCATTTATCAGCCCGGAGAGCTTCACTTTCATCGAGTCTGCGGTAATCCTCGCCATCGTGGTACTGGGTGGCATGGGGTCCCAGGTTGGGGTCGCGATCGCAGCGGTACTGCTGATCGGTGGTACCGAACTGTTCCGCGGACTGGAAGAGTACCGGATGCTCGCCTTCGGTGGCCTGATGGTGGCGGTGATGGTCTGGAAACCACGTGGCCTGCTGGCCCATCGTGAGCCCACGATCAAGCTTGACCGGGGAGGAACTGCGCCACCAACAAGAGCCGAGGTGGTTGCCGAAGGGGGTGCCAAGTGAACGACATCTCCACGACCCCGGAAGAGTTGGTGATTCCGAGCGGTGCCGAGCCGCTTCTGACCATCGAACACCTGACCATGCGTTTTGGCGGACTGGTGGCGATCGACGATGTCTCTTTTGCCGCCGGCAAGGAGGAGATTA
>JAPHTA010000039.1 GCA_026196475.1 Sedimenticola sp.
GCCCTCACTTCCAAGATCCACCTGGTCTACGAGGACGACCAGGGAGAGTGGCAGAGCAAACCGGTAGCCGACGTGGGCGATCCCTCCAAGGTACCACTGCCGGTGGATATCTCGATCAGCTCGGACGACAGCCGACTCTGGGTCAACACCTTCATGGACGGCAAGACCCGGCTGTTTGACCTGACCGATCCGCATAACCCCAAGCAGATCTATGAGAAAAAGATCGGCAGCCAGGTCAACATGGCCTCCTCCAGCTGGGACGGCAAGCGGGTCTATTACACCTCGTCCCTGCTCGCCAACTGGGACAAAAAGGGCGAGGACAACGAGCAGTACTTCAAGAGCTTCATCTGGGACGGCGAGAAGCTGGTGGAGCAGTTCGCCATCGACTTCAACGAGCAGAAACTTGGGCGTGCCCACCAGATGCGTTTCGGTGCCTACTCGCTATACAGCGCGGTAAAACCCGACCTGGGCAATCCTGCACTGGCCAGCAGCGATAGCGGCAAGTGAATCACTACTGACCCCGGAAGGAGTGGCCGGGTGCCAGCAGGCACCCGGCCCGGATGTCGATCGGAGTTTACATGCTGACCTTGCTGCTACGACGCCTGACACTGCCGTTGCTGATCGGCTGCTGTAGCCCGGCCGCCGCCGATTCCGCCGTCACCCCGGCCCTGGGCTACGGCAAACTGGGTTATCCCCTGCCCGCCGCAGGAAGCTACTCGTTGCCACCCCTGGGAAAGGCAGCCGACGGTGAAGTACTGGACGCCACCGGGAACACCCGGCACCTCTATCAGCTGTTCGAAGGAAAGTACGTGCTGCTGGGTTTTGTCTACAGCAGTTGCAGTGACGTCAACGGTTGCCCACTCACCGCCCACGTCTTTTACCAGGTCAAGGCGGCGATGCAGGATGATCCGGAACTGGCCCGCCGATTGAAACTGATCAGCCTCAGCTTCGATCCGCAAAACGACACTCCCGAAACCATGGCGCTCTATGCCAACAATTTCAAATACGCCGGCAACGCCGGTGAATGGCAGTTCCTGACCACCGGATCCGAACAGACGCTGGACCCGATACTGAAGGCCTACAACCAGCAGGTCCAGCGCGAAATCAACCCCGATGGCAGCGTTGGTGTCGGCTTCTCCCATATCCTGCGAGTGTTCCTGGTCGATCCCCAGCGCCGTATCCGTAACATCTACAGCATCGACTTCCTGCATCACCAGCTGGTACTGAACGATATCAGGACCCTGATCCTGCAGGATCAGCAACAAGCAGAACCGACACCGGTTGCCGCAAACACCGGAGAGGCGAGTCGACTCTCTCAGCCGGGTGACAGCAAGGTTGGATACGAGCGACCCGACTACACCACCGACTCCCTGGCGCTGCCGCAGCGACAGGGCCGGCCCGGTGACCTGATGCGTCCGCTCTCCAAGCCACCGCTGGGGCTACCACCCATCCCGCATCCGGCCGACAATCCGATCACACGGGAGAAAGTGGCCCTCGGCCGTAAGCTCTTTTTCGATCGCCGACTATCGTTGAACGACACCTTTTCCTGTGCCATGTGCCACATCCCGGAACAGGGATTTACCAGCAACGAGCTGGCCATGGCGGTCGGCGTGGAAGGACGCAGCGTACGCCGCAACTCACCCACCCTGTACAACAGCGCCTACTCCAGGCTGCTGTTTCACGACGGCCGGGAGGATAGCCTGGAGCAGCAGGCCTGGGGCCCCCTGCTGGCCCGCAACGAGATGGCAAACCCGTCGATCGGCCACCTGCTGAACAAGATCCGCCGGATCGATGACTACCGGGGCCGGTTCGAACAGGCCTTCAATGGCAAGGGGGTCTCCATGGAGACCCTGGGCATGGCCCTGGCCAGCTACCAGAGGATACTGGTCTCCGCCGACTCCCCGTTCGATCGCTGGTACTACGGCAACCAGTCCGACGCCCTCTCGCCCGCCGCAAAACGCGGTTTCCGGCTGTTCAGCGGCAAGGCCGGCTGCGTGGCCTGCCATACCATCGGTGAAAGCCATGCCCTGTTCAGCGACGACCAGCTGCACAACACCGGCATCGGTTACCGCGAATCGATGGGCATCCGGCCACGCACACGCCCGGTCCAGGTGGCTCCCGGCATCACCATCGAGGTGGAACAGTCGATCATCGACAGTGTGTCCGAACCGGCGCCGGCCGATGTGGGCCGCTACGAGGTCACCCAGAATCCACACGACCGCTGGAAATACAAGACACCCAGCCTGCGCAACATCGCCCTGACCGCGCCCTACATGCACAACGGCTCACTCAGCACTCTGCAGGAGGTGATCGAGTTCTACGATGCAGGCGGCATAGAGAACCCGCTGCTCGATCCGCTGGTTCGCCCGCTTGCCCTAAACAGCGAGGAGAAACAGGCGCTGGTCGCCTTTCTCGAATCATTGACCGGCAGCAACGTGGAACAGCTGGTAGCAGACGCCTTTGCAGCGCCGGTAGGCGATATCGGGAAAGGCGATCCGAACTGGGTCCACGGCACGGACGTCGAGGTGCGTTGAATGACCCGCCGTCTCCTGGTCCCGTTCCTGGCCCTGCTGCTGATCGTCCCATCTTCTCCGGCTTGGGCAACCAGGCCTGCCAGCGCGGTCGATTTCACGCTAACCGACCATCACGGCAACCTGTTCCAACTCGAGCAGTTGCGCGGAAAGTTGGTACTGCTGTCATTTGGCTACACCTACTGCCCGGACATCTGTCCCACCGAACTGGCCGCCCTCTCCCGGGTTCTCAACGCACTCGGCGACAAGGCACAGCAAGTGCAGGGAGTGTTCATATCACTGGACCCGCAACGGGATACACCCGGGGTACTGAAGAACTACCTGGCCTATTTCCATGAGGACCTTATCGGCCTGACCGGCTCCGGTGAGGCGATCCGCAAGGTCGCCAGGCAGTACCAGGTCCGCTATCGCAAACATGAACAGCCGGACGGCAGCTACAGCATGGACCACTCGGCCAATCTCTACATTGTCGACCGACAGGGCCGGCTCTCCACCGTGGTGCCCTACGGACTGCCGCCGGAGCACGTGCTGCGCGTGGTCAATGCCATGCTGCAGACGACCGAACAGGAATAAGCCAGTGAGCCCAAACGAATGAACGGGCGAATTGAACTACAGTTTTTCAGTTGAGAGCAAACAAACAGGAGTCACAAGAATGAAATCAAAAGCCGCCGTGGCGTGGGAAGCGAAGAAACCACTGTCGATCGAGATGATCGACGTCGAGGGACCGAAAGAGGGCGAGGTACTGCTGAAGGTGATCGCCTCCGGCGTCTGTCACACCGACGCCTTCACGCTCTCCGGCGACGACCCGGAGGGGGTTTTCCCCTGCGTCCTGGGGCACGAGGGCGGGTGCGAAGTGGTGGAGTGCGGCCCGGGAGTCAAGGACCTGAAACCCGGCGACCACGTAATCCCGCTCTACATCCCGGAGTGCGGCGAGTGCGAGTACTGCCACTCACCCAAGACCAACCTCTGCCAGTCGATCGCGGAGACAGTCTGGACCGGCTATATGCCGGACCACAGCCGCCGTTTCTCCATGAACGGGAAGCCGATCTACCACTACATGGGCTGCTCTACCTTCTCCGAGTACACCGTGGTACCGGAGATCGCCCTGGCCAAGGTTAACAAGGCGGCCCCCCTGGACAAGATCTGCCTGCTCGGCTGCGGCGTCACCACCGGCATCGGTGCGGTACTGAATACCGCGAAGGTGGAGCCCGGCTCCACGGTCGCGGTATTCGGTCTCGGCGGCATCGGCCTCTCCTGCATCCAGGGCGCGGTGATGGCAAAAGCGGAGCGCATTATCGCGGTCGATATCAAC
>JAPHTA010000130.1 GCA_026196475.1 Sedimenticola sp.
CACTCCGGGCTGATCACATACTTCACGCCCAGCGCTTCGGCGGCATTGACTACCCGGCTGACGATCTCGCTCGCCGCCTCCTTGCTGCCGATCTGGATGCCGCTGTTGGTTGCCTCAAAGGCGTCGCTGCTGATGGTCCAGGAGAGATCTGCCGCCTTGAAGATGCGCGCGACACTCTCGATGTACTCCGGGAAATTAACCACCTCCATGGATGAGAAGAGGGTCATGTAATCAGCGCCCTGCTCATCCATGGGAATATGCAGCCCGGTATCTTTTTCGACATGGGCAATAGCAGCCTTCAGGGTCTTGAGCGTAACTCCCATCGGGCTGCCGATGGTCAGCGCACGATGGGTGGCCGCCTGTAGCCCCTCCGGGGTGTAACCGGCCGCGGCAAAACCCTCCCGCTCCTTACGGATCATGTAGGTGATGTCGTTGCCCACCGGACAGACCATGGAGCATCGCCCGCACATGGTGCAGCTGTCGTAGACCAGGGTCTCCCAGTTGGCGAAGTCCTCTTCCGTCAATGGTCGGGATAAGCCCAGCTTGACCGCAAACTTTCCCCAGAAGGTGTGTTTCTGCTTCCACAGACGGCGCATCGGCTCCAGCTTGTAGATCGGGGTATAGCGGGGATCACCGGTTTCCGTGTAAAAAAGGCACGACTCGGCACACAACCCGCAGTGCACACAGGAGGAGAAGTAGGAGACGATCCGGGAATCGATCTGCTGCTCCAACACCTCCACGCCTTTAGCGAAATCGTGGCTCATATCGGCTCCCGTCTCATGCGTTCACTCCCTTGCGTCCCATCACGGCGCCGCTGTAGCTTCGACTGAAGGTAAAGGTAAAGGCATGCATCAGGCTACTGAAGGGGAAGTAGATCAGCAGAAGTTCGGCCAGGAACAGGTGCAGCAGGCGCAACGCCTCAAACGACTGGGCCAGGGCCAGGCAGCCGGTCAGCATGACCAGGAACACCAGCCCGGTTCCGACATGATCATCGACGGAAGAGAGCAGTCGCGTCACCGGGTGTAGCAGTCGATGCAGCCAGAGCATCAACAGACCGATAAAAGCGATCTCCGCGCTGACAATAAAGGCCCAGTAGGGTAACGCCGGCCATCCGAATCCGGTTATACGCTCGGCATAGAAATCGACATGAGGCTGGGCGAAAAACAGCAAGGCGAAAAGCCCCACGTGAAACAGGTAACCGGCAACCAGCACCATCCGGCCTCGGGTGGCGACATCACGACGCGGTATCGATCGGCTGATCAGATTTCGCAATGCACCGGCCGTGGCGCCGCCACGCGCCGGGGAGAGGTCCGGTTTCAACCCGGCCCGCAGAATCGAAAAGAGCCGCAGCAGTACACCGACGATGAAAACAACCAGTGAAAAATACCAAAGCGGTCCGTCAATCAATTCACCTATCATGCGCTGCTCTCCCGGGTGGAGACCGCTGCCCCGGAAACCGTCTCACCGCGACGTTGTGACACCTCGTCAGCATCCAGTACATCACCATCCGCCTCGCAACGTTCCGCCCATTCTGCATGATGTTCCCGCGCCCAGTTCAGATCACAGTAGCCGGTTGTCATGCCATCAAGAGCACCTTCCATGCCCACCGACCCGATATAGATGTGTCCCAGGATCACGACAATCATCAACAGGGTGGTAACCGCATGGGAGACATGGGCCAGCTCCATGGATATCCGGCCCTGGCCGAACAGGGGGAACACCAGGATCAGGCCCGAGCCGACGATCACGCTGCCGACCAGCACCAGGATCCAGAACATGCTCTTCTCACCCATGTTGAAGAAGTGAGACGGCACGTGACCTTTGCCAATGATGCCCCCTCCTTTCAAAAGCCAGGTGAGATCCCCCTTCTGGTAGATGTTGCGTCGGACAAAGCGGAAAAAGACCAGCAGCAGCGCGACACCGAACAGCGGTCCGAACAGGTTGTGCCCCTCCTTGCTGGCGGAGGCCAGCAGGGAAAAGAGTTCCGGACCCATCCACGGCAACAGGAGTGACCTGCCAAACAACAGGATCAATCCGGTGAGCGCGAGAAACAGGAAAGTGCAGGCAGTAAACCAGTGGATGGTGCGTTCGTAGAGCGTGTAGCGGAAGAGCTTCCTGTCACCCAGTCCGGCATTGACCCTGATCTTGCCGCGAACCAGGTAGAACAGCAAAAGCAGCAACAGCATTCCCCCCAGGGCGTACCCGCCATAGGGTATCAGCTCCTTCATGCGGAAGTTGCGCCAGCGCTCACCGTAGGGATTGATCAGCATGGCACTATCCACGCCTTGCACCTGCGTCCTGCCGGGCAGTGCCCCTTCACGCTGACGCACCGAGCGCCACAGTTCGGCGCTCGGATTTGGCACCTGGATTCCGTTCTGCTCCGTTTCAGCCTGTGCCATTGCCTGGGGCATTGTCACCAGTACCAGCAGAGTGATCAGCAACAGCATCATCCCACCCGCCAGGCTGAACGGCGGAACGCCTGTCGATGTCCCGGGCAAAGGCCTCATCGCAATCTCCCGAAAACCACACCATCTAGGAACGGGGCGCCACACCCCCTGCCAGACATCAGTCTCTACTCCTTCACACTGCTCTTGCCTTCCATGCCACGCGAAGCACGGAACGCGGCGTTCTGGTAGGAGACGCCCCGGTTGAGCACGCTGGCACCACGGTTTATCACCCGCTCCCGGTAGATGTCGGCGATCACGTTGGCATCGCCGGCCAGCAGTGCCTTGGTGGAGCACATCTCGGCACACAGCGGCAACTTGCCCTCGGCCAGGCGGTTGGAGCCATACTTGCGCCGCTCCTCGACACTGTGATCCTCCTCCGGGCCACCGGCACAGAAGGTGCACTTGTCCATCTTGCCACGGGATCCGAAGGCGCCCTCCTGCGGGAACTGGGGCGCCCCGAACGGACAGGCATAAAAGCAGTAGCCGCAACCGATACAGATATCCTTGTCGTGCAGTACCACGCCATCGATGGTGTCGTAGATGCAGTCCACCGGGCAGACAGCGATACAGGGCGCATCGGAGCAGTGCATGCAGGCCACCGAGAGTGAGCGTTCCCCCGGCTCACCATCCTTGATGGTGACCACCCGCCGCCGGTTGACACCCCAGGGCACCTCGTTCTCGTTTTTGCAGGCAGTGACACAGGCGTTGCACTCGATGCAGCGTTCAGCGTCACAATAGAATTTCATTCGAGCCATAGTCCTATCCTCTTGTCTACGCTTTGCTGATCTTGCACAGGCTGCACTTCGACTCCTGCATCTGGGTCACCGAGTCGTAGCCGTAGGTCATGGCCGTGTTACCGGCCTCCCCCAGCACGTAGGGATCGGCACCTTCCGGATACTTGTCACGCAGGTCACGCCCCTCGAAATGGCCACCGAAATGGAACGGCATGAAGGCGACTCCGGATGCGACACGCCGGGTCACCAGCGCCTTCACCTTGACCCGGGCGCCCTCCGCGCCCTCGACCCAGACATCATCACCATCCCTGACGCCGGCATTGTTGGCGTCCCTCGGATGAATCTCGACGAACATCTCCTGCTGCAACTCCGCCAGCCAGGGATTGGAACGGGTCTCGTCACCACCCCCCTCGTACTCCACCAGCCGGCCGGAGGTGAGGATCAGTGGATACTCCCCGGTATAGTCCCTGGCCTGGATCGACGCGTAGCGGGTCGGCAGGCGGTAGAACGACTTGCGGTCCTCGTAGGTGGGATACTTCTCCACCAGGTCGCGCCGACTGGTATAGAGTGGCTCCCGGTGAATCGGCACCGGATCGGGGAAGGTCCAGACCACGGTACGTGCCCGGGCGTTGCCAAAGGGTGCACAACCGTGCTTGATCGCCACCCGCTGGATGCCGCCGGAGAGATCAGTCTTCCAGTTCTTGCCCTCGGCCTGGGCCTGCTCCTCGGGGGTCAGGTCATTCCACCATCCGAGCTGCTTGAGCAGCTTGTCGGTAAACTCGGGATATCCGTCCTTGATCTCTGAACCCTTCGAGTAGGCCCCACTGGCCAGCAGGCTCTCTCCATTGCGTTCGACCCCGAAACGGGCACGGAAGGTGAGCCCGCCCTCGGCCACCGTTTTGCTGGTGTCATAAAGATTGGGTGTACCCGGATGGCCCATCTCGGCAGTGCCCCAGCAGGGCCATGGGAGTCCGTAGTATTCACCGTCGCAGGCACCCCCCTCGGCCAGCAGGCTGTCGTAGTTGAAGGTGCCCCAGTTCTGCTGCTGCTTCTTCATCCGCTCCGGGCTCTGGCCGGTGTAGCCGATGGTCCACATACCCTTGTTGAACTCTCGGGTGATGTCCTCGATCAGAGGCTCCTCGCCATTCACCTTGATATGCTTGAACAGCTGTTCGTCAAAGCCCAGTTTTTTCGCGAACTTGTACATGATGGTCTGGTCGGGCAACGACTCGAACATCGGCTCGATCACCTTGTCGCGCCACTGCAGGGAACGGTTGGAGGCGGTCACCGAACCGTAGGTTTCGAACTGGGTGGCGGCCGGCAGCAGATAGACCCCGTCGGTGCGATCGTGCATTACCGCGGATACGGTCGGGTACGGATCGACCACCACCAGCAGGTCCAGTTTCTCCATCGCCGTCTTCATCTCCTTGCCACGGGTCTGGCTGTTGGGGGCATGCCCCCAGAACACCATGGCACGCAGGTTGTCCTTCTGCGCAATGTTTCCCTTCTCCTCCAGCACACCGTCTATCCAGCGTGATACCGGTATGCCCTTGCTGTACATGCCGTCAATCAGCTCGGTTTCGTCGGCGCCCTCTTCGCCAAAATACTCGCCGGCCCGTGCCTCGCGGTCAAAGCGTTCTTTGAGCCAGTCAAAATCCACGTCCCAAATACGGGCCCAGTGGCGCCAGGCCCCTTCCGACAGGCCGTAGTACCCGGGCAGGGTGTGGGAGAGAACACCGAAATCGGTGGCACCCTGAACATTGTCATGACCGCGGAAGATATTGGTGCCGCCACCGGAGACGCCGACGTTGCCCAGTGCCAGCTGGAAGGCGCAGTAGGCCCGGGTATTGTTGTTGCCGATGGTATGCTGGGTTCCCCCCATGCACCAGATGAAGGTACCGGGACGGTTGTCGGCCATCGCCTTGGCAGCAGCGAACACCTGGTGCTCCGGCACCCCGGTCACGCGCTCCACCTCGTCCGGCGTCCACTTGGCCACCTCGCTCTTTACCTCGTCCATTCCGTAGACCCGCTGGCTGATATATTCCCTGTCTTCCCAGCCGTTCTCAAAGATATGCCACAGCATGCCCCAGACAATCGGAACATCGGTGCCGGGCCTGATCTGCAGGAAGTGGTCGGCATGGGCCGCAGTCCGGGTGAAGCGGGGGTCGATCACGATGATCGGCGCGTTGTTGCGCTCCTTGGCCCTGAAGATGTGCTGCAGGGCCACCGGGTGCGCCTCGGTGGGGTTGCTGCCGATCAGCAATATTGCCCTGGAGTGATGAATATCGTTGTAGGAGTTGGTCATCGCACCGTAGCCCCAGGTGTTGGCAACTCCGGCCACGGTGGTGGAGTGGCAGATCCGCGCCTGGTGGTCGACATTGTTGGTGCCCCACAGGGCGGCGAACTTGCGAAACAGGTAGGCCTGCTCATTGTTGTGCTTGGCCGACCCCAGCCAGTAGACCGAGTCCTGGCCAGACTTCTCCCGGATTGAGAGCATCTGGTCACCAATCTCGTTGATCGCCTCATCCCAGCTGATCCGCTTCCACTTGCCATCCACCAGCTTGGTGGGGTACTTGAGACGCCGCTCGCCGTGCCCGTGCTCCCGCACCGAGGCCCCCTTGGCACAGTGCGCCCCGCGGTTGAACGGGTGATCGAACGCCGGCTCCTGGCCGGTCCATACGCCATTCTGCACCTCCGCCACGATGCCGCAACCGACTGAACAGTGGGTGCAGATGGTCTTGATCTCCCGGGTTTCGCCGCTGCTCACCTGCTGCGCCTCGGCACGCCTGATCATGCCTGGAGCGAGGCCGCTTCCGAGCACCGCACCACCCGCCATCAATCCCGAGTGTCGCAAGAACTCACGCCGGCTGACGGCCTGTCCACCACCCCTATGGGGAGTGTCTGCACGCTTGCCCGCTATTTCGGGTACCTGTTCCGATCTCTTGGTCAGTTTCATTCGTCTTCCCCTGTCCCGCTGTCTGGACGCGGTTCAGCTCGCCGCGGTTCGGTAGTAATCAAGGATATGCCGGCTCAGCCGGTAACCCTGCTGTCTGGATTTGGACCCTTCCCCGTCCCCGCTTTCGGGAGAGGCCACGGCCACACCGGGTGCCGTCATCACGCTGGCTGCACCGATACCGGCAGCCAGCGAGTTGCGAATAAATTCACGCCGTTCTGCATCCGGATGGTTGTCTTTGTCACTTTTCATTGGCACGTCTCCGTTGATATCGATTGTCCACTGCTCAAACCTGCATCCCGAGATAGCGGGTCTCCAGCACGCTGAAACCCGCTCCAAAACGTCCCACGGCACGATAAAAAACAGCACCGCGGGCCTCGCTGAGATCCTGGAAGAAACGCTCCAGCCACTGCGCCATATGCCGGGAAAAAAATTGCGCCTGCCGGGCATGTGATACGCCATCGTTAATCAGCAGTTGCATCACTTCACACAGGGCCGCCACGTGATCCTCGGGCTCACAGACATCGGGATCGCGCTGCAGGCCCAGCTCCGCCAGGTCATCACGCAGATGTCCCAGGGGCCGCTCCATGAGGAACCCGGTCTGGTACCAGGAGCCATAGGGCACCAGCTCTCCGCGACCAATCCCAATGAACAGGTCGTGATATTCATCAGCGATGGTGTCCACCTGGCAGCGACTTGCGGCCAGGCCCAGCATCGACATCGCCAGCGCCATCTCGTCGCCCGGGTTTCGAATCGCCGCAAAACCGGATACCTGCTGCAGCACCGATGGATCCGGCGCGCGTCTCAGCAGGCTGGCCAACAGGCCATAGGCCCCGGCCCGATAGACCTGTTCCTCGGACAGCTCCGTCAACTCCGGCGGAGCTATCGCCAGTTCAATCTCTTGCAACTCTCTGTTTTCTCCTGCCTGCATCGCCTTACCTGGTTCCGCCATCAACACATCCTCTACTCCAAGTAGTCAGGAGCAATCCACGGGCCAGTAAACCCGGAAAAAAATGACCAATAGGGAGCAAAATCGCCCACCACTCCGTTTCACTGACGCACCTCACTCCCCAACCCCGGCCCCATCGCCTCCGCATCCTGGGCAATATCGATTACCCGGCAGTCCTGGCACATCTTCAGGCGTCGCCGGGCCCGTGGATCCCTGAACATCCAGTGGCCCTCAAGTTTCTGCAGCATGTTGTCAACCACCGTCCGGGTGGCATACGGCTTGCCGCACTCGACACAGCAGAAAGGTGCTTCCTCGTGCAACTGGCGTACCCGGGTTCGCGCCTCATGCTGGTACAGCATCCTCGGTGTAATCGAGATGGCATCTTCGGGACAGGTCCGTGTGCACATGCCGCACTGCAGGCAGTTGGCCTCGATGAAACGCAGTCGCGGCTCCCCGTCGCCATCCAGCAGGGCCCCCCCGGGACAGGCGCCGACACAGGAAAAGCACAGCGTGCAGGCATTCGCCTCCACCTGGGCCATACCAAATGGCGCACCCACCGGCAGAGTCATCAGTGGGTGCGGACGCTCTGCCTGCCCGTACAGGTGGTCAAGAGCCATGTAGACGAGCTGGCGCTTGCCCCCTCGGGTGGAGAAGTTGGCCGGCTTGATGGACGGCATCCCGGCCGCACCCTGCCAGCTGGAAACGTCAGGGTTGACGCGACCTACCGCGCTCTCCGGGTAGCCCATGCCGGCCAGCAGCGTGCGGGCGGTATCCAGCTGTTGCTCCAGGGCCTGCACCACCGTTTCCGGGATTCTGCCGTTATCCAGCAGCATTACCGACCGGGCACCGTAGGCCAGTGCCGCCAGCCAGCCCTCCAGCCCCACGCTGGCAACCTCTTCCACCTCCAGCACCAGTACATTCCCCGGTAGTTGCGGAGATGTCTCCTGCCCAGCCGCCGACAACAGCAGCAGAGGATCACTGCCCCCCTGCTCACGATAGGTTTTCAACAGGATTCGCAACTGCTCCAGGGTATCTTCGGGACGGGGATAGTAATAACGGATGGCGCCACTCGGGCAAACCGTGCCGCATGCACCTCCACCCTGGCAGCGATGGCTGTCCACAGCCACCCTGTCGACCAGGGAAGTGATTGCCTCGGCGGGACAGACATCAATACACCGGGTACAGGCGACCTTTCCGGAGCGACCGTGCGCGCAAATATCGGAGTCGTAGCTGAAGTAACGTGGTTTATCGAAGGTGCCGACCAGATCCACCAGCTGTTCCCGCGCCCGCTCCAGGCCCTCCTGGCCCGGGCTGGCAACCAGGTAGCCAGGCGGCGTCATCGGCATCCTCAGCCGCGGTTCATCCCCCAGGTCCAGAACCAGGTCCGCCTTCAGCACTGCCGCATCCGGCTGCCCGGGCTCACCCAGGTTCAGCGTGAATGCTCCCAGGTGCCCTTCGATTTTCAGCGACCGGCCCTGCAGCCGGGTAACCGGGGTGTCAGGCGCCGCAGACCCCGAGGTGAGCAGGGCCACCCCCTGCAACGGCTTCGGCAGTTGCGCGGCAACCTTGCCGGCCGCCGGCCCGCCAATCACCACCACCCGGCCACGGGAGGTGAACTCAACCAGGCCGGTACTCTCCACTCTCACGCCGGTCATCGCCCGTTGCGCTGCCTCCCGGGCGCGAAGATTTGTTGCCTGGCTGTCCGACGTAACCGATTCGCTCATGTATCCTCCTGTCCAGCACTGCCATGCTCCGCGACTTGCCGCACCTCGCCCGCCGCCGCAGGTGCCTCAGTCGACTCACCAGCCATCGCCTCTTCGGCAACATCCTGTTCATTGGTTGCCGGCTCATCCTCCGCTGCCGGCTCCTCACCGGCCGACTGTCGTGCCCTCTCCTCCGCCATTACCAGCTGATGGCGCATGTCAGCGGTGATGATGTCGCCTAGGGGGATGAAACTGGTGAAGTCCTCTGCATAGTCATCCAGTCCATCGCACAGGTTCAGTGACGGGCTATGGAACAGCTTGCGCAGTGCCTGTTGCCGCAACGCCTCGCTGACCCGCTCGGAAAAGAAACCGCTGTAGTCGGAGCTCTCATCCAGGGAGGAGAGCGGCGGCATGTCGTCATCCCCCGGTGGCACTGGCGGCTCTTCGGAAGCCGGCTCAGGGGCCAAGGGAGGTGTCGGTTCCGGTTCCAGCTTGAGCCGCGACCAACGACCGATGAAATCCTCCCCGACGGCCTCCGGGGTGATGCGGCCACGCTCTTCCCGCCCGCTCATTGCCGCCAGTCCTTAAGGCGGCGCTTGCGCTTCTTCGTTGGCACGTAGTGCTGCAAGACAAACTGCTCGCACCAGCGATACAGTTCGGGGGGCATCACCACCGAGAAGACCTGCTCTTCTCCCTCCAGGTAGGCATTGGCCTCGTCGAAACTGAGGCTGACCAGAAACGGGACCGGCGTTCCCTGCTCATCCGGGGAGGCAATCACAAAGCAGCGCGGGGAGGGAGAGCGGAGGTTGTGGTAGTAGCTTTCACACTCGTCGATATGGAGCTGTAGGCGGAAACCGTCATTCAGGTAGTGACAGGTATCCCCATTCCGGTGCACCAATCGGGCACCTCGAGGCGACCGGGTCCGATCCCATTGACTGGCGACAACGCCCAGCGCCTCCCACTGGTAATCGAGCCATGCGCTTTCAGACGGGGTGCGCACCATCAACACGGAGAGCGAGAAATCAGCCGGAATACTCCCGCTCACCCCGGTCATTTGGGTTTCGGTCATCAATCGTCCCTCCGGTGGTAATCCTGATGGGGTTAGCAACGCAAGGAGCGTACCAGCCGTCACAAGGCGGCGGATATCAGGCATTACTGCCAGGAGTGGCCCCGCTGCCCCGGAAAATTGCGGCAAAATGTCACACACTATTCGTGGGGATGGTGCGAATTGAACCAGTCAGCCAGACCGGGGCATGGTGCTGCGCGAGTCAGACTGTCCATTTCCGGGCAGGGCGCAAAACCACAGTAAATAGGTATGTTAATTGCTGCGTCCTGGCTCTACACTCTAGTTCAGAGGTACCAGCGTGGACCAGAACACTACAGATAAAGTCCGTCCCGGGGACAAGCGCAAGCTGGTCGACCGCTTCGGGCGCGAAATCAAGTATGTCAGGCTGTCGGTTACCGATCGCTGTGACCTGCGCTGTGTCTACTGCATGTCAGAGGATATGCAGTTCGTCCCCCGCTCACAGTTACTGACCCTGGAGGAGCTGCATCGGGTGGGACGGGCCTTTGTCGAACTGGGGGTCAACAAGATACGCATCACCGGCGGTGAACCGCTGACCCGAAACAACATCCTGCACCTGTTCCACTCCCTGGGATCGCTTGATGGCCTGGACGACTTCACCCTCACCACCAACGGTACCCTGCTGGCCCGTTACGCCCGGGACCTGAAGGCGGCCGGGGTTAGCCGCATCAACATCAGCCTCGACACCCTGCAGCCGGAGCGCTTTCGCAATATAACCCGGACCGGCACCCTGCAACGCACCCTGCAGGGAATTGATGCTGCCCTGGAGACCGGCTTCCAGCGGATCAAGATCAACTCGGTAATCCTCAAGCATCGTAACCACGACGAGATAGCTGACCTGGTGGAATTCTGCGTACGGCGGGGCATGGACATCAGCTTCATCGAGGAGATGCCTCTGGGTGTGATCAGCGAACACGATCGAGCCGAGGCCTACTACTCGAGCGACCAGATTCTGGTGGACCTGCAGCAGCGTTTCACCCTGCTTCCGACCACCGAGAGCACTGGCGGCCCCTCCCGTTACTACCGGATGGAGGAGAGTGAGACCCGGGTCGGCTTCATTTCACCTCACAGTCATAATTTCTGTGACAGCTGCAACCGGGTACGTCTGACCGCCGAGGGAAGACTGCTACTATGTCTCGGCCAGGAGCACTCGATGGATCTTCGCAGGGTATTGCGGGCCAACCCGCTGGACGACGCCCCTTTGCGACAGGCGATTATCCAGGCGATGGACCTGAAACCGAAGGGGCACGACTTCGACCTGACCAGTCAGCCAGTCCTGTTCCGGCACATGAATGCTACCGGCGGATAGCCCACAGAAGCCCTTTCCTGTTATCCCCTCACTGACTTGCATCAAAGCAGGATGGACGCCTACAGGCCATACTTAACTCAGGTGAAATCCCGGGGAGGGAGCCATTATGTTGACCCTTGAAGACTGTCTTGGCCTGTGCGAACTGGATGAAAGCGAGATCATGGCGATTGCCGAACATGAGCATGTACCGGAGATCGTCGCCCTGGAGATGGCAGAGTACCTGGTTCAACTCCCGGATGGCGACGTGGTGATCAGGCGCATGATCCTGGACGATATCCAGCACGCCCGGGAAAACAATCAGCTTGCTCACGCCGAGGTGCTGGAGAGTGTGCTCAAGCACTTCATCGCCACCCATCCGGAGTTCAACTCCAAAGAGCCTTGATATCCTGAATGCCTTGGCAAAGCCAATTCATTCCGACCAGAATCACAGGATTTGCTGCTGCAGGTCGTTAAGGCGATGGGGACTACTGTATTTAACCCTGTTCGACCAACCGCAAATTTTAAGCGAGCGTACAGTGTTTGGTCTCAACCTGACCCAGGCATGCTGGAACGTGCCCGGGCCAGCGAGGACAGTTATTAGAGTTTTATTGCTTCACTACACTACATCTACACAACTCACCCACCCAACCAGGAGCTTACCTCGCTCCTTTGGGCGGCGCATTTCCACGACCACCGCCCGATGGCTTACCAGAGGTTGACGGCCAGTTACCGCCTGGACCTTTATGGCTGGAAGGCCCGCGTCCTCCACCTTTACCACCAACCTTACCTCCACGTACGCCTCCACTCTTGCTACTACTACAAATTCCTGCCATAACATGCTCCTTTGAAATAGCCGGTTTAACGATAGTTGGTGCATCAATCTCCAGCATGAATTGATACCCTTGCGTTGGATTATTGAATTCACTAAACAGGGTCACCATTACGATTCTTTTGAAAAACCAGTCCGGTTCGTTCCCACTGACGTTGCGATCTTAAAGGACCCGCCCTAAATCCCCCTGGAACAGAAAGTCCGAAAAAGGTGGCGCGGCGGGTGCCAGCATCTCCTGGCCGGAATACAGAGGTGCCGCCCGGACCACGAAGCGTCCCGTGCCTCCCGACACCAGGGCATCGAACGGGTAGCAGGTGATCAGGGTCAGCATCGGCTGTGACGGATCGAGTACCCAGACAGCATCCTCCTGCACTACGTCCCGACTGATCACGGCATAGATTCTGCGCTGCCCATCCGGCAGGGTGATCCGGATCCGGTCATCGATATCCAGCAACCGCAGAAAACGGAAATGGGTATCCCGGTGACCGCTGAGGACACTGTTACCGGAGAAGCTGAAATGATCACTCGCGACCCGGTGGCCCGGACCGAAGGCCAGCGTCCGGCCGCTGTCGCCGGAGAGCACGATCTGGTCCACCCCCAGGCGATCCACCTGCAACCGGGCCACCGGCCAGGTATCGGCCCAGGGCCAGGGACGAACCCGTTCATCCTCTTTCAGCGTCTGCGTCCAGGCCGACTGCAACAGCCACTGGGCGAGCAACGCCTTGGCCTGAATGTAGCCCCCGGCACCGATTTGCCAGACTCCCACAATGGCCAGCAGAAACGCCGCCGGGCGGTAGTACCGGTAGCGCCGTGAAGCATTCATGACACGCTCCCCACTTCACCCTTGCACAGGCGTCGGTATCCAAGCACACCCATCAGCAGGAGCAGCAAACCACTCAGAATCCTCAACTCCGAAGCGGTGGCGGTTTGTGGCAGTCGGCCGAACACACCCTCCGCCTGCCAGCCCCGGGGCAGGTTGACCGGAAGGGCGGATCGACGCAAACGCTCGCCGACAGGGCGGGCGGGTGTACGGTCCACCGCCACCAGGCTGGTATAGCGGCTCACCAGGCGGTGTTCCAGGGCAACATCAACGATCTCGGCACGCAGATCGGCGGAGGCTCTACCCTCGATCCCCTGATCCATCAGCGCAGCGATCTTGCGCCGTGCCCAGAGCAGATGAATACCACTCTGTCGACCGCCTCCCCGCAGCGGGATGTGTTCGTTCCAGGAGTGCCCTCCAAGCACCCCGCCCACCCTCACCGAAGGTGGCATCCGGTCTGTTTTCAGGGTCAGCAGCAAAGGTTCGCCCTGGTACAGATCCGGCAGCCGTTGCGGCCACATCTCCACCGGTACCCCCTCAGGCCAATCGATTTGGATATCGGTCAGAAGGGGCTCCTCCAACTTGCCTAACAGCGTCTGCATTCTCTCCCCGACCTCGTCCACCTTGCCGATATAGGTAAAACTGCCGCGCCCAAACGCCGCCGCGCGGGTCATGAAGTGGCTGTTCGGCGCCGAACCAATGCCGACGGTAAACAACCGGCTCTGCCCAAGGCGCTGATGAATCAGCTCCAGCAGGGCCTTTTCGTTACCCACACTGCCATCGGTCAGAAAAACGATCTGGCGCAACACGCCGGCCTCGGTCTCCTGTCCCAGGGCAATCTGCAGCGCCGGCAGCATCTCGGTACCGCCATCGGCCTGCAGTCGGTCCACGTAGCGTCCTGCCCGTGCCAGGTTCCCGGGCGAAGCCGGCATGGCCCTGGCAAACAAGGCATCGGCAGAATGGTTGAAACGAATCACGTTGAATCGGTCCGCGGGTCGCAGGCGCTGCAGGGCGAGCCGCAGGGCCGCACGCGCCTGGCTCATAGACTCGCCGAGCATGGAGCCGGAGCGATCAACAACGAAGATCACTTCACGCGGTGGAGGCGCCGGCTGGTCTTCAGGGGCCGGCGGCATCACCATCAGCAATGCGTATTGCGCTCCCTGCCACTGTTCTGAAAAAAGCGCGGCACGTGGTTCAGCCGCTGCTTTTGGCACCCACTCCAGAACAAAATCACGATCCGCCGGGACGCTGCCCGGGTTCAGATCCAGGTGATGAATCCCCAGCGCGTCCTGGCTTGCAGAGACCGGGTGGTAGAGGCTCTGCAACCGGGCCAGGGGCAACCCCGCATCGAGCCGGACCCGGATCGATACCGGGTTGATCGTCCCCTGCCCCGGGTCGATCACCGGCGGGGTAACGCGGTCGGCATCCGGCACCTGGTCCGTGTTCCGGGCCCAGCCGCTGCCATCAAAGCTCAGCGGCTCACGGGCAGCGACCGGGCTTCCGGGGATGTAGCGGGGCGCCACCACCAGCGGAAAGCGGAGTGAAAATCGTCCCTGCTCGTAGGCCAGCGTCTGCTGGTAGACGATCTCCACCTGAACCCGCTCACCCGGCCCGATGTTGGCAACCGACGTGGTGAAAATGTTCGGCCGCTCCTGGCTCAGGAGCGTGGCCTTGCGGCCGGATTTGCGGGCCGCTTCGTAGCGTCGTTTCGCCTCTTGCCTCTCCCGGACCTCGCCTTCGATGACCCGCTCCCCGATTCGCAGTCGCAAGCGATCGACCGCGGCATTCTCGGGCAACGGGAATACGTAGACCCCTTCCGCCCACACACTGCCCGGATTGCTGAATTGCTGCCGGACATGGACCCGGGCGGTGAAGCCGTTGATATCCACCTGCACATCGGTTTCCAGCAACGGCGCGCCAGTTGTAACCGCGCCGTCGGCCAGGCGCAGCAACAGGCTGCCCCGCTGCACCTGGTCCGGACGCAGTGGTGACGGGGCGAACGCTTCCCCGGCCTGGACCAGAGGTGTCAGGAGATAGACCAGCAGGCCGAGGCAGAGTGACGTGACCATGCCGGCCATTAGCGATGCCAGCGAGGTAAACAGCATATCGCCCAGAAGCGGCCTACTTTTGTTTGCGCTTTTCATGGCTCCTCCCGTTCCTCTGCCTGTTTCCCGGGGCCGCCACCCGGTGCGCCGGGACTGGCAACCAGCGATAGTACTCCCGGCACATCGATTCCGGAGAGCAGTAAAGAAAATGCTCGCCCAGTGGTTGCATAACCCGGTTCATTGTCTCTCCCCGTAGTCGAGGCGGATCTCGACCCGCCGGTCAAAACCCAGCCCCTCCCGGTCATTCAACGGATAACGGGCACCGGACTCACCCTGGGCAACGCATCGGATCCGCCCGGGGGCCAGTCCGGCGGCGACCAGCAGCTCCTTCACCACGGCCGCCCGCGCCTCGCTGAGCTGCCGGTTGTATGCATCGGTACCCCGCCCGTCGGCGTGGGCATGCAGCGTGAGCCGCAGGGACTCGATCTGTTTCAGCACGGTGGCCAGCCGTTGGAGTTCGCTCACATCCGCCGCTTCAGGCTGCGCTTGATCACTGCGGAAACGGATGCTGTAGACAAAGGCATCAGCCACGGCACGCAGTTCTCGCTGCCGGGTATTGGCCTGTTCACGAGCCTGCCGCCGCAGTTCACGCACTGTCTGCCGGTAGCGGAACTCCTGCTGCTGCAGTGCGCTCACCTCCTGCCGCAGGGAGTGCAGGTCGGCCTCCAGTCCCCCATTCCGTTCCACCAGGACACCTCCCGCGGCACCGACAATGAACCCTGGCGGCCCCGCCATCAGGGCACCGGCCAGTGCGCCGATGGCGGCACCGGTGACCCCGACCTGCTGGTGCGCTTCCCCTGCCATCTCCTGTTCCCGGGCACCCTGCCAGCGTTGCGCACCCTGCCCCTCACCAAACGTTTCCATTGCACCGGCGCCGCCACTCAACAACGTGCCGACGATCAGGCTCCAGACTACTGCTTTTTTCATCACTCACTCCTGGCTGGTCCAGCGCGCCCTCCCTGGCGAGATCGTCCTCCTGACTGGCGCCGGATGATTGCTGTCTGGAGTCCATTTAAACGCTGGCAAATGGCAACACCGACACCCTGGAGGGGCAATCTGCTGGCAAAATCGGGCAACATCGTGGCAGGTTGGGAGGGAACCCCTTTTGCGGCATTTTGTCCCACCCCCTGCCGGCGACTGGGACAAACCGGCCCAGTAACAGGGCGATGACAGCGGGATGACACCTGGAATCAACGTCTCCGGTTACCGTTGACGGCTCACTACTCACCGGTATGAAAATTGCGACAGGCAACCGGCGAAGCGGCTAAACACGGAGGGGTCCAAGCATGGCAGCCGTCCTGTCTGCCCACAGTGAAGCCTTCATGAGTGTCAAGCAGGTGGCGCAATACCTGCACCTGAACGAGAAGAAGATCTACGCGCTGGTCAACGAGGGTGGCATCCCCGCCACCAAGGTGACCGGCAAGTGGATGTTTCCGCGTGAACTGGTGGACCGCTGGATGCTGGACTCGACCCATGGCGGACTGCTCAGCGACCGCCTGGTAATCTCCGGCAGCGAGGATCCCCTGCTATACCACATGATCCAGCAGATCACCCAGGAAACCGGATCCCACGCGCTGATCAGTTTCTCCCCCACTGGCACCCGGCTCGGCCTGGAATTGCTGCAGGCCAACCGGGTTGATGTGTGCGCGATTCATTGGGGACCTGACGGGGAGAGCCACTTGCGCCATCCGGCACTGCTGCGTCAGTACTCGCAACACCGGCAGTGGGTATTGATACGTGCCTTCAAACGCGAGCAAGGGATCATGATCAGCCCGGAACTAAGCAGCAAGATCGGCGAGCTGTCGCAACTGTTCGAACCGGCCTATCGCTGGGCGTTGCGCCAGAACGGGTCTGGCGCGCAGCGCTTTCTACTGGAGATGCTGGGACACTACGGCGTCACTCGGGACCAGCTCAGGCAGAGGCTGACCGCGCTGTCGGAGCGGGAGGCGGCGGCAGCGATTGCCGGGCGGAGAGTGGACGTAGCCCCCGGAGCACGCGCTACCGCGGTGGAGTTCGGTCTCGGTTTTCTGCCTTTCGGCTGGGAGTCATTCGACCTGGCGTTGCCACGGGGGATCTGGTTCAGGCGGCTGTTCCAGGATCTGATGGCCCGCCTGAAATCCCAGCCCTGCCAGTCGATGGCAGACGCCCTCTCAGGCTACGACCTCGAGAATGCGGGAGAGCTGGTGTGGGGTGACGAGTAAAGGAGGCTGTCTCAGGACGGATCAGGGGTATTGATCCCCTTCAGCGCCGTCTCCAGGCGCTCGCCCTCCAGGTACTGAAAGCAGCGCGTACTCCATTCGTCACTGGTCATGCTGCCGTCGGCGATCATCGCCGCCACCACGTGTCCCCACTGGATCAGGTAGGCGTTCTTTTCCAGCAGCCGGGTGTGCTGCTCGAGAATCTCCCGGCGTTTCCGGTCCAGCTTCTCAAGCTCTTTCTCAACAAACAACCCGTGTTCATCTGTCATCCGATGCTCCTGCCCTGTTGCCACCACTGGCGATCCGGGACGCCTTGCCGCTTGCAATCGAACCCCTTGACCATCCGTTTTGTGCGACTATAGCAAACCGCCTGCCCGGCGGAAAACGAAACCGGCCCGGTGGCGTGACTGGCGACTAACCGCCCCAGGCGTTCACCTTGCGCTCCAGGGTCTTGCGGGAGATTCCCAGCACACGCGCTGCTGCGGACTTGTTGCCACCCTCACTGGAAAGCACCTGCAGGATGTGTCTCTTCTCCACCTGTTCCAGGGCCAGCTCACCCTCTTCCGCGCCGCCACCGTTTGCCTGCCCGGAAAGCACCGGCCGGGACAGGCACTCGCTGGGTCGACTGTTCAGCAGCAGGCAGCGTTCAATCACGTTTTTCAGTTCACGTACGTTGCCGGGCCAATCATAACGGCGCAGGCAGTCGATCTCGGCAGGACTGAAGCGGGGTGCATCAACGCCCAGTTCGGAAGCAAGCTGGCGGCAGAAATGTTCCGCCAGCACCGGTACATCCTCCATCCGTTCGCGCAACGAGGGGACACGAATGGAGAGGACATTGAGACGGTAGAAAAGGTCCTCCCTGAACTCGCCGCTTCGAACCTGGTCGCCCAGGTCCCGGTTGCTGGCGGCAATAATCCTCACCGCCACCGGCACCTCCCTGTTGGCACCCACCGGCCTCACCGTGCGCTCCTCCAGAACACGCAACAGGTGGGCCTGCATTCCAAGGGGCATCTCTCCGATTTCATCCAGGAACAGGGTCCCCTGGTTGGCATAGGAGAAGAGCCCTTCGCGCGCCTGGTGCGCACCGGTGAAGGCACCCTTGATATGTCCGAACAGCTCGCTCTCCAGCAGTTCATCCGAGATCGCACCGCAGTTCACCGGCACAAAGCTACCCGGTCGACCACTCCACTCGTGGATCGCACGTGCCGCCAGCTCCTTGCCGGTTCCGGACTCCCCCTCGATCAGCACCGTGGAGGGCATTGGCGCTACCCGTTTGATCACCTGGCAGAGACTCTTGACCAGGTCACACTCTCCAACCATCCCGGCACCGTCGTAAAGTTGGTCCACCTGACGCCTGAGCACAAAGTTTTCACGCTGGATTCGCTGCCGTTCAAGGTAGCGACACACCGATGCCATCATCTGCTCCATGCGAAACGGCTTGATGATGAAGTCCTCCGCCCCGGCACGCAACGCTGCTATCACCATCTCCAGGTCGGCATGGGCAGCCATGAAAATCACCCCGGTAGCCTCACCCTGCTTACGTAAATCGTTCACCCACTCCACTCCGCTGCGATCCGGCAGCCGGATGTCGGCGATAATCAGATCGAAATGGCAGCGCTGGTGCAACACCTCGGCCGCCGCCGCGTCCTCCGCGCACTCCACCAGGCCAAAGGTTTTCCGCAGGCCGCGCTGCAACAAACTGCATGTCTCCGGCTCGTCATCCACGATCAGCACCGAAGCCATTCGCGCATGCTCTTCCAGACCGGGTGCGGTCATTGTTTGTCGTGCCAAGATTGCCACTCCGGATTTATTGAAAACAGAAACGCTCCCTGTCCGGGTAGACGCCAAACATTCAGCGACCCAGGGTAAGGATGGTTTACCCGTACAGAACAGTCCAAGTATGGGTCATATTGACCCGATTGCCAGTTCAATACCTGGGTCAGATTGGCCGGAAAGAGGGTCGTCAACCGTTATAAAAACAGTGATTCAAGTAAGGATTTGCGGTCAACCCAACCCATCGCGCCGGAAATCCGGGTCATTACACGGACTATTCTCCTCTCCGACTCCAGCCCACCCTGTTATCGACGGATGGCACCCATATTGCTGGTAAATGCAGTCACCGGGCAGGAACGATACGGACCGCGACCAGGAGAGCGTGACGCATGCCAGAACCCCCAATCCCGCTTGTCGGATTCAGCGCCCTGAGCGGTACCGGAAAGACCACCCTGCTGACGTCCATGCTGCCCCTGCTGAAGGAACGGGGCGTTCGCGTGGGTGCCATCAAGCACGCCCATCACCGCTTTGAAGTGGACTACCGCAACAAGGACAGCTACAGGCTGCGCAAGGCGGGGGCGGAGCAGATGCTGGTAGCCTCCCGCAACCGGGTGGTGGTGATCGCGGAGCGGGAGGCGACGAGCGGGGAACCAAGCCTCGCCGAGCTGTTGCGGCGAATGGACACCTCCTGCCTGGACCTTATCCTGGTCGAGGGGTTCAAGCGGGAGCATTTCCCCAAGATCGAACTGCACCGCCCGCTACTGGGGCATCCGTTACGTTATCCCCATGACCCGGATATCATCGCCATCGCCAGTGACCGCCCGCTGACAACAACCCCCTGCCACCTTCCGCTGCTGGACATCAATCGTCCACTCCAGGTAGTCGACTTCCTGCTGCAGCACTTCTTTCACAGGGGGCAAATCCGGTCGACGGGTGATCAGCAGCGGCTGGCACACAGGATCCGCTAGCCGTACCCACGCCTGCGGCGTTTTATCCCGGCTCCCCATATGGTGTAAAGTGGCCGCAAAATTCTGCCGCCGGATGCCATGAGTAAACTGATTGCCATTGTCGAGGATGAACCCGCGATCCGGGACAATTACCGGGACCTGCTGCAGCGACAGGGGTACCAGGTTGCGACCCACGCCACCCGCCAGCAGGCGATCGAGGCGTTTCGACGACACCTGCCGGACCTGGCGATCCTGGATATCGGTCTGGAGGACGACGTGGAGGGCGGGTTTGAGCTGTGCCGCGAGCTGCGCGCCCTCTCCCCCTCCCTGCCGATCATCTTTCTCACCGCCCGCGACAGTGAACTGGACACGGTATCCGGTCTGCGCCTGGGTGCGGATGACTACCTGACCAAGGATATCAGC
>JAPHTA010000390.1 GCA_026196475.1 Sedimenticola sp.
GGCTCGGCTTCGGGCTCGGCTACGGGCTCGGCTTCAGGCTCAGGCTCAGGCTCAGGCTCGGCTTCGGCTTCAGTTTCTCCTGCAGCCTCTTGCGGCTGTTCGTTATCCCTATCCGGAACAGCGAACTCCAGGACCTCACTGCTGCCGATCTCATCCTCCAGCGAGTCCAGCGTTTCTCCAGTCGAGCGCTCCCGCCCGACCTCTCCACTCCCTTCTGTCGCGCTGCCCGGCCTGGCTAGGGCATCCGCCTGCCACATCAGGGGCTCAACATCGATTTCAGGCGAAGTACCCTGCTTCTGACACTCGATCAACTGCGGCAACACATCCAGCGATCGGCCCAGGAGGTCAGTCAACTCCGGCGTCGCCTCCACGGTACCGTCGATAACCCGGTTAAGCAGGTTTTCCACCGACCAGGCATACTCGCCGATCGCCTTGGCGCCAACCAGGCGCCCGCTCCCTTTCAGGGTATGAAAGGAGCGTCGGAAGGTAGTCAGGGCCTCATGGTCGTCCCGATTCCCGATCCAGCGTGGAAGATACTCCTGGATCACCGCCAGCTCCTCTTCCGACTCCTCGATAAAGATCTCCAGAATCTCCGGGTCGATATCCTCCAGCGCCGGCTTGTCCACAGAGGCAACACGTTGCTCTGCAGGCTCGGGGGCAGCTAGCGGTTCGGCCTGTTCAACCTCCCCGGGTTCCGCTTCCACCTCCGTATCATCTTCGGTTTCCGTCTCGCCCGGCATCGCCCGCTGCTCACTAGCAGCGCCCTGGGCTGCGGTGGAGCCAGTGCCGTCCGGCGAGGGGCTCTGCTCCGGAATGGCCAGCCGCTGCAACGCATCCCGGGTGACATCGAGAATCTCAGGGTGGATACCCCGGCCCTCGGTGACCGCCTCCATGTAGTACTCGATCCCGGTAACGGCATCGGCAAAGGCATCCAGATCACTTGCCGAGGGGACCTCGCCGGCACCCAGCAGGGCACCCTCAACGTAGCGATTCAGCCGCTCCATCAGTCCGGCGGCATCATCCAGTGTCAGCACCCGGAATGCCCCGGCGATATCCCGGAAGCGTCGCGGCACCTCTGCCAACAACGAACTCTCCCCCGGATGCTCGATGAAATTGATAATGGCCTCTTTGTTGTGGGCCATGTCGATGCCAGCCTCATGCATCACCGAATCGACCAGGCGCTCGAACTCGCCAGCCGGCAATGATGAGGTCAGCTGATCACTCTGCTGGCTGGTGTAGCGCCGCACGATGGAGAGATTGTTCAGAGAGGTTTCGATAAACAGGATATCGCTGGCCATGGCCATCAGATCCTGCTCTCCGGGATATGCGCCGGCGCTTACGATCTCCCCGACCCGGTCGGCCTGGCGTGCCAGGCGGGAGCGAAGTTCCCCCTGGCCCACCATGCCGAGGGTGTCGCCCAACTTGCGGATCGGTTCCTGCAGCGCCTGCAGGCGGTCCAGATCTCCGCTCTTGCTTCGGATAAACAGGTCCAGTTGATCCTTGATCGCTGTCAGGTCGGTGGTGATGGCACTGCGCAGGGAGTCCAGCAGCTCGCGTCCGGGGGCATGCATATCGAAACTGGCCCCGGCCTGACCCAACAGGGTATTGTCGAGATCAAACGCCTGTTTCACCTGTTTTACCACCTCCGCCGGGGAGTCGGCGCAGGCGGTGTAGTAAAGCAGGTTTTTCAGCAGGTCGTTGGCCGGCTCCCGGACCAGGGCCTCTTCACCATGGTCAATGATCCGCTTGATCTCCCGATCCACCTTGCCGACCAGCAGCTTGGTGGCGATTCCCGGGTCGATACTCCCGTCCTGCAGTGCCGCCACGGTGGAGCGGGCGACCTGAAAGGTACGGCGTACCGCTTCGCTGGCCGCGCCCTCCTCCAGACGGTGGAAGATATCCCCGATACGCTTGAGGCCTAGCTGCGGATCGATATCCCGATACCAGTTGAGCAGGGCCTTGTGATACTGGAGCCGCAGCTTGCGTGCCATCCCCGGCAGATCCGGGTTACCTTCAGTGGCTTCGTCGCCGGATCGCAGTTTCGAATCCAGGTCCGGCGCAAACAGCGCGACCTCGGACAGCAGCGAGGCATCACGTGCCGCGCGCAGCTCGTTCATCAGCGGCAGGAGCAGTAGCGGACTGTCGGGCGACCCCGACTCCACTTTTTCCAGGTAGTCGGGCAACTGGGCCAGGCCAACCATCAGCGCCTCTGCCGAATCCTTTCGCTTCTTCTCACCCAGTCCACCCAGCGTGGTGGCAACCTGCTCCATCTCCTCGGCCAGCATGGCAGCGCCGTACAACTGCATCAGCTGCAGCGTACCCCTCACCTGGTGGAGGTGGGCGATACAGCTCTCCAGCTCGGTCTCAGGCCCCTCTTCGTCAATATAGGCCTCGAGCGCATTTCGAGCCGTCTCGAGCGAGGCATCAAGCTCCGGCTTGATCCATTTCAGCACACTGTGGTCGCGGACTTCATTCATACTCGATATCGCTTACGCCAGTAGTCGGTGAACGGTCCCGGTAAGGGGCTGGCAAAACACCACGCAAATATACCGCGGGCCTGTCCCTATCCCGGACAGCATCCTCACTTGTAATCGGGCAGACGGAAGCCGGCAACCGAGCGCTGCAGCTCATCCGCCATATCGGCCAGGGCGCCAATTGACGCAGCGGTCTGATTGGTACCGTCCGAGGTCTGGGTGGTGATCTCCTGGATCACGCTCATGGTGTCATTAACCCGTGCCGCCTCCTCGGACTGCCCCTGGGCGGTGTCGGCAACATGCTGAATACGCTCGGAGATCTGGTTGGACACGCTCTCGATCTCCTGCAGCGCCTCACCCGCATCCTCCGCCAGCTTGGCACCGGAGACCACCTCCGTGGTGGTGGTCTCCATCGAGGCAACCGCCTCGTTGGTATCCGCCTGAATGGTCTTTACCAGCGCCTCGATCTGCTTGGTGGCGTTACCGGAACGCTCTGCCAGGCGCTGTACCTCGTCGGCAACCACCGCGAAACCACGTCCGGCCTCACCGGCCATGGCCGCCTGCATCGCCGCGTTGAGTGCCAGAATGTTGGTCTGGTCGGCGATGTCGTCAATCAGTTCGACGATGTCCCCGATCTCCTGTGAACTCTCGCCCAGGCGCTTGATACGTTTCGAGGTCTCCTGGATCTGTTCGCGGATGGTGTCCATTCCCTTGATGGTACGGCGCACCGTCTCACTGCCCTTGGCCGCGATCTCAACCGACTGCTGTGCCACCGTCGCCGACTCGGTCGCATCGCTGGCCATCTGGTCGATGGTTTTGGCCATGTTGTTGATCGACCCGGTTGCCGAGGTGATCTGGTCGGCCTGGTGCTCACTCGCCTCGGCCAGGTGCATGGCGGTAGCGCGACTCTCCTGGGCCGAGGTGGAGACCTGCTCGGAGATCTCGTTAATGGTGGTTACCAGGCTGCGCAGCGCCTCGATGGCATAGTTGATCGAGTCAGCGATCGCACCCGTCACATCCTCTGTTACAGTGGCGGTCACCGTCAGGTCACCGTCCGCCAGGTCCCCCATCTCATCCAGCAACCGCAGGATCGCCTGCTGGTTCCGCTCGTTCAGCTGACTGCTCTCGATCTCACGTCGACGGGCATTCAGCAACAGCATGTATCCCAGGGAGACCAGCAGCACGACCGCTAATGCACCCAGGATCACGATCAGCACCGGACCGGCCTTGATACCGGCCACCGAGATCAGGCCCGGGTTTTCACCATAGGCCGCCACCAGCTCCTCGGCCGCCCGGTTCACCCGGTCGGAAACCGAGGTAACCTGGCTTGCCGCCTCTAGGGCCGGCAGTACCGCGGGGACGGTCTCGATAATCTCTTCCGCGTGATCATTGATGGAGCTGAACAGCATGGCCGCCTCGCGCAGTTTCTGCACAGCCTCCTGGTCGGTGATCTTGGTAATACCGAGCGAAGTACTGCCCTCCAGCATGCCATCCAGCACCCGGCCCAGTCGGTCCGAGTCACGACTGAACTGATCGATCGCCGCCGCCGTGGCCTGGCCACCGGCCAGCACCTTGTTCACGTTCTTGTCAATACGCTCCGACAGCATCAGCTGGCGCGAGGCGATGGCGATCTGGGCCGGCTCCGCACCCTGGGACACCAGGTCATTGATCACCTGTTCCGACAGCTCCTCCAGCTGCGGCATGAACTCGGTAATGACATCGATAAACTCCTGCACCGAGAGAATCGCTTCCCGGTTGGCCAGGATGTCGTCGGCGTTCTGCCTCAATTCGAGCCAGGCGTTCTCCACTTCGCGCAGTTCATCCGCCACCGGTGGCGGGGAGGGTGGCAGCTGGGATGACTCGTCACCCTGCTTGAGCTCCTTCATCAGCCGTTCGAACTTGTCCCGGGATGCGCGCAGCTGGTCAAACGCAGCCTGGTCACCTGCCGCGGCGGAGAGAGCGCTCTTGGCGATCTCCTGGGAGACCACACGCTGCTCCTCGGTACGCACCAGGTAGGCAGCATCGTTTTCCGCCCACTGGGACACGTGAGCGAACACCAGCAAGGTGGCCAGCAGCGTGACGAGCAATCCGATTGATAAAAACACAACGAGCTTGTTTGAGGCAGTTCCACCGCCTGTACGTTTGCTAGCCCTGGTATTCATTGAGTCTCTCTCCCGCAAGAGGCTTGTTCTTGTAAAGTTTCCGTTGCGATAGCGGATACCCGTGCCGCACGAAGAAACATATTGTGAATGCTCATAGTGAGGCCACCCTGAACTCGGTATTCTCCGCCAGCAGGTTCATGCTGAAGACGGGGCGTATCGCTCCCTGGTACTCGTAAGCGCCCTGCACAAACTGCCGGATGTTGTTGGACAGCTCCGGCACGCCGGTATGCTGCTGCTCCAGGAAATGGCGCATGCCCTCGACATTGCCCACCAGCAACCCCGCATACAGACCCTGATGATTGATCACCAGCACCCTGCTGCGCCTGCCAATGACCACCGGTGTACCGCCGAGAAACTGCTGCAGGTCGATGATCGGCAGCAGGTTGCCGCGAATATTCGCCATCCCCAGCAGCCAATCCCGGGTACCCGGCACCCGGGTCAGCTCGGCAGGGTAGTTGAGAATCTCCTTGACCTCGTCAAGTGGCGCGATCACACCCATCCCGACAATACTGAACAGCACGCCCTCCCAGTACTGCTCGGGTTTCTCCTTGGGCAGGCCTGCTGAGTGCCGCTGGCTTCTGCGCTCGATATCCTGCAGCAGCAGTAACAGTTCGGCTGGCGTCCGGTCAGTCATGGTCAACCATCAGTCCGCGAGGACTGCCCTGATCTTGCTCAGCAGTTCATCGGCGGCGACCGGTTTCACCACGTACTCCCTGGCGCCCTGGCGCAGCCCCCAGGCTCGATCCGTCTCCTGATCCTTGGTAGTGACAACGATCACCGGGATATCCTGTGTCTCGGGTGCCTTGCTCAGCTGACGGGTGGCCTGGAAACCGTTCAGCCCCGGCATCACCACGTCCATCAGTACCAGGTCAGGCTTCGACTCCTTCGCCACCGCCACGCCCGATTCACCGTCGGTGGCGGTTATCACCTGGTAGCCCCCGCCCTCGACAATACTCTTGAGGATATGTGTCTCGGTGGGGGAGTCATCGACGATCAGTATCGTCGCGCCGGCAGCCTCAGCCTGCGCCGACTTGTCCGGGCTGTTTTTCTTGAAGAAGCTTCGCATAATCTGTTTTCTCTGGAATCTACAGTGGTTTATTGACTGCGTGCATCCGTCAAGCGGCGTGTGCCACGTGTTTCCGGATCGCGCCGAGCAACTCGTCCTTGGTAAAGGGCTTGGTCAGATACTCCTCCGATCCGACTATTCTCCCCCTCGCACGGTCAAACAGGCCGTCCTTGGAGGAGAGCATGATTACAGGGGTATTCTGGAACTCGCTGTTGTGCTTGATCAGTGCACAAGTCTGATACCCATCCAGACGCGGCATCATGATATCCACGAATATGATGTCAGGATGGCTGTCGGCGATTACCGAAAGTGCCTCGAAGCCATCATTAGCGGTAAACACCTCGCAACCCGCCTTCTTGAGCAGGCTCTCCGCGGTCCTGCGGATAGTCTTGCTGTCATCGATCACCATCACCTTGCGACCGGAGATATCAACCTCGTCATTCATTACCCAGTTTCCTCTGATTCACACAACCCTTCCGCATCAGGGATGGAGTGCCCCCCTGGCACCACGCCGTGACCGGTCAGGCGGCCGCTTCAGTTGATCGTGGTCAACCCGAACAGCTGCCACACCTGCATACCACCCCGGTAGTAACCGATCTTCTCCGCCGGGTAACCGACATCGAGCAGTCCCTGGATCGCCCGTGGAGACTGGCCACAGGCGGGTCCATTGCACCAGAGCACCAGCTCCTTGCACTCGCTGAAATCCCACTTGTCAGTCACGTATTTCCGGTCCAGCAAGCCCCACTCCTCCAGCTTCCTCGTCACCGGCCCGACCTCTTCCCGGGGCTTGGCGCCAAGCTGCTCGAGCACCTCTTCCATCTCCAGGTCGTCGGCATCCTTGCTCAACAACGTAAACGGCAGGTTGATCGAGCCGGGAATAGTACCCTTGGCATACCACTCCGGCGTACGTGCGTCGATCAGCACGCCGGTCCCATCCCGCATCTGGTTCTCCATGAAGTGGAAGATCTCCAGCTCGCCAACCGTCTTCACACCCGGGTCGACACTCATCGGTCCGAGACAGAAGGGCGGACACTCACGGCTGGTCCGGGCAAAATAGCCGTGCAGTTCAAACTCCCTGTCCTGTACCCGTTGCACCTTGACCGAGCGTCCCTCGTGCATCACGTGCAAGTAGGGCTTGCCCTGGTAGAGCGGTATCACACCCTGCTCGTCGCCCACCTTCAACTCTTCCTCAGCCGCCGAGGCCAACCCGGCCAGCATCAGGAACACGGCCACCATGGCCATCCATCTTTTCATTTTATACCCCCTGGGAAACACGCTATCTGACGTAGCTTGCTGACAATCCATCCTGATTATTTTTCTTAATAGCGGCCAATAAGCGACTAACCTGAATAGTTTTTTAATCTTCGGTCAGCGGTGCAGGAAGCGGTCCATGATCTTCTTGCGTAACTCCGCGATACTGGCGCCGGACCGGTACTCGAGAAATATCTCCTCCTGGGTTGCAGATGGAAGTTTGCTGTAAAAAACCGCGCTTCCAGCATATTTCTCCTTGAGTTCAGTCTCGAACAACTGCCTTGACACGCCGCCCCGCGCACCTGCCGTCGCACTGGCTGCGGCATCTTCAGTCGTCACCGTATTGCCTACCTTATCCGCCTCCTGGCTCAGGGCCTTGAGATAATCATCATCCTCGGCTGCAGACACTGAGAACGACATCACAAAAACACCAAACAACAGGCCCATCGTCAGCGAGTGACGACTCCAGCCGCCAGAATTCCCAAAACGTTCCCGCGTAACCATTGCTACCCTACCTCCCGATGCATGCTGCAGAGATTCAACGCTGCGGACCCTTTCAAGCCTGGTCGCCCGGCAATCCCGCAGAGGGTGGGAAATTGTTATTGTTGTTCCCCGTGAAAATCTGATTTTTCCAATCGTGACACTTTATTAGAGACACAAGCTAAGAGAAAATAGCAAGTGATTCCTCTTCCTGCAAGCGTGCCCTGACGGGGCCCGGCAGACGGAGAACCGACAAACCCAGACAGCTCGGGTATCATGCACCCATGACCATTACACTCGGCGTAGTGATGGATCCGATCGGGTCCATCAACACTAAAAAAGACAGTACCTTTGCCATGTTGCTTGAGGCCCAGCAACGGGGCTGGGACATTCGCTACATGGAGCAGACCGATCTCTACCTGGACGGTGATCGGGCCTTTGCCCGAACCCGTTCGCTGCAGCTGGAGGACAACCCGCTGGAGTGGTTCCGCTTCAGCGGCGAGGAGACGGTTCCACTGGATGAACTGGACGTGATCCTGATGCGCAAGGACCCCCCGTTCGACATGGACTACATCTACACCACCTACATCCTGGAGAAGGCGGAGCAGCGTGGTGTACTGGTGGTCAACCGGGCGGCCAGCCTGCGTGACTGCAACGAGAAACTGTATACCTCCTGGTTTCCCCAGTGCTGTACACCAACCCTGGTGACCAGCAGCCGGGATCGGATTCTGGCCTTCGTGGCTGAGCAGAAGGATGTCATCCTGAAGCCCCTGGAGGGGATGGGTGGCAGCTCCATTTTCCGCGCCAGGCAGGACGACCCCAATATCAACGTGATTATCGAGACCCTGACCCAGCACGGACGGCGCTACACCATGGTGCAGCGTTTCGTCCCCGAGATCAGCAAGGGCGACAAACGGATCCTGATGGTGGACGGTGAGCCGATCCCCTACGCCCTGGCCCGTATCCCCCGGCCCGGTGAAACCCGCGGCAACCTGGCCGCCGGCGGTACCGGAAAGGGCATCCCTCTGTCGGAGCAGGATCGCTGGATCGCGTTACAGGTGGGCCCCGACCTGCGGCGGCGGGGTATCCTGTTCGCCGGCCTGGACGTGATCGGCGAC
>JAPHTA010000042.1 GCA_026196475.1 Sedimenticola sp.
GGAGGCAGCGGAACAGTTCCTCGGCGCGGCCCAGCAGCACGCCCGGGACAACTACCGGCACTACCACCAGCTGGCGGAGCTGAGTTATGCCCGGCCGAACGGCAACAAACCGGAAGCGGACAAGGAGTAACCATGGACCTGCAAACCACCTATCTCGGCCTGAGACTGAAGAATCCTCTGGTACCCTCCGCCTCGCCGCTGTCACGCCATCTCGACAGCGCACGCCAGCTGGAGGACGCGGGTGCCGCCGCCCTGGTGATGTACTCCCTGTTCGAGGAGGAGCTGCAGCACGACCATCAGGTCATGGACGACCAGCTGCGGCATCAGGCCCTGGGACACGCCGAGGCGAGCAGCTTTCTGCCTCTCCACGGCGACCTGCCATCCCGCAGCGAACACTACCTGGAGCAGCTGCAGCGCCTCAAGCAGAGCCTGGAGATACCGGTCATCGCCAGCCTCAACGGAGTCACCCCGGGCGGCTGGATCGAACACGGAAAGGCGCTGCAGCAGGCCGGCGCGGACGCCCTGGAGCTGAACGTCTACTACATCGCCGGCGATCCCGAGGTAAGCGGCAGCGCGGTGGAGCACCGCTATATCGACCTTTTGCACGAGTTGCGCCAGCAGGTAAACCTGCCGATCTGCATGAAGCTTTCCCCCCAGTTCAGCGCCATCGCTAACATGGTCAGCCACCTGGAGCGGGTCGGCGCCGACGGGGTCAGCCTGTTCAACCGCTTCTACCAGCCCGATATCGATATCGACAGCCTGCGGGTCACCCCCCAGCTGAGCCTCTCCAACTCCGCAGATGCCCTGCTCGCCATGCGCTGGATCGCCATGCTCTATGGCCGGGTCAAGCTGACCCTGGCCGCCACCGGCGGCATTCACAATCACGAGGACGCGCTCAAGATGCTGCTCGCCGGGGCCGACGTGGTACACCTCTGCAGCACCCTGCTGATTCACGGCCCTGACAGGCTGGCGGAGATACTGCATGGCATCGAGGCGTGGCTGGAGGAGAGCCCCTACGAGTCGATCGAGCAGCTGAAGGGGACGCTCAGCCAGCAGCACGCCGGCGACGCCTCCGCCTACGCCCGGGCCAACTACCTGCAGCTGCTGAACAACTATCTGCAGGCACAAAACAGCTGATTACCGGGTTTCGCTCAACATCCGTGCCCCGGAAAAAAGCGCTCCACCGGCAACAGTCCCCGGAGTGTGCGTCTGCAGCCTGCCCCGTTCTCGCCCGGCGATCCAGGTGCCGGCAAAATCTTCAAGTTCATTCACTAGATGCCGATATATTGATAAACAGTCCAGCTGGATCGGAAATCACCCATGAACCTCAAGCCCCGGTTCCATATTCTGACCATTCTCCTGTTCATCGGGTCGGCCATCGCGGGCTGGTGGTCGGTGCGCACCCTGGCCGAAAACATTCTCGAGCAGTGGGCCACCCACTACGCGGAGAAGCAGGCCCTTTACGACAAGAGCCGTACCCTGCAACCGATCCTGCGCGAGGTGGCGCTGTCACGCCAGTTCGCCAACTCCCAGGATATCCGGGAATGGGCCCGCCAACCGGATGACCCGGCACGCAAGCAACGCGCCCTGGTGGAGATGGAGAGCTACCGCCAGAGCTTTCACGATCGCAGCTACTTCGTGGCGCTGCTGAAAAGCGGCCACTACTACTTCAACAACGCCCGGAACGAGTATGCCGGGCGGGAATTCCGTTACACCCTGGACCCGAAGCAGGAGAAGGACGCCTGGTTCTACGACCTGGTGCGCCAGGGACGGGACCTGCACATCAACGTCAACCCGGACCCGGCACTGGGCATCACCAAGCTGTGGATCGACGTGCTGATCCGGGACGGCGACGACATTCTCGGCATTGCCGGTACCGGGCTCGACCTGACCGGTTTCATCAAGGGCATCGAAGAGGAACAGGTCGAGGGAGTCACCAGCCTGTTCGTGGATCACGGCGGGGCCATTCAGCTGCACCGCAACCAGGCACTGATCGACTTCGGCAGTATCAGCAAGCAGAGTGCCGAACAGAACACCATCAACCTGCTGTTCGACCTGGAGTCGGACCGGCAGTCGGTACGTCGCGCGATGCAGGCGCTGACCGATCCTGACAAACGGGTGGTTACCGAGTTCGTCAGCATCGACGACCGCCGCCACCTGGCGGGCATTACCTACCTGCCGGAGATCGACTGGTACGAGATCACCCTGCTGGATCTGGACACCCTGCTCCCGTTCAGCCAGTTCACCGGGATCCTGCTGGTCTACGCCACCACCCTGCTGGTAGCCCTGATCCTGCTGAACCTGATACTCAACCGGCTGGTACTGAACCCGCTGGCCCGACTCGACCAGGCGATGCAGCGCCTGCAGTCCGATGAAGCGGTTCCGGAGAGCCTGGCAAAACAGGGATCAGGCGAGATCCGCCGACTGATGCAGGGATTCACCCGCATGGCACGGGCCGTGGCCGAATCCCGTCATGACCTGGAGCAGAAGGTGCAGCAGCGCACCCTGGCCCTGGACCGCCTGACCAAGATCGACCCCCTGACCGAGCTGCTGAACCGCCGCGGCATGACTGAACAGATCGAGAGCGACCTTGAGCGCGCACGCCGGGAAGGCAGTGGCGTCGGTGTCCTGTGGTTGGATGTGGACTGGTTCAAGGGGATCAACGATCGTCACGGTCACGCAGTTGGCGACCAGGCCCTGAAGCGGATTGCAGAAGCCATCGCCCACACCATCCGGCCCTACGATATCGCCTCCCGATGGGGCGGGGACGAGTTCCTGGTCCTGATGCAACCCACCGGACAGGAGACTCTCGAGAGCGTGGCACTACGCCTGTGCGAGGCCGTCGGCAATATTGACAGCCTGGCCGACCGGAACGGCAACCGAATCCGCCTGAGCGTCAGCATCGGCGGCCACCTGGCCGGCCCCCAAGAGCCGCTGGACGACCTTCTGCGCAGGGCGGACGAGGCACTGTATGCAGCCAAGGCGGCTGGGCGTGGCTGTTTCCGCTCCACTCCCATCGTGGCGCCCGCAATCAAGCTGGATGCCAGGCCATGACTCCCACCCTCCCGCCTGTTCCTGCCCGCCATCAGCACCAGGCCTCCGGCTGGACCCAACGGGCGATAGAAAAGAGGGCCGGAGCACGGGGAATGCACTGTAGTCAGGGCAGGGCGGTACCGGCATGCTGGAGATCGTAAGACTCTACAAATGGTCCCTGCAGGGCCTGTTCGGTTTCATACCGGCACTGGCCATCGCCTACGTCTGGTTTTTTTCCGAGCCGACGATGCGACTGGAGAGTCACGCTATTCATGAAGCGGCCATTGTCATCGCCATCATGACCAGCAGCTTCATCGCCTACATCACCTGGCGCTGCTACCAGCACTCGCGGGAACCGTTCCTGCGCTGGCTGACCCTGGGATTTCTCGGCTTCACGCTGGTCTACCTGCCACACGGCCTGCTAACCCGCACCGCGGACCACAATATCTGGCTATTCCTGCTCTATGGTCCCGCATCCCGACTGACAATGATGCTCTGTTTCGTTGCCGGCCTGGTTCACTACGGTCGCCAGCAGGAGGTCCTGTCGGGCAGAGAGGAGAGGCGTTTCTGGTTGCTCGGCGTTCTCCTGTTCCTGGCCATCGACCTGCTGGTGGCCATCGTCGCCTACTCACCTGTTGCAGGCAGCCTCTGGTTACGCCTGACCCTGGAAGGTGGTGCCCTGTCATTGGCACTGCTCAGCAGTATCATGCTGCTGGCCCGACGCCCCACCTCGCCGCTGATGCTGATCTACCTGCTCTCTCTGGTCATGTTCATGCAGTCATCAGTCGCTTTCATGCTGGCAAAGCCGTGGGATCATCAATGGTGGCTGGCGCATGCCATCTTTGCCGCCGGCTTTTTTCTGCTCAGTTACGGCGTGGCCCAGGCCTATCTCACCACCCGCTCGTTCGTCACGGTCTACAGCATGGAGCAGGTGCTGGACGACCTCCGCCAACAGACAAGGCAGACAGAAACCGCCCTGCACCAGCTGGAGCAGGCGAACCGGGAGTTACAGCAATTGGCTTCCACCGATTTTCTCACCGGCCTGTCCAATCGCCGCAGGTTTATCGGGGACGCACAGCGGCAGATCCTTCGCAGCCAGCACTCGGGCCACCCCCTGGCCCTGCTCGCGCTGGATATCGATCATTTCAAACAGATCAATGACCGGTTTGGCCACGGCATGGGGGACCAGGTATTACGCAGACTGGCGCAGAGCATGAACAGCCAGTTGCGCCCCGGTGACCTGCTGGGGCGCATGGGGGGAGAGGAGTTCCTGGTTCTGCTGCCGGAGAGCGATGCCAGCCAGGCAAAAGAGATTGCCGAGCGTCTGCGCCTGGCCGCCGAGCAGGACTGCCAGCGAGTCGACGGCGAGCAGGTCGAAATCACTCTCTCGGTCGGGATTGCCAATGCAGTGACCGAAGGCTACACGCTGGAGGCACTGATGAAAACCGCCGATGACCACCTCTACCAGGCCAAGCAGGCAGGCAGAAACCGGGTGATTGGGGAACCATAAACAGATCAGCTCCCCATCTCGCGGCGGAGACGATCGAGGGGCTGGACGTTGCCACGAACCCCGAACACCCGGGATATCTTCAGGTTGACGCGACGCCGGTCATGCGCCGGCCGCATATCGCTGCTGCGGTGGCGCCGGTCCATGAACTGGCGCGCGGAGAGGGTACGGCCGTGCAGCTGCAGACCCTTGAAGTGTCCCAGAAACCAGTTTCCCGCCTCGTCCGGAGAGATCGCAACCAGTCCATGATATTCAACGCTGCCGTCACCATCCCTGAACTGGAGTACGTCGCAACTCTGAATCGAGGGGCGCTGTGCAAAGGGAAAGTGGAACCGCCTCTCGAGCACCCCGGAGACCAGCTGTTTAAGCTCGCCGCCGGTGGTCGACTCAGGTACTCCGGGTATAAAGATTTTCATGCCGATTGCTTCCTTTCTTTTTCAGCGAGTATAGACAAGCGGGGCAAAGAGATACTCAGACGGTGCACACTCCACTATAATCGACCATCAGAGGTGATGGCAGATTACACCTGCCGTCCAACATGACAACCACAACACAGAACAGATCCGCGTATGGTCACACCTATCATTAAAGACGATCCGCTCTACCAGATGCTCAGGGAGGGCCACATCGAGGAGTTCAACCGCAACCACGCCTCCGGCACGCCCTGTGACCTGCGAGGCGTCGATCTGCGCGCCCTCGACCTGAGAAAACTCGATCCACGCGGCCTGGACCTGGCGGACGCCTACCTTCGCCAGTCCGACCTGCGTGGTCTGGATCTGAGTGAAACCAACCTGGAAGGCGCCAGTATCAGCGGTGCCAAGATATCCGGCACCCTGTTTCCCAAGGCGTTGACCCCGGAAGAGATCACCCTGTCGCTGGTGCACGGCACCCGGATGCGTTACCGATAGGCCGCGTGGCAGAGAGCGGGCGGGGTTGCCGGGTACGGTTCAGTAATCTTCATCCAGCTGGTTGAGGATGTTACGCGCCACCTTGGCCTGCTCCTCGTTGGCCTCTCCGAGGATCTCGTAGAGCAGACCGCGCGCCTTGACCTCCTCGTTCTGGTCCCTCAACTCCTGTACCCGTCGCAGCTTCTGCTCGATCACCTCGTCATACATGCCGGCATCGTCAGATTCACCCAGGTCCGCCACATCCTCGTCCTCATCCTCGTCTTCATCCCCGACATCCGGATCGGGTTCTGTGGCATCCTCTTCTGCCTCGATGGCGTCCAGTTCGGCCTCCAGCTCCTCATCGGTAAGCGGTGTAAACCGATCGGGATCGAGCGGATCGTCCGCTACCTCGAACGCAGGGTCGGTGACATAGGCAGCAGCCGGCGCCGCAGGACCGGCCGGCTTGTCGCCGCCGGTGCTCCCGGTAGCGGTGGTGGAGGCTCCGCCACCCTCTTCGGCACCCTCACGCCGATCCTTGTCACGCTTGATCATGCGCGAGAAAAAGACTCCGATCTCGAACAGCACCCACATCGGCAAGGCCAGCAGGGTCTGGGAGATGACATCGGGTGGAGTCAGGAGCATACCGAGGCAGAAGGCGCCAACAATGATATAGGGGCGTTTCTGAACCAGGCTCTCCGGCGTGGTCATGCCCATGGAGACCAGGATGATGGTGGCAATCGGTACCTCGAAGGCGAGACCGAAAGCGAAGAAGAGGCTGAGCACGAAGTCCAGGTACTTGGCGATATCGGTCGCCATCACCACCCCCTCGGGGGTGGTGCTGGCCATGAATGCGAATACCAGCGGGAAGACCACGAAATAGGCGAACAGTACGCCGACATAGAACAAGAATGCGCTGGAGGCCACCAGCGGTATCATCAGCCGCTTTTCATGCTTGTACAGTCCCGGGGCAATGAAGGACCAGAGCTGGTAAAGGATGAACGGCATGCCGATGAAGATGGATGACATCAGGGTCAGCTTGAACGGCGTCAGGAA
>JAPHTA010000152.1 GCA_026196475.1 Sedimenticola sp.
ACCCGGATCGAGGTGGTGACTGAAGGGATCCTGACCCGGCGACTCCAGAGCGATCCCGAGTTGAAGGGTGTAGGGCTGGTAATCTTCGACGAGTTTCACGAGCGAAGTCTGCAGGCGGATCTCTCCCTGGCCCTGGCGCTCGATGTGAGGACGGGGCTACGCGAAGATCTTCGCCTGCTGGTGATGTCCGCCACCCTGGACACGAAGACCCTGGCTGCGCATCTGGAGAACGCGCCGGTGATTGTCGGCGAGGGTCGTAGCTACCCGGTATCAGTGCACTACCTGGAGCGACCGCCGCAAGGGGGGCTGGTGGACACGGCGGTAAAGGGGGTGCATCGAGCCCTGGCCGAAACCTCGGGCGACCTACTCCTTTTTCTGCCGGGTAGCGGCGAGATACGCCGGGTTGCAGACCGGCTGGGACAGGCGCTTTCCGACAGGGTGGCACTGCTGCCACTTTACGGTGACCTGAAGCGAGACGAGCAGGACCACGCGCTGATGCCCCAGCCGGGACGGCGGCGGGTGGTACTGGCCACTTCCATTGCCGAGACCAGCCTGACCATCGAGGGCATCAGTACCGTGGTGGATAGCGGCTGGTCGAGGCGACCCTGTTTCGATCCCAACAGCGGTCTCAGCCGGTTGCGCACGGTACGGGTCTCACGGGCTGCCGCAGAGCAGCGAACCGGCCGCGCAGGCCGTCTCGGACCCGGACACTGTTATCGCCTCTGGAGCGCTGCCGAGGATGCACGCCTCTTGCCCGGACATCCGCCCGAGCTGCTGGAAGCGGACCTGGCACCCCTGGCCCTGGAGCTGGCCCTGTGGGGCGTGTCGGAACCTGACCGGTTGCACTGGCTGGATGAGCCGCCCAGGGGGGCCTACGCCCAGGCCAGGGCGTTGTTGCAACGCCTGGATGCGATCGACCGGCAGGGGCGGATTACCCCCATCGGACGTGACATGGCCTCGCTTTCCCTGCATCCTCGGCTCGCCTACATGCTGCTCAATGCGGGTGAACGGCGCTCACTTGCAACTGACCTGGCGGGACTGCTGAGCGAGCGGGATATTCTCAAGCGGGGTATCGGTCAGGAACCGGGCAGTGACATGGAGCTGCGGCTACAGGCGCTGGCGCACTGGCGCCGTGGCGGGGAGCGGGGTGTAAACCGGGAAGCAGATATGGCCATCTGCAGCCGGGTAGAGCGGGCGGCCAGGGGTTGGCGCAAGTTACGCCCGGGTCGCCGGCAGGGACCGGATGTGGCAACAACAGGTGGGCTGCTGGCGCTCGCTTTCCCTGACCGGGTTGCCCAGCGCAGACCGGGTTCGGATGATCGTTACCTGCTGGCGAGCGGTCGCGGGGTGCGGTTACCGGAAGGGGATCCGTTGATTCGTCATGACTACCTGGTGGTGGCGGACCTGGATGCGGGCCAACGGGAAGGGCGTGTTTACCGCGCGGCGGGAATAGGTCTGGAAGAGATTCGCCAGCTGCAGGCCGCCCATATCGAGTATCGACAGCGGACGGACTGGGATGCCGCGAGCGCCTCGGTCGTGGCCTGCGAGGAGGAGCGGTTTGGAAGCATCGTGCTGGACTCGCGGCCGCTGAAGCAGCCGAATGAAGAGGCGATGATCGCCGGGATGATTCGGGGTATCCGTCAACTGGGGCTCGGGGCGCTTCCCTGGACGCGGGAGTTGCAGCAGTGGCGTCAGCGGGTCGAATCGCTACGCTTCTGGCAACCGGAGGCGGGCTGGCCGGATCTCTCCGACCAGGCGCTGCTGGATGCGCTGGAGCAGTGGCTCGGCCCCTACCTGCCGGGAGTGACCCGCCGTGATCACCTCAAATCACTCGATCTGGGCTCCATACTGCGCAGCAGGCTTGCCTGGTCACAGCAGCAGGACCTGGAGCGCCTGGCACCCGTTCACCTCTCCCTGCCAAGCGGCACGCGCAAGCGGATCAGCTACCGACCCGGTGAAGCGCCGTTGCTCGAGGTCCGGTTGCAGGAGTTGTTCGGGTTGCGCCAGACACCTGCTATCTGTGGTGGACAGGTTCCTCTGCTGTTGCACCTGTTGTCCCCCGCCCAGCGGCCAATACAGGTAACCAGCGACCTGTCCAGCTTCTGGGACAACACCTACGCCGAGGTCAGGAAGGAGCTCAAGGGGCGCTATCCGAAACACTACTGGCCGGACGACCCGGCGACCGCGATACCCACCTCCCGCGTGCGGCCGAGCAAGGGTGACTGATCCTGTTGCTCCCCTCTTCCTGCGGCAACCCCTGTCCGGCAAAGCCTTGCCATGGATACCACCTGGTTCCGCAGCCCTGCCCCGATTCTCCTGTCCGGGTTTGGCTGAGGAACTATATTCATAGGCAGGCGGGGATTCAGCCGGTTTTCTGACCGATGGGTGACCCGGTAACCAGTCCGGTTGTTGTCTTATTGCCATCTGCCGAAATTGTGACGCGGTCCGGGCAGGTCGTGCGGGAAGATTGGGAATAATCGACACAGTAAGCGGTTCGCATGGGGTTATGATGCCCTGTGGCGGCATAGGAATTGCAAAATATGCAGGAAGTGGATCGCTACCATCAACTCATCAGGGGGGTCGCCATCAGGCGCGGGCACCGGAGAGATGAGCAGTGCTGTTGGAGTCCCCGTAATTCGTTTCTAGACCAGGAGAGGGAGCAATGACGCAGCAACAGATCAAGTTGGCAAATGCCGAACAGTATACTCACGTGGATTTTGAATTGGAGCCCGCCTATCACGCGGTCTGGGTGCGACTGCGTTACCCGGCCCGACCGTGTATCAGCGTCGGGTTGATCGATGACCTGGAACAGGTACAAAACCGGATAGCCCGGATTGCGAAGCGGGACCACAAGCAGCACAGTCCGGAACGACTTCGATACCAGATACTCGGCTCTGCGCAACCCGGGGTCTTTTGCCTCGGTGGCGACCTGGAACTCTTTATGCAGCTGATCAGGCGCCGGGACCAGGCCGGGCTGGAACGCTACGCGAAGCGTTGTATCGATATCCTGTTTGATGCCAATACCGGTTACGGGCTTCCCTTCACCACGATCGCCCTGGTCCAGGGGGAGACCCTGGGTGGCGGTTTTGAAGCGGCGTTATCGGCCAATGTCCTGATCGCTGAAAAGAGTGCCCGCTTCGGATTTCCGGAGACGGTATTCGGCATGTTCCCCGGGATGGGCGCCTTCAGTTTCCTGGCACGCAGGATAGCCCCGGCCATGGCCAAGCGGATCATCGCCAGTGGCAGGGTCTATACCGCTGATGAACTGTTTCAGATGGGCGTGGTCGACCAGGTGGTGGATGATGGCAAGGGAGTATCCGCCGTTCACGAATTCATCCGTCACCAGCAGGTAAGAAGCACCGGTTTCGAGGGTCTGGACAGGATCGTGGAGCAGTTCAACCCGATCACCCGCCGGGAGTTGATGGACGCGGTGCATGTGTGGGTCGACACGGCGATGCGGCTGACGGAAAAGAACATGCGACTGATGGCCTACCTGGTAAACGCGCAGAACAAGCGCTGGTCCGACGCTGCCCCGGCAGGAGCCCTGGTGGATAAGGCGAGGAGTGCATGACCTTGCGAATGTAGTACTCAGGTCAGTTCCCGATCCAGGGGGATATCCTTTTGTGAAACCAGCTTGTCCGGGCGGGATGGGTCAAATTGCCTGGCAAGTTCGCTCACACCCTGGTTGAATGCTTCGCGAATGTCGCCAAGCCGGGTCTTGCCGTGGCGTTCGAGTTCGCTGCTGGTGATCTCCTCCGCGCTCAGGGCGGTCAGCTGCAACCGTGTCAGTCCCAGGTTGGCCGCCGATCCCTTGAGCGCGTGTGCGCAGGAGCTGAACTGTTCCGCGTCATTATTATCCATTGCCTGTGACATGTTCTCGATCAGCTCACTGCCGTCCTGTTTCAGTTTGCCCAGGAGCCTCTGCAGAAAAGCCTGGTCGGGGGCCAGAGAGATCAACTCCTCAACCGTGTTCGCGTCCACCACCGAGGTCTCGGTTGCCGGTTCTGCGATCGGTCCAGCAAGCGTATCTACCTGGCCAGAACCCTGGCTGACCGCCATGCGAATCACTCTGAACAGCTTCTGTGCCGACACCGGCTTGGTCAGGAACCAGTCGATCCCGGCGGCCTGGCACTCCCGTCTGCTCTCGATGGTGGCGTTGGCGGTAAGGATGATGAAAGGTGTGCTGTTTGTCGGGTGGGCAAAACGAAACATCTTGAACGCCTCCAGTCCACCAACCTGCGGCATCTGCATATCGGCGATCACCAGGTCGTAGTGGCGTGTCTCCAGGGCATCCAGGAGTTCCTGGCCATCTTCCACCTGCTGCTGGCGATGACCCCCCTTCTCAAGCATGCGACCGATCACCAGGCGGTTGATCGCGTTGTCCTCGGCCACCAGGATATCGAGAGACCCCACTTCTCCGTCGGCCGGGCTGTCACCCGGACCCAGGTTGTTGAAGTGGTCGTACTCGGTAACCTGGGAGGCATACAGCAAGTTGAACAACTGCACCTTGTCGACCGGCTCGGCGAGAACGTGGAGGTGACGGAGAACCCGTGCCGGGGCCAGCGCACGGGGCAAGGTGTGCTCGCCATCCACCCATACCACGCTCAGCTCCTGCCGATTGCGGCCATGCAGAAGTTCATCAAGGAAAGTGAACAGGGCCGGGTTGTAATAAAGATTGTCAAGCAGCAACAGGTTAAAGGGCCGATTCTCCCGGCGTGCCTGCAAGAGCAGGTTCTGGGCCTCGCTGATATTCGGGGTATCCACCTGGCGTATACCCCACCCGGTCAGAGAGTGAACGGTGTCGCTCTGTTCCGACTGGGCTACACGCAGCACACGGCATGCCCGTATCTGCTGCATTTCCTTTTCCGATACGATCTTCTCCTGGGTGGAAAAGGGGAGCTCAAACCAGAAAAGGCTTCCCTTGCCAGGCGCGCTTTTGAGTCCGATTTCACCGCCCATCAGCTCGACAAGTTGCTTGGCGATGGTGGTACCGAGACCGGTACCGCCATAGCGGCGGGTGGTGCTGCCATCGGCCTGGGTGAATTTCTCGAATATCCTGTCCTGGGCCGCATGTGGAATTCCCACGCCAGTATCACTGACCTCGAAACGGATCCGTTTGGCTCCCTCGCTGTCATTACGTTTCAGGCAGCGCAGTTCGATCTCGCCCGACTCGGTGAACTTGATAGCGTTTCCGATCAGGTTGATCAGTACCTGTCGAAGATGAAGCGGATCTCCCTGCAGGCGGAAGGGAATGGTAGGGTCGATGTGTGTGCGCAGTCTGACCTTGCGCGGGTTAACCTGGGGCGAAAGCATGCGCACGGTGCTGTTGATCAGGCCGTACAGGTCGAAGGGGGCGTGCTCGATCTCCAGCTTGCCCGCCTCGATCTTGGAGATATCCAGAATATCCTCGATCAGTCGCAGAAGGGTATGGCCCGAGGTGTCGATGGTGTCCACGTATTCCCGTTCAATCGGATTCAGGTCGCAGCTTCTCAACAGTTCTCCGGTACCGATAATGCCGTTGAGAGGGGTTCTGATCTCGTGACTCATACGCGCCAGGAATTCACTTTTTGCCTGGTTGGCCGCCTCCGCCCTGCGGCGTTCCTGGTGGATCCGTTTGGTCAGCTTGGCAGCATAGCCGGGAAGAACAATCAGCGATACCAGCAACCCGATGCCAAGAGCCAGGTTCTCCTGCCAGTACGGCGTCAAAAGAATCACGCAACTGAAGCCTACTACTGAAAGTACCCCGGAGAGATAGAGGTACTTCTCACCGTAACGGAAGCCGTTCCCAAAGGTCACCCAGAGGTAGACCGCGTACCAGGGTGCCCCGATCTCGCCGGTAATCGCAAGACCGAAACTGAATGCCGATACGTCAGCCAGAATGCCGACCACGCGACGAAACGGAGATTTCTCTGGCCGGATCAGGATGGCGGCAAAAAGCGTACTGGAGAGAACGATGAAGAGGGAGATGAATGTCAGTATGAAATGCCACTCCTGACGGCTCTGTTCCGAGCCCGGCCCGGACACGAGAACATACACCAGGAGCACGCTTTGAATGATAATACGAACCGCAGCCTGTTCATGTTCACTGTCCGGGCGCTGTGCCAGGCGGGCCGAGACTGCGGCAATTTTCTGTTCCGCAAATCTGCGTATTGGGCTGGGATTGCTATTCATATTTGGGTGGTGGTACAGTGGATTTGGACGTTGCCCAAAACTGTGCCGGACAGTTTATAAACGGAAGCATATATCATGACCCCTGACATTGAAACTATCGTAAAGACCGCAATCGCAAACCAGAAAATGATCGAGGCAGACTCGATCATGCTGGATTCCTCACTGGAGGAGCTGGGTATTACCTCGCTGGATGCAATCACCATCGTCTACGAGGTTGAAGAGGAGTGTGACATCGAGGTGCCGAATGACCAGCTGGAGAGTCTGAACACGGTTGCCGATATTGTCAGCGGTGTCCGGTTGTTGCTGGAGGCCAGGTCGGCGTCATGACACGCCCGGTAGCAATTACCGGTCTCGGATCGGTTTCGGCACTTGGTCTTGATACGGCCTCCTTCTGGCAGGCCCTGGTCGAGGGTGATTGCGCAATTGCACCCCTCGTGGGTTTTTCCGAGAGCGGCCTGAGAATGCCCATGGCTGCGCAGCTGAAAAATTATGATGCCGCGGCCCACTTCAGTGCTGAACAATTACCGTTGCTCGATCGTTTCAGCCAGCTGGCCTTGATAGCCAGCCGGGAGGCGGTGGCAGATGCCGGGCTGGACCGGGCGCTCCTCTCTTCCGCGGCCGCGGTTGTCGGCACCGGGTGTGGTGGCAAGGAGACTGATGAAACAACCTATCACCAGCTCTACAGGCAGGGAAAGAAACGTGCCCATCCGTTCACGATTCCCCGTGGAATGCCCAGTGCCGCAGCCAGCCAGGTCAGCATGAAGATGGGGATTGCCGGCCCTGTTTTCACCGTGTCGAGTGCCTGTGCCTCGGCCAATCATGCCATCGCCCAGGCTGCATTGCTGATTCGTTCCGGAATGGTGGATGTGGCCCTTGCCGGCGGTACCGATGCACCGTTCACTTTCGGACTGCTAAAGGCGTGGGAGGCGTTGCGGGTGGTGTCATCCGATACCTGCCGCCCGTTCAGCCATGATCGCAGCGGGCTGATACTGGGCGAGGGGGCAGGCATGGTGGTTCTGGAATCGGAGGATCATGCGCGCAGGCGGGGTGCCCGTATTCATGCGCGGCTTGTCGGTTGCGGAATGTCGTCGGATGCCGGGCACATTACGGACCCTTCGGTGGAAGGCGCGGCGCGCGCCATGCGGGCCGCGCTGCGTGACGCCGGCATGGCATCGGAAGGTGTGGATTACGTCAATGCCCATGGAACCGGAACGCAGGCCAACGATCTTAGCGAGACGGCAGCGATTCGCGATGTGTTTGGCCCGCATGCCGACAACCTGATGGTCTCCTCGACCAAGTCGGCCCATGGTCATGCGCTGGGTGGTTCCGGGGCGCTGGAGTTGATCGCCACTGTGTTGGCGGTCGCGCGCGGTGTCATACCGCCAACAGTGAATTTTAGCGGGCCCGCTGAAGGTTGCGATCTGGATTACGTGCCGAACCAGTCCAGGGAAAGTGCAGTCAGTGCGGCGATGTCCAACTCGTTCGCGTTTGGTGGATTGAATGCGGTACTGGTGGTCAGACGTAACTGACCTGTGAACGTCACCGGCTTTTCCTGCCACGATGGATCCAGGTGAATGTTACTGCTCTCGTTTTCGGTAAAGGTAGTGACCGTTACCGAAGAATTCACCCCGGTTTGGTGCGAAAAGAACCACCTTGCAGACTGAAAAGTAGTTGTTCCAGTAGCGCACACCGTCCTCATCCAGGATGCTTCCGTACAGGCTGTCGATATTGACCCAGAAACGGCGGTGCCATTCATCGAGGGTGCGCCAGTAGTTCATGCCATTGATATACCAGCCGTTTACCAGTTCAACATGCGCCTGCTGCTCCAGCAGTATCCGGTGGGGCCAGACCCGACCCCCCGGGAAGTACTCACCGACAGGCGTTTCCCTTGCATCGAAGTACTTGGGAAATACCGGCTGGGAGACGATCAGGTGAAGAAAGATTCGACCGTCCGGCCGGAGCAGGGATGACATGGTGCGGAATATGGCATCCAGGTTGTTGACCTGCTCGAACACGGCAATCGAGATCACCAGGTCAAAGCTGTCAAGGCCAAGTGTTTCGGGTGGAATAGCGTCTATATCGTTTTCAATAAGCTGCAGATTTGCACGGCTTAAAACATGGTCGCCATTATCCTGCTGGTCGCGGATGTAGTCTGCCTGGGTTTTGCTCGCGGTAACCGCGACCACCTCTGCATCGGGATAGTGTTGAAAGAGATAGGTTTCAAACGAGCCGAAGCCGCAACCGATGTTGAGGATGCGTTCGTTACCCTGAATTCCGGCGCGCTCGCAGATCAGTTTGAATTTCGCTTCCTGTGCCTGTTCCAGGGTGCGGTCGCTGTTCAGGGCAAGCTCGGCAGAATCTCCATAACTGGCCATCGAATAGGCCAGGTAGTCTTGATCCAGGAAGGACTGGAAAAAGGCCAGTGGCTGGTCATAGTGCACCAGCATCAGGTCGTCTGTCTGTTCCCAGGTTGCCCCCTGGTCGGTGGTGATACCAAAAGCCTCAAGCGTATGTTGTTGTTCTGCTTCCCGCCGGTACTCTCGGGTAAAAAATCGGGTCAGACGCTGCTCGTAGAGTTCCAGCTCCTTTGAGCCATAGGGATGGATACCGGCGCGGTGCAGCCTCTCCTTCAATACCGTCATGTTCACTCCTGCGAATTTCAATCCTTTCTATAGGCTGGATTATCGCCCTCCGCAAGGTACTCATGCAAGGCTCCGATGGTGGCCATGCGACAGGCTTCAATATCACTCAGCAGTTGATCGGGTTGCCACTCTCTGGCATCACCCCCTGTTCGGCTGATGCGCACCGCCAGACGATACAGGCTCAATGCCCCCAGGTTGCCGGCGGCATCCTTGATCTGGTGACCTATGTTTCTCGTCCGCTCGATATCTTTGCTGTCTGCGGCTGTCCGCAATCGTTCCACCAGTTGCTCCGTCTCTTCAACGAACTGGTTGATAAGGTCGACCAGGAACAGGGGATCCTTGCCCAGTTTCCTGAGCTCTTCAAGCTGGTGTGTATCCAGGATCAGTTCGTTGTCATGAAACCGTTGCAACCCCCGGCTTGGTGGATAGCTGCAGATCTCGCCATCATGAGTTCTGTCTTCCAGCGCCCGGTTGATGGTTTCGAGCAGTCGCCTGGCGTTGACCGGCTTGAGCAGCAGATGGTCGATGCCGCCACTTTCACAGGCACTCATGGTGGCCGAAGTGGGGTTGTCCAACAGCAGGATAAAAGGTATCCAGCGCTCATTCATATGGGCAAAGCGATACAGTTTGATCGCTTCCGTTCCGCTGATATCACCTGTCTCCTCTTCCAGTATGGCGAGATCGAAGTGATGATTCTCCAGCGCATCCGGGATCTGGGTGCTGTCACTGACCACGAACGCCTGGTGGCCTGCCGTAGTGAGCATTTTACGGATGCGCTGGCATTCGCTATCGTTTTTACAGCCGACAAGGATATCAAGCGGTTGTTGCTCGCTATCGGTCTTGTAGTGATCGAGCAGTTGTATGACATTACTTTCGCTACGGCTACCACTTGTTTCACTTGCACTGTGCAGAGCGTTGAACAGTAATGTTTTGTCCACCGGTGAACTGAGAATTCCTGACCAGCCGGCTGAATAGAGCTGTTCAGCCCTGTTCGGCTGTGTATTGCCGCCGTAATGCAACAGGTAAAGTGATTGCAGTGCCGGTTCGGTACGCAGGGCGTTAGCGAACTGGCAGTCATCCATGTCGAGATGGGGAATGTCGACAAGTACAGTGCGGTAGGGGTTGTCGCTTTTCGCAGCCGCGAAGAGTTCAGAAAATGCCTGCACGCTGCTTGGCACCAGGTTGAAATCGATGCCCCAGTCAGACAGCTGCCGTCTCAGTGACCCCGTTTCTGACGGCCTTGATGAGACCAGGAGCAGCCTGATATCCGCCAGGTCCGCCTCCCTGTCGCTGGTGACTGGCTGGTTCACGGTGCCACTTTCGGGTTCGCTAGAAGATACATCCACCGCCATATCTGGCTGCTCCGTACGCTTCTCGCTGCTTTTCAGCAGGAGATAGACCAGCAGCGTGGCCAGCAGGGAAAAGGGCAGCAGGTAGCGCCAGTCAAATCCGCTCATAATCAGCCACGTGGCCAGCCCCATAATCCCTGCAGCGACCATATATCCGACTATCGGTCGGTAGTGGCGACTGTTCGGAGGGGTCGATTTCTCTTTTCTGGCCATGATGAGCGTTCAGTTGCCGGGCTTGCTGCCCGCCTCTCCAGGATGTTTTCGAACGTCCAGCACCTGTTCCATGTTGGCAAAAAATGCATCCACGCAGTCCGGGTCGAAGTGGCGACCGCGCTGTGTCTCCAAGTAGTTGAGGGTCCGGTCCAGTGACCATGCCTTTTTATAGGGACGTTGAGAGCGCAGCGCGTCAAAGACATCTGCAACCGCGACGATTCTTGCCTCGATGGGTATGTCGGTTCCGGAGAGTCCCTGCGGGTAGCCCTTGCCGTCGTATCGTTCATGATGGCCGTAGGCGATTACGGCGCCGGCCTGAATGTAACAGGAGGTGCTGTCCCTGAGGATGTCGTAGCCGATCCGGGTGTGGGTCTGCATGATACTCCACTCACTTGGTGTTAACTTGCCGGGCTTCAACAGGATCTGGTCGGGAATGCCTATCTTGCCGATATCATGCATGGGTGCGGCGAGGCGGATGACTTCGCACTGGTTCTTGTCCAGTTCGAGTGATCGAGCAATCAGGCAGGCGTAATCGGACATGCGGATGACGTGGTCCCCTGTCTCCTCATCACGAAATTCGCCGGCTTTTGCCAGCCGCAGAAGGGTCTCCTTTTCCCGGTGTTCAAGCTGGTTGGTCTTTTTCTTGATCTCCTGTTCCAGCCAGCGGGCGCGATCTTTTATGATCACCTGCTGCTTTCTCAGCTGCAGCAGGTTTCGGCATCGGGCCCGGCACTCGTAATGATCAATCGGCTTGGAGAGGAAATCGGTGGCTCCCGCCTCCAGCGCCTGGTAACGGATCGATTTGTCATCCATGCAGGTGATGATCACAAGCGGGATATCGGTACACGCAGGGATCTGCCGAAACCAGTGGGTGAACTCGACCCCATCCATGTTTGGCATCTTGTAGTCGGTGATCACCAGGTCGTGGGCGTTGAACTTGGCCCATTCGAGGGCCTTGACAGGGTCGGAAAAACACTCGACCTGGATCGTATCGTCGATGGAGTGTATCAACTCCTCGAGAATCATCAGGCTGATGGTCTGGTCATCCAGAATCAATACGGTCGGCATAACCTGCTCCTCGTGTAGCCAAGGCCGGGCATCGATCAACTCCATGCTGCCGGGTTGCCGGAACTGTGTCGACTCTTTCCGCTCTGGAAAGATCGCTCGAAGGATACTATGTCATTCAAAAACATAAAGATAGCGAGCCTGTCTCATCTTGTATCACGTTCGCTACAGGGTACCCTCTGGTTCAGGTCGGGTCGGATAAAGAACCTGCGGCGGGCCTCACCTCGTAGGCCTTGTCCTACAATGGATTTCGGCAGGCATCACTGAACCTGAACCCTGAATGTACGAGTATAGGCGTTTTTTTCTGCGGGAATGGTGGCTTGGCGGCTGTCGTTGCGACAAGCGTCATACTCGAAGCAGACGATTGCTGGCGGTTGCAAAGGCCTGGCGGAAATCCTCGTAGCTGCGGGCTACAGGGAATTGCGGGAACTCATCGACAACATTTTGTGGGGGGCGGAACAGAATTCCCTCGTCGGCCTCGGCCAGCATGGTGGTGTCGTTATAGGAGTCGCCGGCAGCGATCACCCTGAAGTTCAGATTGTGAAAAGCCTTGACGGCTTCCCGTTTGGGATCTTTCTGGCGCAGGTGATACGCTTCCACCATGCCGTTTTCATCAATCCCGAGCTTATGACAGAGCAGTGTCGGGTAGCCGAGCTGGCGCATCATGGGGGCGGCGAATTCGTAAAAGGTGTCTGACAGTATGACAACCTGAAAGCGCTCCCGTAGCCAGTCGAGGAACTCGCGTGCCCCCGCCAGCGGAGACATGCTGTCGATCACCTCCTGAATGTCCTTTAATCCCAGTCCGTGCTGCCTGAGGATCTGCAGGCGCTGCGTCATAAGTACATCGTAATCAGGGATGTCACGGGTGGTTGCTCTCAATTCGTCGATACCGGTCCGTTCGGCAAAATTTATCCAGATCTCCGGTATCAGGACACCTTCAAGGTCGAGGCAGGCCATTTCCACGCGTTGTTTCTCCTGGTCGGTTAGGGTTGAGAAGAGTGATTTCCCCCGGGGAAAGTGTCGCTAGGATACACCAACCCCTCAATCAAGGGCAGTTTGACCGGTTCATGCCAAGACCGGCTAAAGTAACTTATACGTAATAAGGTTGACGTATACGTAACCCTTGTCTATATTGCCTCCCCGAGGAGTTGCCAATGGATAAATTACTGACCGTCACCGAACTGGCCGAGGAGTTCAATATAACTCCAAGGACCATCCGGTTTTATGAGACCAAGGAGCTTATCAGTCCGCAGCGGGTTGGGCAGACCCGGGTCTACAGCTACCGTGACAGGGCCCGTTTGAAACTGATACTCCGTGCCAAGAGGCTCGGTTTCTCCCTGACCGATATCCGGGAGTACCTCGGGCTTTACGGTGTGGATCCGGAGCAGTTGGAGCAGCAGCAGTTGTTACTGGAGAAAGTCGGACGGCGAATCGAGGAGTTGGAGCAGCAGCAGGAGGATCTGGTGGCTACTCTTGAAGAGTTGCGGGATATACAACGGCAGGCGCTGTCCAATCTGAAAAAGCATGGAGCCGCCACCGCAACGTGAGCGGGCCAGCCAGGGGGCGCCCCGGAAGACGGCGCCCGAATGAGCAAACAACTGACACCAAGAGCCGCGGAGAACGCAATGAAAAATATCGTGATTGCAGGCTATGCACGGACTCCCTTTACCCTTTCCCGGAAAGGCGAACTGGCCAGGACACGACCGGATGATCTGGCCGCTGCAGCGGTCAAGGGACTGGTTGAACGAAGTGGAGTGGAGGTGGGTGATATAGAGGACCTGGTGCTCGGTTGTGCTTTTCCCGAGGGAGAGCAGGGTTTCAACATGGCCCGGCTGGTGGTTTTCCTGAGCGGCCTGCCGATATCAATGGGCGGGGTCACGGTCAACCGTTTCTGCGGCTCCTCGATGCAGGCGATACACCAGGCGGCGGGTGCCATCACCATGGGCGCAGGAGAAGCCTATATCTGTGCCGGTGTCGAGTCCATGACCCGTGTACCCATGGCCGGTTTCAACCCGATGCCCAATCCCGGGTTGGCGGAGGCGATGCCCGGTGCCTACATGAGCATGGGCGAGACCGCGGAGAACCTGGCCAACAAGTATTCCATCTCCCGGCAGGAGCAGGAGGCGTTCGCCGTCGCCAGCCAGCAGAAGGCGGCGAGTGCACGGGAGGAAGGACGACTCAGCGATGAGATCGTGGCTGTGAATGGTGTCGAGCAGGACGGCTGTATCCGGCCGGAGACCAGCCTTGAAAGCCTGGCCGAGCTAAAGCTGGCATTTGACGAGGGTGGCAGTGTCACCGCCGGCACCTCTTCACCCTTGACCGATGGCGCCTCGGCAGTACTGGTCTGCAGCGAAGAGTACGCAAAGGCCAAGGGCCTGCAGGTGCTGGCCCGGATCCGCAGCTTCGCAATCTCCGGCTGTGCCCCGGAGATCATGGGCATCGGTCCGGTGATCTCGACGCAGAAGGCGCTGCAACGCGCCGGTCTGCAGATGTCGGATATCGACATTATCGAACTGAATGAGGCATTTGCCTCCCAGTCCCTGGCCTGCATCCGTGACCTGGATATCGATCTGGCCAAGACCAATATGGATGGCGGCGCCATCGCCCTGGGTCACCCGCTGGGGGCCACCGGCGCCCGTATCACCGGCAAGGCGGCTTCCCTGCTGAAGCGTGAAGGGAAGCAGTTCGCCCTGGCGACCCAGTGCATCGGCGGGGGGCAGGGTATCGCCACCATCCTGGAGGCCGTGTAATGGAGATCAGGAAAGTTGCTGTTATCGGTGCCGGTGTGATGGGGGCGGGTATCGCCGCTCACGTCAGCAATGCCGGTATACCCGTTGTGCTGCTGGATATCGTTCCCGAGGCGGCGGGCAACCGGAATGCGATCGCAGAGGGTGCCGTGCAGAAGATGCTCAAGGCGCAGCCTGCACCCTTCATGCACAAACGCAATGCCCGCCTGGTGACGACCGGCAATATAGAGGATAACCTGGATCTCCTGGCCGACTGCGACTGGATCATAGAGGCGGTTATCGAGAAGCTGGATATCAAGCAGGCGCTTTACGAAAAAATAGACGCCGTGCGCAAGCCGGGCTCGGTTGTCTCTTCAAATACCTCGACCATACCGCTACGGGATCTGGTGGACGGAATGCCTCAGGCCTTCGCGGCTGATTTCATCATCACTCACTTTTTCAACCCACCCCGCTACATGCGCCTGCTGGAGGTCACCACTGGTGACCGGACGCGCCCCGAGGCGGCGTCCGTGATCGCAGACTTCTGTGATCGATCACTTGGCAAGGGGGTGGTTCACTGCAAGGATACGCCCGGATTTATCGCCAACCGCATCGGTATTTTCTGGATCCAGGTGGCGATTCTCGAGGCGATGCAGCTCGGACTCAGCGTGGAAGAGGCGGATGCGGTTATGGGGAAACCCCTGGGAATTCCGAAAACCGGTGTATTCGGCCTTTCCGACCTGGTGGGTATCGACCTGATGCCACACCTGATGGAGAGCATGCAACGCACCCTTCCGAAAGAGGATCCCTTCCTGGAAAAAAGCACCATCCCCGAACTGGTCAGTCGCATGATCGCGGAGGGCTATACCGGGCGCAAGGGCAAGGGAGGATTCTACCGTATCAACCGGACGGAAGGGCGCAAGGTGAAGGAGAGTATCGACCTGGTCACGGGTGAGTACAGCCCGTCCGGTAAGGCCAGCCTGGAGTCCCTCGATGCCTCCCGGCTGGGTGGACTTCCGGCGCTGGTGATGCATCCCGACCGTGGCGGTCAGTATGCGCGCCGGGTACTGGCCCAGGTGCTGGGCTATGCCGCCAGCCTGGTCCCGGAGATTGCCGATGACATCGTCGCCGTGGACCAGGCGATGAAGCTTGGTTACGCGTGGAAATTTGGCCCGTTCGAACTGATCGACAAGCTTGGCGCCGAGAACTTTGTTCAGCTCCTGGAGGAGCAGGGTATAAAGGTCCCCGGACTTCTGGAAAAGGCCGCCGGTCAGAGCTTCTACCGTACCCAGGAAGGGCGGCTGCAGTATCTCGATATCCAGGGCCGGTACCAGGACGTGTTGCGCCCGGAAGGTGTGCTCCTGCTGTCAGACATAAAGCGCTCGACAGAGCCACTGGCCCAAAACGGATCGGCCGCGCTATGGGATATCGGTGATGGCGTGGTCTGTCTCGAGTACACCAGCAAGATGAACGCCATGGATCCTGACATCCTGGCCCTGATGCGGGAGGCGGTGGATATCGTCAAACGCGGATACAAGGCCCTGGTGTTACACAACGAGGGTGAAAACTACTCGGTGGGCGCCAACCTGGGGCTGTTGCTGTTTGCCGCCAATATCGGCACCTGGGACCAGATCGAGGAGATGGTGGAGGCGGGCCAGGAGAGTTACCGGGCGCTCAAGTATGCCCCGTTCCCGGTGGTGGGTGCGCCCTCGGGCATGGCCCTGGGTGGTGGCTGCGAGACCCTGCTGCATTGCGACGCGATCCAGGCCCACGCCGAGACCTATATCGGCCTGGTGGAAGTGGGTGTCGGGCTGGTGCCCGGTTGGGGGGGCTGCAAGGAGATGCTGCAACGCTGGATCAGCAACAAGCGTCGTCCGGGAGGGCCGATGCCGGCCGTGATCAAGTGCTTCGAGACCATCAGCACCGCCACCGTGGCCAAGTCTGCGGCGGAGGCCAAGGACTCTCTCTTTTTCCGTGCAGACGACGGTATCAGCATGAATCGGGACCGCCTGCTGGCGGACGCCAAGGCGCGTGCACTGGCCCTGGCGGAAGATTATCAACCGCCTGAGCCGATAGAGATCAGCCTGCCGGGTCCGACCGCGAAGGCGGCCATGAAGATGGCGGTTGACGGTGTGCGCCTCGCCGGCAAGGCGACCCGCCACGACGTGGTGGTCTCCATGCGGCTGGCCGAACTGTTGAGCGGAGGGGATACGGATATTACCGAGATGCTGAGCGAAGAGGATCTGCTGCGACTGGAGCGGGAGGCGTTCATGGACCTGGTGCGCAACCCGGATACCCTGGATCGTATGGAACATATGCTGGAAACCGGGAAACCGTTGAGGAACTGAGCATGGCGAACTACACCACACCGTTGCGCGACATGCGCTTTGTCTATAACGAACTGCTCGATGCCGAGGCGATTCGCGCGTTGCCAGGCTGTGAGGAGGTTACTCCCGACCTGGTGGATGCCATTCTGGAAGAGGCCGGTCGCTTTTGCGAAGAGCGTCTGTTTCCACTCAACCGCAGCGGGGATGAAGAGGGATGTCACTTTGAAGATGGCCGGGTAACCACACCTGCAGGTTTGAAAGAGGCCTACCGGGATTTCAACGAGATGGGTTGGGGCGCGCTGGCGGCGGATCCTGAATATGGTGGACAGGGCCTGCCCAACGTGATCAGCATGATGGTGGAAGAGATCATGTGCAGCACCAACTTCGCCTTTGGCCTTTACCCGGGGTTGACCCACGGCGCCTACAACGCCCTGGTGGCCCGGGCCAGCGAAGAGCTGAAGCAGGCCTACCTGCCGAACATGGTCAGCGGGCAATGGAGCGGTTCGATGTGCCTGACCGAGCCTCAGTGCGGTACCGACCTGGGGCTGATACGCACCAGGGCGGAGCCACAGGCGGACGGCAGCTACCGGCTCACCGGAAGCAAGATGTTCATTACCGCAGGTGAGCACGATTTGAGTGAGAATATCATCCACCTGGTGTTGGCGCGGACACCGGATGCACCGAAAGGGATCAAGGGAATCAGTCTTTTCCTGGTGCCTAAAATTGCAGTCAACGATGATGGCTCGCTGGGTGAACCGAATGGTGTCAGTTGCGGCTCCATCGAGCACAAGATGGGCATCAACGCCTCCGCCACCTGCGTGATCAATTTCGACCAGGCCAGGGGGTTCCTGGTGGGCCGCCTGAACAAGGGCATGGAGGCGATGTTCATCATGATGAACACCGAACGCCTGGCGGTCGGTATCCAGGGCCTGGGTATCGGTGAAGCCTCCTACCAGGGCGCGGTCGCCTACGCCCGGGAACGGCTCCAGGGGCGGGCCCTGGGTGGTGCGAAATCTCCCGACAAGCCGGCTGATTCCCTGCTGGTGCATCCGGATGTCCGGCGCATGCTGTTGACCCAGCGTGCCTACGTCGAGGGTAACCGGGCCCTGGCTGCCTGGGTGGCCAGTGAACTGGATCATTCGAAAAGAAATCCGGATCCACGCCGACGACAGGAGGCGGAGGATTTTGTCGCACTCATGACACCTATCGTGAAAGCCTTCATGACCGACACCGGATCCGAGGTGGCGAACCTGGGCGTGCAGGTGTTCGGCGGTCACGGTTATATCCGTGAACACGGTATGGAGCAGTATATCCGGGATGCCAGGATAGCCCAGATCTACGAGGGTACCAACGGTATTCAGGCGATGGACCTGGTGGGGCGCAAGATGCCGGCCCACATGGGCCGCTACCTGCGTCGCTTCTTTCACCCGGTGCGTGATTACCTGGAGTCAAAGGAGAACGATTTCACCCTGCACGCCTTCCTGCTGCCACTGGCCAAGGCCTTTGGGCGCCTGCAGAAAGCCACTGCCCACCTGGCACAGCGCGGCCTGAAAAATCCGGATGAGATGGGTGCGTCGGCCACAGACTACCTGCGTCTGTTTGCCTTGGTGGCACTCGGTTACCTGTGGATGCGCATGGCCGACATCGGCCAGCAGAAGAGGGAGCAGGACCCGATCTTCTACCAGGCCAAGGTGGATACCGCCCGCTTCTACTTCGAGAAGATTCTGCCCCAGAGCAGCGCCCTGTTTGCCAGTATCATGGCGGGTTCCCGGAGTATGATGAAGTTCAACGACGAAGCGTTCTGATGGCAACGCCAAGAACGGTTGAGCGATGAACCTGGTTTTCCGACTGCTGATTCTGCTGATCTCGTCCCGGATGCGTCCGCGACAGGAGCTGATGTCGCCTGCCTTCCTGGGATTCCGGGTGTTGCCGACCGATCTGGATGTCAATCTTCACCTGACCAATTCACGCTACCTGGCGTTCATGGACCTGGGGCGGATCGAGCTGATGCTGAGAAGTGGGTTGTTCGGTGCGGTGATCAGGCGCCGCTGGTTGCCCGTGGTCTCCACCGCAAGCCTCCGCTTCCGGCGCGAGATCGGTGTGTTCCAGCGGATCAACCTGAATACCCGTCTGTTGGGCTGGGACGAGAAGTGGTTCTACATGGAGCAGCGGTTTGAAACCGGTCAGGGGCTGGCGGCTATCGGGATCGTCAAGGGACTGTTCCGTGGTCCGGACGGCAACGTGCCAACACAACAGCTGCTCTCCCTGGCCGGCTACTCCGGTGATATGAACCGAACAGGGCTGATGGATGCACTGGATGCATATGAGAAAGCGTTGCAGAAGTCGACCTGAGATGTGCCGATCGGGTTAACTGTTTACGTGGGAGCGGACAGGTCGCTGCGAACTGGGGGCAACCGTATCGTAGTCTGTTAAAGCCGCCGCTCCCACTTTTTATCTTTTCTTACGGGAGGGAGTGGATGAACCAGGTGCTGAATGTAGACAGGCAGGCAGCAGTGGCGACAGTCACGTTGAACCGGCCGTCATCCCTCAATGCGCTTGATAGCGACATGTCCTACCAGCTGCGTGACGTCTTCCGGGATCTGTCTGGTGACAACGGGGTCAGGGCCGTGATTCTGCAAGGCGCTGGTGATCATTTCATGGCCGGTGGTGATATCGCCTATTTTCAGCAGAGTCTCGATCTGGAGCCGGATGAGCGCCAGGCGGCGGTGAACCGGTTGATTGGCGTGGTGCATGAATTCATTAGCATAATGCGCAGCATGCCGCAGCCGGTGATCGCCAGCGTGCGCGGTAATGCGGCCGGTTTCGGTATGAGCCTGGTGGCGGCTTCAGATTTGGCAATTGCCGCAGAGAGTGCCCGCTTCACCCAGGCCTATTGCCAGATCGGCACCAGTCCGGATGGTGGCAACACCTTTTTCCTTCCGCGGGCTATTGGTGTCAAAAGGACCATGGCCATGACCCTGCTGAATGAGCCGCTGGATGCCGCACAGGCACTGGCCACGGGACTGGTCAACCGGGTCGTGCCGGACGATGAACTTGAAACAGTCGTTTCCGAACTGGCGAGACGCCTTTCCCATGGCCCGACACGGGCCTATGCCAACGTAAAGAAGCTGCTGAACAGCACCATGAGCAACACCCTCCAGCAGCAACTGGACGCGGAGCAGGAATCATTTTCAAGCTGCTCCACGAGTCATGATTTCTCCGAGGGTGTAACGGCCTTCATGGAGAAACGAAAGGCGGAGTTCAACGGCGAATAGCGAGCCTTTGCCGGACCCGGAGTGGTCCGAGTAAAGGCTGGTCTCCTGACCATGACTTTTCTTTTATTGAATGGACTGGTGCAAACCAACCGAAGGTGAAGCATGAAGATACTGGTCGCAGTAAAGCGCGTAGTGGACTACAACGTGAAGGTTCGGGTGAAGTCGGACGAGACGGGGGTGGAGTTGGCCAACGTGAAGATGTCGATGAACCCGTTTGACGAGATCGCGGTGGAAGAGGCGGTGCGGATGAAGGAGGCGGGCCACGCGGAGGAGATCGTGGTGGTGTCGCTGGGGCCGAAGCAGAGCCAGGAGACGATCCGTAACGGGCTGGCGCTGGGCGCGGACCGGGGCGTGCTGGTGGAGAGCGACGAGGAGCTGCAGCCGCTGGCGGTGGCCAAGCTGCTGAAGGCGGTGGTGGAGAAGGAGCAGCCGGAGCTGGTGATCCTGGGCAAGCAGGCGATTGACGATGACAGCAACCAGGTGGGCCAGATGCTGGCGGCGCTGCTGGGCTGGCCGCAGGGGACCTTTGCCTCGAAGGTGGTGGTGGGCAGTGGCGAGCTGCAGGTGACGCGGGAGATTGACGGCGGCCTGGAGACGGTGAAGCTGCAGTTGCCGGCGGTGGTGAGCACCGACCTGCGGCTGAACGAGCCGCGCTACGCCAAGCTGCCGAACATCATGAAGGCGAAGAAGAAGCCGCTGGAGGTGATCCCGGTGGCGGAGCTGGGCGTGGACGTGGCGCCGCGTCTGAAGGTATTGAAGGTGAGCGAGCCGGGCCAGCGCCAGGCGGGCATCAAGGTAGAGAGCGTGGCCGAGCTGGTGGAGAAGCTGCGCAACGAAGCGAAGGTGATCTGAATGGGTATTCTGGTAATAGCGGAACACGATAACCGCGAGCTGAAGAGCTCGACCCTGCACGTGGTGACGGCGGCGGTACAGCTGGGCGGCGAGGTGGAGATTCTGGTGGCCGGATCGGGCTGTGGCGCGGTGGCCGAGGCGGCGGCGCAGGTGGCCGGCGTGAGCAAGGTGCGGGTGGCGGACGACGCGGCCTACGAGCACCCGCTGGCGGAAGGGCTGTCGCAGCTGGTGGCGGGCCTGGCGGAGGGCTACAGCCACCTGCTGGCGCCGGCGACCACCTTTGGCAAGAACTTCATGCCGCGGGTGGCGGCGCTGCTGGACGTGGCGATGTTGTCGGATATTACCGGGATCGAGAGCGAAGACACCTTCGTGCGGCCGATCTACGCCGGCAATGCCCTGGCGACGGTGCAGAGCAGTGACCGGATCAAGCTGATCACGGTACGCGGCACGGCGTTTGACGCGGCCGGGAGTGGTGGCAGCGCGGCGATCGAGCCGGTGGCGGCGGGCGAGGGGTATGAGCGCTCCAGTTACGTGGGTGCGGAGCTGACGGTCTCGGAGCGACCGGAGCTGACCGGTGCCAGGATCGTGGTTTCGGGTGGTCGTGGCATGGGCAGTGGCGAGAATTTTGCGCTGATCGAGGCGGTGGCGGACAAGCTGAATGCGGCGATTGGTGCCTCGCGTGCGGCGGTGGACGCGGGCTACGTGCCGAACGACTACCAGGTGGGGCAGACCGGCAAGATCGTGGCGCCGGAGCTGTACATCGCGGTGGGGATCTCGGGGGCGATCCAGCATCTTGCGGGGATGAAGGAGAGCAAGGTGATCGTGGCGATCAACAAGGACGAGGAGGCGCCGATCTTCCAGGTGGCGGACTATGGCCTGGTGGCGGACCTGTTCCAGGCCCTGCCGGAGCTGGCGGAGCAGCTGTAGC
>JAPHTA010000036.1 GCA_026196475.1 Sedimenticola sp.
AAATGGCTGTCGATGATCTGTACAGGTTGCTCATGGGTCGTCTACAGTCGGGTCGTGCCCGGTGGCCGATGTATCAACTGGTACGCACTATCAGACAGATCGGGTGGCTTGTAAAGCCAGCCGGTCACACTCCGTAGTTTTTTCGGTACTTCCGGATCCGCTCCAGGTCCTCGCTGGCATCGGCCTGCTGTGCCAGGTAATCGACCAGGTGTTGCAGTCGAACGATGGCTGCCACCGGCATCCGGTAGTCCTGTTCGACCTCCTGGATGGCGGAGCGTTCCCCCTTGCCGCGCTCCTGGCGGTCGAGGGCGATCACCACTCCGGCCGGGGTTGCGCCCTGGTCCTGGATGATCTGCATCGACTCACGGATCGCGGTGCCAGCGGTAATCACGTCATCTATGATCAGGATGCGACCCTGCAGCGGGTGGCCTACGATGCTACCGCCCTCGCCGTGATCCTTGGCCTCTTTGCGGTTGAAGGCGTAGGGGATATCGATGCCGTGCTGGTCGAACAGGGCTGCTGCAGTCACCGCGGCCAGCGGGATGCCTTTGTAGGCCGGCCCGTAGAGGACGTCGAATTCAATCCCGGAATCGACAATGGCCTGGGCATAGAAGCGCCCCAGGCGGGCCAGGCTGGAGCCGCTGTTGAACAGGCCGGCATTGAAGAAGTAGGGGCTGATCCGGCCTGACTTGAGGGTAAACTGGCCAAATCGCAGAACCCCCACGTCGAGGGCAAAATCCAGAAAGTCTCGTTGATAGTTTTGCATGGTGAACTCCGCTCGCAGGAGCGCAGATTGTCCTTTCCCGGAACGGAGGATGCAAGCCGGGCGGCGGAATTCCGTGGCGGATCGGGTACAATCGGGCTCTTGTGAGATATCCGGAATCGGGAGCCACTGCCGGTATGGTCAAAGGGGAGGGAAGGGACTGGGCGGCCACGCTTGCCGCCTGTCGCCAGCCGAAAGTGCTGGTGATGCTGTTTTTCGGTTTCTCCGCCGGGTTGCCGCTGCTGTTGATCTTCTCCACCCTGTCGCTCTGGTTACGCGACGCCGATATCGACCGTTCCACCGTCACCTACTTCAGCTGGGCGGCGCTGGCCTACTCCTTCAAGTTCGTCTGGGCCCCGCTGGTGGACCGCTTGCCGTTGCCCTGGTTGAGTGCCGCCCTGGGCCGCCGCCGCGGCTGGCTGCTGCTGGCGCAATGCGGGGTGATGGCTGCCCTGCTCTGGATGGCCTTCACAGACCCCGCGACGCACCTGCTGTCGATGGCGCTGGCGGCGGTGCTGCTCGGCTTCTCCGGGGCCACCCAGGATATCGTGATCGACGCCTACCGGATCGAGTCGGCGGAGCCGGAGATGCAGGCGTTGATGGCTTCCATGTATATCGCCGGGTACCGTGTCGGCATGCTGGTGGCGGGCGCCGGTGCCCTCAAGCTGGCGGTGCTGTTTGGTGCCGAGCAGGGGGGGTACGCCTACCTGGCCTGGCAGTGGACCTATATCTGCATGGCCGGGGTGATGCTGGTCGGGGTCGCCGCCACGCTGCTGGTGCGGGAACCGCCGCAGGTGGCTGCCGCCGGCAGCAGCACCTTTCACCGGGCCGGGGACTATCTCCGCTTTCTGCTGATGTTCCTGCTGGTGGTGTCGGTCTTTGCAGGTACCTTTTTCCTGGGGCAGGATAGCCTGGAGGCGCTCAGGACATGGCTTGTGACCGGTGCCGCTCTCGATCCGCTGCTGGCCGGTTTCCTGCTGCAGGCGATGCGCCTGTTAGCCGCGCTGCTCCTGGCTGGAGTGGCGGCACGCCTGCTGGTGGCCGGCCGGCTGGTTCCCGGCGAGATGCTGCGCGAGACCTACCTGGCGCCGGTGCTGGATTTCTTCCAGCGCTATGGCCGTACCGCCCTGCTAATACTGCTGCTGGTGGGACTGTACCGGATCTCCGATATTGTGCTGGGGGTGATCTCCAACGTCTTCTACCAGGACATGGGTTTCAGCAAGGACCAGATCGCCGATATCACCAAGACCTTCGGCCTGGTGATGACCCTGCTGGGCGGCTTCCTCGGAGGCGCGCTGTCGCTACGCTACGGGGTGATGCGGATCCTGTTCCTGGGTGCCCTGCTGTCAGCCGGGACCAATCTGCTGTTCCTGCTGCTGGCCCAGAGCGGGGCTGATGTGCCCCTGCTGATCCTGGTGATCACCGCCGATAACCTGAGTGCCGGTATCGCCAGCGCCGCCTTTGTGGCCTACCTTTCGGGTTTGACCCGGGTCGCCTTTACCGCCTTCCAGTACGCCCTGTTCAGCTCCCTGATGACCCTGCTGCCGAAGCTGCTCGGCGGCTACTCCGGCTCCATGGTGGATGCCATTGGCTATCCGCAGTTCTTCCTGCTTACCGCGCTGCTGGGGCTGCCGGTGCTGCTCCTGGTCTGGCTCGCCAGCCGTCTTGCGCCGGTGGCTGAAGGGGGGCGGGGATGAGTGGCGGGATAGCGGTCGGTGCGGTTGGCTGGGATCATCCCGGGTGGGCTGAGCATTTCTATCCGGATGACCTGCCATCCGAATGGCGCCTGACCTACTACGGTAACGAGTTTCACCAGGTGCTGGTGCCGGCGGGTTACTGGCGGCAGGGGGAGGCGCCGTGGGAGCAGTGGCGGGAGGATGTGGATCCCTCGTTCCGCTTCGTACTTGAGGCCGGTGACCCGGCACGGCTTGGCGGGAGCGACCTGCAACGGATCGAGGCGGCCGCGGCAACGCTTCGGGAGCAACTGGCCGGGGTGGTCTCCTGGCAGCCGTTGCCGGATGACCGGGCCGACGTGCTGCGCCGGATTCTGAACCAAGGGAGGTTCCTGGCTTCGGTGTCAGCGGTGGCGTCGGAGGGGTATACCCTGGCGACCGGTGACGGGGTGGCCTGTGCCCGGGTGGAGAGCGGTCGCACGACCGATCTGCGCGACCTGCGCGGGTTGATGCAGGAGCTGCAGGCCTGCGCTTGCGGAGAGGGCGGGCGTTGGCTTTTCGTCGAGGGTGCGCCGCCGCAAATCAAGCTCCTCAGGGATGCCGTGATCCTGCAACAGTTACTGGCCGGCGCCGCGCCAACCGGGCCTGATCGGGCTTGACGCTCTGCTTTGCGGCAGGTGAGAATGCCCCCTTTGCCTTTGGGCCAAGCCTGTCGCGGAACGTGTGCCTGATCGGGAACAAGAACAAATGACGGAGTCAGTTGATACACAGGAACCACTGGTCAGGATCAGGGGGCTGCGTTTTTCGCGCGGCAACCGGGTTATCTTCGACGGCGTGGATATCGACATCCCGCGCGGCAAGGTGACCGCCATCATGGGGCCCAGCGGCACCGGCAAGACCACCCTGCTGAAACTGATCGGTGGCCAGCTGCGTCCCAGCGCCGGGACCATTCACGTGGACGGCCAGGACATTCATCGCCTCGGCAACCGGGCCCTCTACCAGTTGCGGATGCGCATGGGTATGTTGTTCCAGAGCGGCGCCCTGCTTACCGATATAAACGTATTCGACAATGTCGCCTACCCGTTACGCGAACACACCGACCTTTCGCCCTCGATGATCCGCAAGCTGGTTCTGTTGAAGTTGGAGGCGGTAGGCCTGCGCGGTGCCCGCGACCTGATGCCGAGTGAACTCTCCGGTGGCATGGCGCGGCGCGTGGCCCTGGCCCGGGCGATGGTGCTTGATCCGATGATGATCATGTACGACGAGCCCTTTACCGGCCAGGACCCCATTTCCATGGGCATTCTGGTGGAGCTGATCCGGGCGCTCAACGACGCCAGCCGGCTGAGCAGTATCATCGTCTCCCACGATGTTCAGGAGACAGCGGCGATTGCTGACCTGGTCTACGTCATCTCGGATGGCAAGGTGATCGAGTCGGGACCGCCGGAGGCGATGATGAACTCGGATACCGAGTGGACCCGCCAGTTCATGCAGGGGCTGGCCGACGGGCCGGTTCCGTTCCACTACCCGGCCGCCGCCCTGGAGCAGGATCTGCTGGAGGCGTCATGCTAGATTCGCTGGCCAGGCTGGGGCGTGTCGGTATCGGTGTCCTGGAGCGGCTGGGGCGAGGTCACCTGCTGTTGCTGGCGATCTTCGTCGGCCTGCCCGACCTGCTGCCAAGGCTGGGCCTGCTGCTCAGGCAGATCTACTCGGTCGGAGTGCTGTCGGTGCTCATCATCAGCGTCTCGGGTCTGTTTGTCGGTATGGTGCTGGGCCTGCAGGGATACTATATCCTCTCCCAGTTCGGGGCTGAGCAGACCCTCGGTGTGATGGTTGCGGCATCCCTGGTCAGGGAGCTCGGCCCGGTGGTGGCGGCGCTGCTGTTTGCGGGTCGTGCCGGCTCTGCGCTGACCGCCGAGATCGGGTTGATGAAGGCCACCGAACAGCTCTCCGGGCTGGAGATGATGGCGGTCGATCCGGTGCGCCGGGTGCTGACCCCGCGCTTCTTCGCCGGTTTCATCTCCATGCCGCTGCTGGCGGCGCTGTTCAGCGCCCTTGGCGTGCTGGGGGGGTACTTCGTCGGGGGCGGCCTGCTGGGCGTGGATGACGGCGCCTTCTGGGCCCAGATGCAGGCCAAGATAGACCTGCATGAAGACGTCTACAACGGCGTGATCAAGAGTTTTGTCTTCGGGCTGGTCTGTACCTGGATCGCCCTGTTCCAGGGCTACGACTGCGTGCCCACCTCGGAGGGGGTGAGCCGGGCCACCACCCGCACGGTGGTGCACTCCTCACTCGCGGTACTGGGACTCGATTTTATTTTGACGGCACTGATGTTCGGGGAATGATCGATTATGCATAACAGGACAGTAGAGATTCTTGTCGGTGCCTTCATGGCCGCGGGTCTGGTGGCCTTCTTCTTCCTCGCCATGCAGGTAAGCAACCTCAGCAGCAGCGGCAACGGCGATGGCTACGAGGTGATTGCCCGCTTTGACAATATCGGCAGTCTCAAGGTCCGCTCACCGGTCACCATGGCCGGGGTCCGGATCGGCCGGGTCAGCGAGATCGGCTTTGATCGCCGCACCTACGAGGCGGTGGTGACCCTGCGTATCGAATCGGAATACAATGTGATTCCGGACGACAGCTTTGCCAAGATCTTCACAGCGGGCCTGCTCGGCGAGCAGTATATCGGCCTGGATCCGGGTGGCAGCGATAAGTTCCTGCAGCAGGGATCGGAAATCTCCCTGACCCAGTCCGCCCTGGTGCTGGAGGAGATCATTGGACAGTTCCTGTTCAGCAAGGCAGAAGAGGGTGACAGTTTTGAATAGACAGTGCTTGATGACCGCCTGGCTGCTGGGCATGCTGCTGGCGGTGAATATGGCGGTGGCCTCGCCGTCCCCCGAGACCGTGGTACGGGAAACCTCGGACCAGGTGCTCTCCGAAGTGATCAACCGCAAGCAGGAGCTGCAGGCGCAGCCGGGCAGGATCTACCAGCTGGTGGAGCATATCGTGCTGCCCCGTTTCGATTTCCAGCGCATGTCCCAGCTGGTGCTGGGAAAGTACTGGCCCCGTGCCCAGCAGGACGAGAAGGAGGCCTTCGTGCGTGCCTTCCGCGAGCTGCTGGTGCGAACCTACGCCACCGCACTGCTCAACTACTCCGGCGAGGAGATCGTCTACCTGCCAGGCCGCGCCAGTACCGACGGCCAGGAGGCGACAGTGAATACCGAGGTCAAGGCGCCCGGGGCACTGCCGATTCCGATCGATTACCGGCTGTACCGGAATGGCAGCGAGTGGCAGGTGTTCGACGTGTCGATAGACGGCATCAGCCTGGTCTCCAACTACCGTACCTCGTTCGCCAGCCAGATCAGGCGCTACAAGCTCTCCGGGTTGATCAGCAAGCTTGAACAGCGCAATGCCGAGAGAAAGTGATGCCTGACGCCGTCGCCAGCCTGGATCAACAGGGCGTGATGCAGATCAGTGGCGACCTGGTGTTTGCCAACGTCACTGCCCTGCTCGGCCAGATCGAGCGTCAGCTGGAAGGGATTGAGCGGGTGCTGATCGATCTCTCCGGGGTGCGTGACGTGGACAGTTCCGGGCTGGCCCTGTTGCTGGAGGTGATGGAGGTCGCCCGGCGACGTTCGATCACCCTGCGCTTCCGCGGGCTCTCCGAGGCCCTGCTCGGAATCGCCCGGTTGAGCAACGTGGAGTCGCTTCTGCCGCTGGATGGGTGAACACCGCCACGCTGCCCGCCTCGTGCTTCCGCTTTTTTCCGAATTTACATAGAATGCGCAGCTCCCTTGCAATTTCTTCATCCTGGCGGTCTACTGCTGGTACCCGAATAGATGGTTCTCTAGATGGATAAACTGATTATCTCCGGCGGTGCTCCGCTGTCCGGTGACGTGCGTATCGCCGGCGCCAAGAATGCCGCCCTGCCGATCCTGGCCGCCACCCTGCTGGCCGACGGGCCGGTCACCATCGGCAACGTGCCGCACCTGCATGACATCACCACCACCATGGAGTTGCTGGGTTACATGGGGGTGCAGATCGTGGTCGATGAGCGGCTCTGCATCGAGACCGATACCAGTACCATCCGCGATTTTCACGCGCCCTACGAGCTGGTCAAGACCATGCGCGCCTCGATCCTGGTGCTGGGGCCCCTGCTGGCCCGTTTCGGCCGCGCCGACGTATCACTGCCCGGCGGCTGCGCAATCGGTTCCCGGCCGGTCAACCTGCATATCGAGGGGTTGCGCGCCATGGGTGCGCAGATCGAGGTTGAAAACGGCTATATCCGGGCCTCGGCCAAGAAGCTGAAGGGGGCGCGCCTGGTGATGGACGTGGTGACCGTGACCGGTACCGAGAACCTGATGATGGCGGCCACGCTGGCGGAGGGGGAGACCATTATCGAGAATGCGGCGCGCGAGCCGGAAGTGGTGGATCTGGCCGACTGCCTGAACAAGATGGGCGCACGCATTCGCGGCGCCGGCAGCGACACTATCGTCATCGAGGGGGTCGATAGGCTGGTGGGCACTCACTACGATGTCCTCCCCGACCGTATCGAGACCGGTACCTACCTGGTGGCGGCGGCGATTTCCGGTGGCCGCATCCGGGTGCGCGACACCCAGCCGGCCCTGGTGGAGGCGATCACCCACAAGCTGCGTGACGCCGGTGCGGAGATCGAGCTGGGAGAGGACTGGATCACTCTGGACATGAAGGGGCGGCGACCGCGGGCCGTGGATATCCATACCGCGCCCTATCCGGCCTTCCCGACCGACATGCAGGCCCAGTTCACCGCCCTCAACTCGGTTGCCGAGGGGGTGGGCACGATTACCGAGACGGTGTTCGAGAATCGTTTCATGCACGTGCAGGAGATGCAGCGCATGGGCGCCAACATCCGGCTGGAGGGGAATACTGCGATCATCGCCGGTGTGGACCGCCTGACCGGGGCGCCGGTGATGGCGACCGACCTGCGCGCTTCCGCCAGCCTGGTCCTGGCCGGCCTGGTGGCGGATGGCGAAACCATTGTCGACCGCATCTACCACATCGATCGTGGCTACGAGAACATCGAGGAGAAGCTGGCGGTGCTGGGTGCCCAGATCCGCCGCGTACCCAAGTAGACCGCCGGCAAGCGTCCGGTGGCGGAGTGAAGCCG
>JAPHTA010000395.1 GCA_026196475.1 Sedimenticola sp.
ATGTCGAGCCTGGTGGAGAGCACCAAGAAGGGCACCGAGGAGATCCAGAGCTATACCGAGGAGACCCAGGCGGTGATCGGGGAGACCGCCTCCCAGTTCCAGAAGATGGTGGCAGACTTCGATTCGGTCAACTCCCAGCTGATCGAGATCAGCTCCGCCATCGAGGAGCTTTCGATCACCAACAAGGAGTCCCATCGCAACGTCAGCACCATTGCCGACCTGAGCAAGAGCATCAAGACCGATATGGATGACTCCGAGCACTACTCGGACGAACTGGAGGTGGCCACCGAGCAGACCCAGGAGCTGCTCTCACGCTTCATCATCGGCCGCGGGGGATTCGAACGGATCATCCAGACCGCCAGGGGATGGGCCAGCGAGATAGAGCTGGCACTGAACGAGATGGCCAACCGGGGCGTCAACCTGTTCGACCACAACTACCAGGAGATGGCCAACACCAACCCGCAGAAGTTTACCACCGGCTATGTCTCCGCCTATGAGCCGGTAATCCAGCCGTTGATCGATCGCTTTATCGAGCAGCAGTCCCAGTTCATATATGCCGTTCCGGTGGACAAGAACGGCTACCTGCCGGCCCATCACAGTCATGTCTCAAACACACTCACCGGCGACTTCGAGACAGACAACCTGAAAAGCCGGCATTTGAGGATCTACAACAACTCCCGCGCCGAGATCCGCCGCGCTGCGAACACCGAGCCGTTCCTGCTACAGACCTTTATGCGGGACACCGGCGAGCTTCTCAACGACCTCTCCTTCCCACTCTATGTCAACGGCCAGCACTGGGGAGGCTTCATCGTCGGCTTTAAACCCGAGCTGCTGCTGGAACAGGGCTAAACCCACAACAGCGGGGCGGTGGCAACCGCCCCGCTTACCGCAAATCTCCGCTATACTGCACACCCGGTTACCGCCAGAGGCGGAATCACGTCATCCCAACGGGCCAGCAGCATGCATATCCAGTGGTACCCGGGCCACATGAACAAGGCCCGCAAACAGATCACCGAAAGCCTTCCCCGGGTCGACCTGGTGATCGAGATCCTGGATGCCCGCATCCCCTACAGCAGTACCAACCCGATGCTGGCTTCGCTGCGTGCGGACAAGCCCTGCGTCAAGCTACTCAACAAGTGCGACCTGGCGGAGGTGGAGATGACCCGCCACTGGCAGGCACACCTGGAGCAGGAACAGGGGGTGAAAAGCCTGGCGGTAAGCTGCCTGCAGGCGGAGAGTCTGAAACCGCTACAGCCACTGTGCCGCCGATTGCTACCGGAGAAGGCAGCCAGCCTGAAGGGCATCCAGGCGATGATCGTGGGCATCCCCAACGTCGGAAAATCGACCCTGATCAATCTCCTGGCCAGGCGCAGCATTGCCCGCACCGGCAACGAACCGGCCATCACCAAGCGCCAGCAACGTATCAACCTGGGCAACGGACTGGTCCTGCTGGACACCCCCGGGGTGCTCTGGCCCAACATAGAGAATCCCAACAGCGGCTACCGGCTGGCGGTCACCGGCGCCATTCGGGAGACCGCGATAGAGGCGGAGGAGGTCGCCCACTTTGCCGCCGAGTACCTGTTGAGCCACTACCCGGATCGATTGCGGGAGCGCTACCGGCTGGAGCCGCTGCCGGCCAGCGCCAGCGAACTGCTTGAGGCGGTAGGCAGCCGTCGCGGCTGCCTGCGCAGCGGTGGCAGCGTGGATATGGAGAAGGCGGGCAAGTTGTTGCTGACCGAGCTGCGAGCCGGCAAGCTGGGCCCCCTGACCCTGGAGACGCCGCAGATGATGATTGAAGAGCAGGAGGCGACGCGCCTGCTGCAGGAGGAAAAACAGGCCCGTCGCGAGGAGAGGCGGGCCCGGCGCAAGGCCAAACGAAAATCCTGAAGCGCAGTCCGCGCGAACAACTCAGGGTAGCAGGATGGTGGAACCTGTGGTCTGGCGAGCCTCCAGCGCCCGGTGGGCCTCCGCCGCATCGGAGAGGGCGAACTGCTGTCCCACGGTCACTTTCACCGCCCCGGATGCCACCACCTCGAACAGGTCCCCGGCGCAAGCCTCCAGCAGCTCCCGGTTTCGGATGTAGGTGGCCAGGGTCGGTCGCTGGATGTAGAGCGACCCTTTCTGCGCCAGAACGCCCGGACTGAAGTCGGTGATCGGCCCGGAGGCGTTGCCGTAGCTGACCAGGGTCCCGGTGGGACGCAGCGAGTCGAGGGACGGCATCAGGGTCGCCTGGCCCACCGAGTCGTAGGAGACCGCCACCCCCTGCCCCGCGGTAATATCCAGCACCCGGGCGGCCACGTCCTCCTCCTTGTAGAGAATGGTGTGGTGGCAGCCGTTGTCGCTGGCCAGCCGCGCCTTGTCGGCGGAACCGACGCAGCCGATCACGGTGGCCCCCAGGTGGTTGGCCCACTGGCACAGCAGCAGGCCGACGCCGCCGGCGGCGGCCATCACCAGGATGGTGTCACCGGCCTGCACCGGGTAGGAACTCTTCAACAGGTAGCGGGCGGTCATGCCACGCAGCATCATGGCCGCCGCGGTGCGCTCTTCGATCCCATCCGGCAGCCGGACCAGCTTCTCCGCGTCCACCAACCGATGCCCGGCGTAGGCCCCGAGGACCATGGCGTAGGCGACCCGATCACCCACCGCCAGCCCGGTGACCCCGGGTCCAACCGCCTCCACCACGCCAGCCGCCTCCATGCCCAGGGTCTGGGGAAAGCCGGACAGCGGGTAGAGCCCGGTACGCATGTAGACGTCGATGAAGTTGACCCCGATGGCACTGTGCCGCAGCCTGACCTGGCCATCCCCCGGCTCGCCGGCGTCCACCGTCTCCAGGTTAAGGACCTCCGGTCCGCCGTACTGGTGTATGCGAATGGCTTGAGTCACGGGCAGTCTCCTCTGCAATGGGTAACCCGGGCCCGGCGTTGTGCCGGACCCTGCAGGCTAAAACTAGCAGATGAGGGGTCGGGAACAAACCCACAAGAGGCAAGGGAGCGGCGAACGGCTCAATGGCGCGAGCTGATCTCCGCCTCCACCGACTCCAGAGGCTCGTGGCGCACATCCTTGCCGCGAACCAGGAACACCACGTAACGGCCGATATTCTTTGCATGGCCGCCGATCCGTTCCACCGAGCGCAGCCCCAGTACCACGTCCAGCATGTGTCCAACGCTGCGTGAATCTTCCATGATGAAGGTCGAGAGCCGGCGCAGGGCGGATCGGAAATCGTCTCCCACCACCCCGTCACGCCGCACCACGTCCAAGGCCAGGTCAAGATCGAGCGTGTCAAAGGCGGTCACCGCGTCCTCGACCATGGTGGTGACGAAATCCGCCATCTTGACCAGGTCGTTCAGCAACTGGCGATTGGGCGGCGAGGCATCGTTATCGTAGAAACGCAGGGTCAGGCGGGCGAGGCGCCGGGCCTGGTCACCGATCCGTTCCAGGTCGCCCACCATCTTGGCCACGGTCATAATCTCGCGCAGGTCCCGCGCCACCGGCTGACGCTTGGCGATCAGCCGGATGATCTCCTCGTCGGCCCGGATATCCAGGGCATCAATCGCCCGGTCGCCCAGGATCACCTCGCGGGCCCGCTCCACCTCCTCCTCGACAATAGAAGTAACGGCATCCCTGACCTGGCGGCAGGCCAGGTCCTTGATCTCGATCACCAGCTGGTGCAGGTGGTTAAGATCCTGGTTGTAACTGCTGACGATATGGCCGTCGGTCATCTCATTCATACCCTTACCCGAACCGTCCTGTAATGTAATCTTCGGTCAATCGGTGACTCGGATTGGTGAAGATATCATCGGTCTTGCCCACCTCGACCAGCTCCCCCAGGTGGAAGTAGGCGGTACGCTGGGAGACCCGGGCCGCCTGCTGCATGGAGTGGGTAACGATGGCGATGGTGTACTGTTCCCGCAACTCGTCGATCAGCTCCTCCACCCGGGCGGTGGCGATCGGATCCAGTGCCGAGCAGGGCTCATCCATCAGGATCACTTCCGGCGCCACGGCGATGGTACGGGCAATGCAGAGACGCTGCTGCTGGCCGCCGGAGAGCCCGGTTCCGGAGCTGTCCAGGCGATCCTTCACCTCGTCCCAGAGGCCGGCCTTGATCAGCGACTGTTCCACAATCTCGTCCAGCTCCTGCTTGTTGTCGGTCAGTCCGTGGATACGCGGCCCGTAGGCCACGTTGTCGTAGATCGACTTGGGGAACGGGTTGGGCTTCTGGAACACCATGCCGACCTGGGCCCGCAACGGCACCACGTCCATCTTGCGGTCGTAGATATCCTGGTCATCGAGCATGATCCGCCCCTCGACCCGGCAACCGTCGATAGTGTCGTTCATCCGGTTGAGGCAGCGCAGAAAGGTGGACTTGCCGCAACCGGAGGGCCCGATCATGGCGATCACCTCGTTCTTGCCGATGTCCAGGCTGACGTCCTTGATTGCCTGCTTGTCACCGTAGTAGACATCGACGTTACGCGCGGTCATGCGCGGGTCGGCCGCCTTGATATCACCCACGGTGCCGCTGATCACCCGGCTGTCGTCGGCAGTCGGACTGAAGCCCACGCCCACCACGCCGGCCGGGGGGGCTACACTTCCCACGCTGTTCGGGGTTACATTCAACATGTCTTGACTCCTGTTCTGCATACGCTGTTTCAACTCTTGTTCTGTCTCTTCATTTAGCGGGCGTCAGCCTACCAGCGCCGTTCGAAGCGCTTGCGCAGGATCACCGCCAATACGTTCATCAGGATCAGGAAGCCGAGCAACACCATGATGGCGGCCGAGGTCTTCTCCACGAACCCGCGTTCCGGGCTGTCCGCCCAGAGGAAAATCTGTACCGGCAGAACCGTGGACGGATCCAGCGCGCCGCCGGGAATGTCCACGATAAAGGCCACCATGCCGATCATCAGCAGCGGCGCGGACTCGCCCAGGGCCTGGGCCATGCCGATGATGGTGCCGGTGAGCATTCCGGGCATGGCCAGCGGCAGAACGTGGTGGAACACCGTCTGCATGCGCGAGGCGCCCACACCCAGTGCCGCCTCCCGGATCGAGGGCGGCACCGCCTTCAGGGCGGCGCGGCTGGCGATGATGATGGTGGGCAGGGTCATCAGGGTCAGCACCATGCCGCCCACCAGCGGCGCGGAACGGGGCAGGCCGAAGAAGTTGATGAACACCGCCAGGCCGAGCAGGCCAAACACGATCGAGGGTACCGCCGCCAGGTTGTTGATGTTCACCTCCACCAGGTCGGTCCAGCGGTTGCGCGGCGCGAACTCCTCCAGGTAGACGGCAGTGGCCACGCCGATCGGGAACGACAGCAGCAGGGTGACGATCAGGGTGTAGAGTGAACCCATCACGGCGCCACCAATACCCGCCAGTTCCGGCTCCCGGGAGTCCCCGCTGGTCAGGAACGTGGTATTGAACACCTTTGCCACCCGCCCCTCCACTTCCAGGGACTCGACCCAGGCCACCATCTGGTCCTTAACCCGGCGCTCCGACTCCGGAACCGCACGATCGATATGCCCCTTCACCAGCATGTCGATGTCATCGTCCGCCGGCACCCAGACCGACGCCCGGGTACCGATCAGGCCCGGGTTTTCCATCACCTGCTGGCGCAGGATCAGTGCCGCGCCGCTGCTGACAAGGGTGTAGAGTTCACGCTTGTCGCCGCGCGATGTCACCCCGGGAAAGCGGTCACGCAGCGCCTGCTTGATCACCCCCGCATAGTTCGCGGACGAGAGTATTGCGGGGTCCCGGGTCCCTTCGGGGTCGATCATCTCCTCGCTGTAGTTGATATCGAGCAGGACCCGGGTCTGCTGAAAGGCGCTGTAGCCGGTACCGATGATATTCAGGAACATCAGCGCCACGAACAGCAGACCCAGCGCCACCGCGCCGAGGCCGAATCGGCGAAAGCGCTGCTCTTTCCGGTAACGCCGCCCGAGCGTGGCGTTGACCCGCTCGATGGTGCGTTGTGGATCCAGGTGCATCTTACTCATACGCTTCTCTGTATTTTCTTACCACGTGCAGTGCCACCACGTTCAGCACCAGGGTGATCAGGAACAGCATCAGGCCGAGGGCGAAAGCGGCCAGGGTCTTGGGACTGTCGAACTCCTGGTCACCCACCAGCAGGGTCACGATCTGCACCGTCACCGTGGTCACGCTCTGCAGCGGGTTGGCGGTCAGGTTGGCCGACAGGCCGGCTGCCATGACCACGATCATGGTCTCGCCGATGGCTCGGGAGACCGCCAGCAGGATACCGCCGACAATGCCAGGCAGGGCCGCCGGAAGGATCACCTTGCGCACCGTCTCCGAGCGGGTCGCGCCGACCCCCAGGGAGGCGTCGCGCATCGACTGGGGAACCGCGGTGATCACGTCATCGGAGAGTGACGAGATAAACGGAATAATCATGATCCCCATCACCAGGCCGGCGGCCAGGGCACTCTCCGAGGAGACATCCAGACCCAGCAGGGCTCCGTTGTCGCGAATGAACGGGGCCACCGTAAGGGCGGCGAAAAAGCCGTAGACCACGGTCGGGATACCGGCCAGGATCTCCAGCAGCGGCTTGGCCCAGGCGCGAAAGTGGGAACCGGCATACTCCGCCAGGTAGACCGCCGACATCAGGCCGATCGGCACCGCCACCAGCATCGCGATCAGGGCGATCAGCAGGGTGCCGGCGAACAGCGGAATCATGCCGAAGGCGCCGGAGGAGCCCACCTGGTCCTCGCGGATGGCCATCTGCGGGCTCCACTCGAGACCGAACAGGAACTGGCTGATGGGGACCATCTCGAAGAAGCGGATCGACTCGAACAGCACCGAGAGAACGATCCCCAGGGTGGTGAAAATGGCGATGGTGGAACAGACCACCAGCAGCCAGCGAACCACCGTCTCCACCCGGTTGCGGGCACGGAAGACCGGGGAGACGAAGCGCCATCCCAGGGCGAGGCCGGCCAGGGCGATGCAGAGCACCACCACGAACGAGGCCGCCTGGCTGGTCTGGCGCAGGCGCGTATAGTGATCCGCCGCCGCCTGCATGGCGGGGCTGATCTCTCCCGACACGATATTGCCCTGGGCCAGATTCTGGATATCGTTGATCACCAGCCCGAGACGCGCCGGCGGCAGGCTCTGCATCGAATCCGGGAGACCGGATACCACCAGGTCGCGCACCACGCTTGACTGCAGGGAGACCCAGAGGAACAGCACCAGCAGGGCCGGCAGACCGCACCAGATCGCGGTGTAAAACCCGTAGTAGGAGGGCAGCGAATGCAGCGCCTTCACCTGGCGGGAACCACCCACCAGCTTCAGCGAGCGCCGCCGGCCCAGCTGGTAGGCCAGTGCCATCAGGCCGAGCAGGATCAGAATGAGCAGGGTATGGGACATAAGTACTTCTTTCAGCCGCGTCGTCGGTTTCGTGTAACGGCAACACCCCCTCCCGCTCCGGGAGGGGGTATCGGCTTCACCCTTTTACTCCGCAGGGTGTCGATCATGCGTTACGCGGGTACAACTCAGTTGAGCCTCAGCGGATTGAGGTTTTTCACATCTGCCGCGAACTGGTTGCGTTCCTGGTTCGGCATCGGGATCATGCCCTTGTCCACCAGGTAACCCTCATCACCCCAGGCCTTGTCGCTGGTGAACTCGGCCAGGTACTCAGAGATACCGGGAATCTTGCCCACGTGGGCCTTCTTCACGTAGAAGTAGAGCGGGCGCGAGACCGGGTAGCTGCCGTCGGCGATCGCCTCGAAGGTGGGCTCTACACCGTCCACCAGGGAGCCCTGCACCTTGTCCGCGTTCTGGTCCAGGAAGCTGAAGCCGAATATGCCCAGCGCCTTCGGATTGGCCTCCAGCTTCTGCACGATCAGGTTGTCGTTCTCCCCCGCCTCGATGAAGGCGCCATCCTCGCGAACGGTGTGGCAGACGCGCTTGTAGCTCTTCTTGTCCTGCTTCTTCATCGCCTTGATGAAATCGAAGGTCTTGCAGCCACCCTCCATGGCCAGCTCGACGAAGGCGTCACGGGTACCGGAGGTCGGGGGCGGGCCCAGCACTTCGATTTCAATCGCCGGCAGGGCCGGGTTCACCTCTTTCCAGGTCTTGTAGGGGTTGTCGACCAGCTCACCACCACCCTGGGTATTCGGCACCTGCTTGGCCAGGGCCAGGAACACGTCGCGACGGCTCAGCTTCATCGGCTCGGCGGCCTTGGAGTTGGCCAGCACGATGCCGTCATAGCCGATCTTCACCTCGACGATCTCGTTTACACCGTTCTTGGCGCAGTTCTCCACCTCGGAGCTCTTGATGCGACGCGATGCGTTGGTGATATCCGGGTGCTCAACGCCGACACCGGCGCAAAACAGCTTGAGACCACCACCGGAACCGGTAGACTCGATCTTGGGCGTCTTGAAGGCGGTGGTCTTGCCGAAGTTTTCCGCCACCACGGTGGCAAACGGATAGACGGTCGAGGAGCCGACCACCGAGATGTAGTCGCGCGATGCAGCGTTTGCGGTGCCGGCAGCGGCAGCCGCCAGGGCGGCAGCCAGGATAATACGATTGTTGTTCACTGAGACCTCCAGGTCACGTTGAATGGATGTTTCATAACCTGAAGAGGATTATCGGGAGGTTTTGTTACAGGAATCTTGGATTAATATTACAGGTTGATGACAACGACCGGCTGTCTCAGGAGGCGGCCCGGGAGTGGGGGAAGTGGCAGGTGAAGACGCTACCCTTGCCGGGTTCGCTCTCCACCGTCAGGTAACCGTCGTGTCGGGTCAGCACATGCTTGACGATGGCCAGGCCCAGGCCGGTGCCACCGCTCTCCCGGGAGCGACCCACGTCGACCCGGTAGAAGCGCTCGGTGAGGCGCGGGATATGCTCGGCGGCGATACCGATTCCGGTGTCGCTGACCGAAAAACTGGGACCGCTGCCGGAGAGCCACCAGCGGATGCGGATCGAACCCCCGGCCGGAGTGTAGCGCACCGCGTTGTAGACCAGGTTGGCCAGCGCACTCTCCAGCTCGTGGCAATTGCCCACCAGGCGCAGCCTGGGATCGGTCTCCAGCTCCACCTTGTGCCCCTGCTCGCCACTCAGCTGCCTGGCCCCCTCGACCACCCCCTTGAGCACCCCCTGGATGTCGACGATCGCCTCTCCCTCGCTGCTGCGCCGGGTCTCCAGGCGGGAGAGCAGCAGCAGGTCCTCAACGATCCGCTGCATGCGCAGGGTCTG
>JAPHTA010000157.1 GCA_026196475.1 Sedimenticola sp.
GGGAGAAGGACAGGATGAGGGGGTTTATAAAACAGCAAGTTACTTTCATTTGATCCCCTCACCCCAACCCTCTCCCTGAGGGAGAGGGAGTTTGTGGGACAGTAGTGTTCTTCGTTGTATTTAATTCAGTTATATTCAATAAGTTATAAGTACATGATGCAAAACTTAACGGGACAGCAGTGAGTCAGGGAATATTGTTATTTGCTGGTTCAGGGAAATGCACCGGCCCAAGTTTACAGTCACCCACACCGTGGCCGGCAAAATCCGGCACCTGGTACACGCAAACAGTCTATTCTAGGCCGATAGTCGCCTGCTTGGATAGACCCCGGCCTCCGCGCACGGTTCCGTGTACGCACCCTGCACCGGGCGCAGGTTTCGGCTACCAGGTCACAACACCAGGTGATTAAGTATCCTATTTTGCCATATGGCAGCGATCCACCGGGTTATTAACTACTCTTGGTAAAACACCATAAAAAACAACACCATCCCTAAACCGCAGTTGAGGGTTCCCAGGCAAGATGCTGAATGAAGGGAAAAAACGGAAAACGGTGCTGATTATCGACGACAGTCCGATCAACATCGAACACCTCGCTCAGGTGTTGAAAAGCGATTACCGGGTCAAGGTGGCCAACGGCGGCCAAACCGGCCTGGAAGTCGCGCGCACCCAACACCCGGACCTTATCCTGCTGGATATCGTGATGCCGGAGATGGACGGCTACCAGGTTTGCCGTGAGCTCAAGGAGGATGATGCGACACGCAATATTCCGGTGATCTTCATCACCACAAAGAGCGAGATGGAGGACGAGACCCGGGGTCTGGCCCTGGGTGCGGTGGACTACATTACCAAGCCGTTTCGGGCACCGATCGTGAAGGCCAGGGTCAAGACCCACATCAAGCTGAAGCACAATAGCGACCTGCTGGAGAAACTGGCCCTGATAGACGGTCTGACCGGTCTGCCCAACCGTCGCCGCTTCGAGCAGATCCTGAAGCGGGAGTGGGGCCGCGCCCGCCGCGCTCAGGAACCGCTGTCGGTAATCATGCTGGATATCGACCACTTCAAGGAGTTCAACGACCACTACGGGCACCTGGCCGGGGACCGCTGCCTGAGCCGCGTGGCCCAGGCACTGCCGACGCCGCTGAAACGACCCGCCGATGCGATTTTCCGCTACGGGGGCGAGGAGTTCATCGCGGTACTGCCGGATACCGACTACGGATATGCCCTGAAGCTGGCCGAGCAGATACGGGCGGCGGTGGGCAGGTTGCGCATCCCGCACCAGTACAGCAACGCGGAAAACCCGTACATCAGTGTCAGCCTGGGTGTCACCAGCGTGACCCCGAACTCCCGAATCACCCCCCGGGTACTGGTGAAGCAGGCAGACCGCATGCTGTACGAGGCAAAAAAGAGCGGTCGCAACTGTGTTCGCGGCGAGATCCTGGCCGAGACCACCGAACCGGCGCCTGGTGCGGGGAAGGCGTGACATGAAGCACGGGTCTCTCCACCTGGTGGCTCAACCGCCACGCGGCACACTATGAGCATCCGCCTCAAGTTCACCCTGTTTACCCTGAGCATGGTGCTGATCCTGATGCTGCCGCTGGCCAGCGGAGGCTACTGGATCATTAACCGGATGGTGTTCAACCACTACCTGGATAGCTTCCAGCGTGAGCTCAAAAACATCGACATCCGGATTGACGAGGGCAGGCAGGAGCTGGAACGGAACAAGCTGACCGGCATGGCGGGGTATGTGGAGGCGGAACAGGACAGGATGCGCCGTGAGCTGAAGCAGTACCAGTTTGGTAAGAGCGGACTCCTGACCATACTCGACGGCAACGGAGAGCTGCTGCAGGGGCAGGCGGAAATCATACACCGACTTCCGGACCCCGGTGTCCAGCAACAGGCTTCCGGAAGTTTCAACTACCAGGTGGATGGTGAACCCCGCTTTGCTGTCTACAAGCGCGCTACCTGGGACTGGCTTCTGGTTATCAGCGTCAGCCACCAGGAGATGTTCGCCCACCGCAACCTGTTCGCACTCCTGGCCCTGCTCCTGACCACCATTCCACTGATGATCGTGGCCCTGCTGTCGTCCATTCTCTATCACCGATTCAACCTCCAGATCGGGCACACCCTGGAGGCACTGAAACTGATCGAGCAGGGACGCCTGGACACCCGGATTGATAAACCCTCCGCCGACGAACTGGGCGAGGTGCAGCGAGGCCTGAACAGCATGGCCGCGACTATCCAGGACCTGGTCTCCAACCTGGAACAGCGGGTCGAACGGCAGACCCGGGATCTGCGCCGATCCAAGGAGCAGGCGGAGAGCGCCAACCAGGCCAAGAGCGAATTTCTGGCCAACATGTCGCACGAGATCCGGACCCCGATGAACGGGGTGCTGGGGATGTGCCAGTTGCTGGAATCGACTCCCCTGAACCGGCAACAGCACACCTACCTGAAAACCATACACGCCGCAGCCAACTCGCTGCTGGTGATTATCAATGACATCCTCGACTTTTCCCGTATCGAGGCGGGCGAGATGAACTTCGAGTCAAATCCGTTCCAGCTGAGCCAGGTGCTGGAAGAGGTGGCCGACCTGATGAAGCCGGAGGTGACCCGAAAGGGGCTGGAGCTGATCTACGACATTTCACCCCGGATCGAGGACCGGATAGTCGGCGACAGCCTGCGCCTGAAACAGGTCCTGACAAACCTGGTGAGCAACGCGGTAAAGTTCACCAAGCGGGGCCACGTCCTGGTGCGGGTACGCCTGAAGACGTTTGATCGCGCCACCCTGACCCCGGTGTTCACCATCGAGGACACCGGGCCAGGCATTCCCCGGGATGAAGTGGAGCGCCTGTTCCAGCCGTTCACCCAGGCCGACGCCTCCACCACACGCCGATTCGGTGGCAGCGGTCTGGGACTGAGCATCTGCCAGCGACTGGTGCAGAAGATGGGCGGCGAGATCGGAGTATCGCATAGGGACAACGGCGGCAGCGCATTCAGTTTCACCGCCCGGCTGGGACGCATTGAGCAACCGCCGGCAGACGAACAGGCCCAGCTCGCCGGGAAGAGCGTGCTGCTGGCGTGCGACCACCCGCTGCTGACCCCGACGATTCTGCAGATGCTTCAGGAGTTCGGTATCCGGCAACAGCACATGGGGTCCCTGCATGAGCTGGAGGCGCTGCTCGATACCCGGGACTCGCCACTGCCGGACCTGGTCATCATCGACTCATCGCTGCTCACCGAGCGGCAACGGGAACTGCCGCAGCGCATTGTTACCCTGGCTGGAAAGCGCTCCCTGAAATGCCTGCTGCTCTACAATCACGACTTTGAGCAGAGATTGCAGACCGGTTACTCCCTGCAAAAACCGCTCACCGCACCTCGATTGCTGCACAGCCTGGCACGGGCCTTCAGGCAGGAACCGGTTGATCGGCCGGAAACGGCTGCGGACGGACTCGAGAACAAACTCTCCGGCATGTCCGTGCTGCTGGTCGAGGACAACGCCCTCAATCAGCAGGTGGTGACTGAACTGCTGGGCCAGCTGGGGGTAACCACGTCCGCGGTCAGTAACGGCCGGGACGCCCTGATCCGGCTTGAACTGGCGGGCCCGGGTCACTTCGACGCCGTGCTGATGGATATCCAGATGCCGGTGATGGACGGCTTTCAGACCACCCGAACCATCCGCAACACGGCGGAGCTGAAATCGATGCCGGTCATCGCCATGACAGCCAACGCCATGACCGGCGACCGCGAACAGTGCCTGGCCGCCGGCATGGACGACTACCTGACCAAACCGATCCAGCGTGAAGAACTGAGCCGCGTGCTGCATCATGCCATGCGATTGGTGGAGGCGCCGGCCACCGGCAGCGGGGAGCCGGGGACGGATACCATCGGGCACGAGGCGGCTTCACCGATCGATCTTGACATGCTGCTTGACCGATTTGGTTCGAAAAACGGCCTGTTCAGTCTGTTGCTAAGGGCAGAGGAGAGTTTCAAGTCGGACCTGAAGCGGATCCGCGACTGCCTGGAGAAGCAGGACTGGCAGGGCCTGGCCATGGCCCTGCACCGCCTCAAGGGAGCGGCCGGCAACATGACGGTAATGGGGCTCTACCGGGAGTGCGAACGGATGGAGGCCTCCCTGGCCAGCGGCGAGACCGATCGCTTACTGGCCGGATACCAGGCACTGGAGAACGAACTCGACCGGATCATAGGCGTGTTGCCGGAGCTTACCTGGCAGTTGGCGGAGCGGGAACCCATGCCGGGCAACAGGGCCACGCCGCCGGTCCGGCCCGATCAACTGAAATCACTCCTGGCTCAACTGCGGGAACAGCTGCAGGGGCACGACCTGATTGAGGCCAACATGCTGGACCGCCTGGAGCGGCAGGGCAGCGAGGTTCTGCCCCCGGAGCAGGTGGCGCTGCTGGTCCGGCACCTGCGCACTTTCGATTACCCGGCCGCACTGGTCCTGCTGACGGAATTGCTGGGGATCCTTGAACAGACCGCTGAATAGCAGCAGTTCAGACCGCGCCGCGCAGGCAGCGGCCGATATAGGCCAGGTGTTCGTGCGCGGCGTGGCGCGCGCGCCCGGGATCGCCGGAGAGGATCGCCTCGAAGATCTCCCCGTGCTGGGCATGGATGGTCTGGTAGCTCTCCTCCATTGTGTAGATCTTCTGCCAGTTGCTGAGCACGATATCACCCAGCAGGTCGAACAGGCTCTGGGTCAGGTGGATCAGGGCCACATTGTGCGAGGCATCCGCGATCGCCATGTGGAAAGCGGCATCGGCCTGCGCCTCCAGCTCCAGGTCACGCTGCTGGTGGGCCGCCTGCAGGGCCTCGAAACGCTCGCGAATGATCTTGCGGTCCATCTCGGTAGCCCGGGCCGCCGCGTAGCTGGCAGCCAGCTCTTCCAGGCCGTGGCGGCACTCCATCACATCCGACAGCGCTTCCGGACTATCCTTGACCAGGTTAAGCAGTGGATTGGTGATACTCGCCTGCAGAGCGTCCAGGACGAAGGTCCCCTCACCCTGGCGGCTGTAGATCAGCCCCTGGGCCTCCAGCTTCAGCAGTGCCTCGCGCACCGAGGGTCGGGAGACCTTGAGCTGTTCCACCAGCTCGCGCTCAGCCGGCAGCTTGTCACCCGGTTTTAATGCGCCCTTGATAATTTGCGCCTTCAACTGGGCGGCTACAGAGTCGGATACCCGGGCCGGCTTGATTGGTTCTAACTGCATGATACATCTCCAGACGATAATGGATTGATTATATACAACCATTTACTTGTCTGACCATTAATTTGAACAAAACCGGACTGTTGCGTAAAAAACTATATTTAATATTTATTTATCAAATAGTTATTTTATATACCCAAACATTATGTAAGGCCTTGTTATCTCTATAATAAAATTATTTGACATCTAAATCTGCTTACCTTTTAATGGTCCGACCATTGATACTGCTAACAAATAATTCACTGCATCGCCGGGACAGAGACGAGGAGAGAGAGATGAACAACCGTTCCAAAGAATACCGGGATATCGATCCCCAGGAGACCCTGGAGTGGCAGGAGGCGATCGATGTCGTGATCGAGCGCGAAGGCCCGGAGCGGGCCCGCTACCTGATCAAGCAGACCATCGACAAATCCACCGCCGCCGGTGCCGAGCCGCCGGACTGCTCCCGCACACCCTACCTGAACTCGATTCCGGTCAGTCGCGAACCCGCCCTGCCGGGCGACCCGATCGTGGAGAGGCGACTGCGCGACATCATCCGCTGGAACTCAGCCGCCATGGTGGTACGGGCCAACCGCAAGCCGGCCGCGCCGGGCGGACACATCGCCAGCTACCAGTCCTCGGCGGTCCTCTACGAGACCGGTTTCAACCACTTCTGGCACGCCGCCAACGAGATCGACGGCGGCGACCTGGTCTATATACAGGGACACGTGGCGCCCGGCATCTACGCCCGCGCCTTCCTGGAGGGCCGGATCAGCGAAGAGCAGCTGGACAACTTCCGTTTCGAGACCGGAGGCAAGGGACTCTCCTCCTACCCCCACCCCTGGCTGATGCCGGAGTTCTGGCAGTTTCCCACCGTCTCCATGGGCCTGGGCCCGATCATGGCGATCTACCAGGCACGCTTCATGAAGTACCTGGAGAATCGCGGCCTGATTCCGCAATCGAAGCGCAAGGTATGGGTCTTCCTGGGTGACGGCGAGACCGACGAGCCTGAGGCCCAGGGCGCCATTGCCCTGGCGGTTCGGGAGAAGCTCGACAACCTGATTTTCGTCATCAACTGCAACCTGCAGCGTCTGGACGGCCCGGTACGCGGTAACGGTAAGATCATCCAGGAGCTGGAGGGCAACTTCCGCGGCACTGGCTGGAACGTGATCAAGGTGATCTGGGGCGCGGCCTGGGACAAGCTGCTGGCCCAGGACCATAACGGCCTGCTGCGCAAACGCATGGAGGAGTGCGTGGACGGCGAGTACCAGAGCTTCAAGGCCAAGGACGGGGCCTACGTGCGCGAGTACTTCTTTGGCAAGTATCCGGAACTGAAGAAGATGGTCGAGCACATGAGTGACGACGAGATCTACCACGACCTGATCCGTGGCGGACACGACCCGCAGAAGGTATTCGCCGCCTACTCCGAGGCGGTCAACACCGTCGGCAAACCGACCGTGATCCTGGCCAAGACGGTAAAAGGCTACGGCATGGGCGAGGCCGGCGAGGGACAGAACATCTCGCACCAGCAGAAGAAACTGGGTAACGAGCAGCTGAAGAAGTTCCGCGACCGGCTCGATGTCGAGATTTCCGAACAGGACGTGTTGGAGGCCAACTTCATCAAGCCGGCGGACGACAGCCCGGAGATGCAGTACCTGCACCGGCAGCGCCAGAAGCTGGGCGGCTACCTGCCGGCGCGGCGCACCCGGGGTGACAGCCTCACCATCCCCGACCTGCAAATGTTCGAACTGCTGCTGAAGGGCACCGGCCAGCGCACCATGTCCACCACCATGGCCCTGGTGCGGGCGATGGTGGCCATCTCCCGCAACAAGGAGATCGGTCCGCGCCTGGTCCCCATCGTGCCGGACGAGGCACGCACCTTCGGCATGGAGGGAATGTTCCGGCAGATGGGCATCTACGCCCCCGAGGGCCAGCTCTACACGCCGATGGACTCGGGCGAGATCATGCCCTACCGCGAGGACAGAAAGGGCCAGCTGCTGCAGGAAGGGATCAACGAGGCCGGTGCCATGTCCTCCTGGATCGCCGCTTCCAGCGCCTACAGCAACCATGGCGTCACCATGATGCCGTTCTACATCTACTACTCCATGTTCGGCTTCCAGCGTATCGGCGACCTGGCCTGGGCCGCCGGCGACCTGCAGGCGCGCGGTTTCCTGATCGGCGGCACCGCCGGCCGCACCACCCTCAACGGCGAGGGACTGCAGCACCAGGACGGCCACAGCCAGCTGTTCGCCAGCTTCATCCCCAACTGCGTCTCCTACGACCCCACCTTCCACTACGAGGTGGCGGTGATCGTACACGAGGGTATGCGGCGGATGTTCCAGGAGCAGGAGAACGTCTTCTACTACATCACCACCATGAACGAGAACTACAGCCACCCGGACATGCCGGAAGGCGCCGAGGAGGGGATCCTGAAGGGGCTCTACCACCTGCAGGAGAGCGAGGTGAAGGGGAAGGGTAAAAAGAAGAGCCCGCGGGTTCAACTACTGGGCTGCGGCACCATCCTCAACGAGGTGATCGCCGCCGCCGGACTGCTGAAAGAGGACTTCGGTGTCTCGGCCGACATCTGGAGCGCCACCAGCTTCAACGAGCTGTGCCGGGACGGCCAGGACGTGCAGCGCTGGAACCGGCTGCACCCGGAGGCAACCCCGCGGGTCAGCCACGTGGAGGCGTGCCTGAAGGAGCGCGAGGGCCCGGTGGTCGCCGCCAGCGACTACATGAAGAACTTCGCCGAGCAGATCCGGCCCTTCGTGCCGGCACCCTATCACACCCTGGGCACCGACGGCTTCGGTCGCTCGGACAGTCGCGAGGGGCTGCGCAGCCACTTCGAAGTGGACCGCTACCACGTGGCGATCACCGCGCTGAAGGCGCTCGCCGATGAGGGCGCGCTGCCGGTCAAGAAGGTGACCGAGGCGATTACCCTGTATGGCATCGATGCCGACAAACCCAATCCGGTAACCGTCTGAGCCAACGCTGAACAAGGGAGAAAATATCGTGACTACAAAAGAGATTCATGTACCGGATATCGGCGACTTCAGCGAGGTGGAGATTATCGAGATCCTGGTGGCCCCGGGTGACACCATCGCGGTGGACGATCCGCTGATTACCCTGGAGAGCGACAAGGCCTCCATGGAGGTCCCGTCATCGGATGCCGGGGTGGTGAAAGAGCTGAAGGTGGCACTGGGTGACAAGGTATCGGAAGGCAGCCTGGTACTGCTGCTCGAAGTGGATGGGGAATCATCCGCCACCGGCTCCGACGGTGCCGAAGCAGCGCCGGCCGAAGAGGCAGCGACCGCCCCCGCCGCGCCTGTCGAATCGACACCCCCGGCACCGGCTCCGGCCGCACCGGTCACCGAACCGGCCGCCGATCTGCGCGACGTCTCCTTCGAGCGCACCCATGCCAGCCCGTCGGTGCGACGCATTGCACGTGAGAAGGGGATCGATCTGAACAGCCTCAAGGGTAGCGGACGCAAGGGACGCATTACCCGGGAAGACCTGGCCAATGCCGGACAACGGATACCGCCGGCCTTCGTCAAGGGCGAAGTGGAGGCACCCAGGCCAGCGACCAGTGCAGCCGCCGGCGGCATTCCCGCCATCCCGGAGCAGGACTTCTCCCGCTTCGGCGAGGTGGAGTTCCAGCCCCTGAGCAAGATCAAGCGCCTGACCGGCATCAACCTGAGCCGCGCCTGGCTTAACGTGCCCCATGTCACCCACCACGACGAGACTGACATCACCGAGGTGGAGGCGTTCCGCAAGTCGCTCAAGGCGGAGGCGGAGAAACAGGGCGTGCGGGTCACCCTGCTCAGTTTCTTCATGAAAGCGTGCGCCGCCACCCTGAAGGCCTACCCCACCTTCAACGCGTCACTGGATGGCAGCGGAGAGAACCTGATCCTGAAAAAGTACATCCACATCGGCATCGCCGTGGATACCCCCAACGGCCTGGTGGTGCCGGTGATCCGGGACGTGGACCGGAAGAGCATCTTCGAGATCTCCGCCGAACTGATGGAGATGAGTGCCAAGGCACGGGACAAGAAACTGAAGCCGGGCGACATGCAGGGCGCCACCTTCACCATCTCCAGCCTGGGGGGTATCGGCGGCACCGCCTTCACCCCGATCGTCAACGCGCCGGAAGTGGCCATCCTCGGCCTCACCCGCTCGCAGATGAAACCGGTCTGGGACGGCAGCGAGTTCATTCCCCGACTGATGCAGCCGATGTCGCTCTCCTACGATCACCGGGTGATCGACGGCGCCCAGGCGGCACACTTCGTACGCCACCTCGGCACCCTGATGAACGACGTGCGGCGGCTGCTGCTCTGACCCCACCCACACCAGTACGGACGGAACAAGATTATGAGCACAATTGAACAGGTCCAGATCCCCGACATCGGGGAATTCGAAGACGTGGAGATTATCGAGATCCTGGTATCGGTGGGGGACGCGGTCAACATCGATGACCCGCTGATCACCCTGGAGAGCGACAAGGCCTCGATGGAGATCCCCTCCCCCTCCTCCGGCACGGTCACCGAAATCAACGCGGCACTGGGTGACAAGGTCTCCAAGGGGAGCCTGATCCTCAGCCTGGAGACCGCCACCGAACCCAAGGTGGCGGCCCAGGATCCGCAACCGCTGGCCAAGCGCAGCGGCAGCAGCGGTGCCGCGCCCGGCGACGCCGGCAAAACCGTTCTGGAGGATGTATACGTTCCCGACATCGGTGATTTCCAGGGTGTCGACGTGATCGAGGTACTGGTCGCCCCCGGCGACCGGATCGTGCTGGATACCCCGATCATCACCCTGGAGAGCGACAAGGCCTCGATGGAGATCCCCTCCCCGCTGACCGGTACCGTGCAGTCGGTACACATCCAGGTCGGCGACCAGGTCTCCCAGGGAGACCGGGTCCTGACACTGGAAGTGGCCACACCCTCCACCCCGGCCGGAAGCGGCGTACAGCAACCGGTCGCAGCAACGGTCAGCAGCATGCCCGAACCCACCGCCTACATCGGCAACGCCGACGTGCAGGCCGACGTGGTGGTACTGGGCGCCGGACCCGGCGGCTACACCGCGGCCTTCCGCGCCGCCGATCTCGGCAAGAAGGTAATCCTGATCGAACGCTACAACCGCCTCGGCGGTGTCTGCCTGAACGTGGGCTGCATCCCCTCCAAGGCGCTGCTGCATGCCGCGAAGGTGCTTGAAGAGGCCCGTGACTTCCGCAGCCACGGACTCAAGTTCATCGAGCCGGAGGTGGACCTGGACGCCCTGCGCGAGTGGAAGGATGGCGTGGTCAGTCGCCTCACCGGCGGCCTGGCCGGCCTGGCCAGGCAGCGCAAGGTACAGGTGGTGAACGGCTACGGCAGGTTCATCGACCAGAACAACATCGAGGTCACCGACGACAAGGGCGAGACCTCGGTGGTGGGCTTCACCCAGTGCATTATCGCCGCCGGGTCGACACCGGTGAAGCTGCCGTTCCTGCCGCAGGATGAGCGCATTATCGACTCCACCGGCGCGCTGGCCCTGAAGCAGATCCCGAAACGGATGCTGGTCATCGGCGGCGGTATTATCGGCCTGGAGATGGCCACCGTGTACCACGCCCTGGGCAGTCAAATCACCGTGGTGGAGATGCTGGACGACCTGATCGCCGGGGCCGACAAGGACGTGGTAAAACCGCTGCACAAGCGGCTCGCCAAGCAGTACGAAGCGATCATGACCAGGACCCGGGTCAGCGCGGTGGAAGCGCTGGACGAGGGCTTGCGTGTCACCTTCGAGGGTGACAAGGCTCCCGAACCACAGCTTTACGACGCAATCCTGGTAGCGGTCGGGCGCAGCCCCAACGGGCATAAAATCGAGGCCGACAAGGCGGGCGTGGCGGTGGACAGCCAGGGCTTCATCCACGTCGACAAACAGCAGCGCAGCAACGTGCCCCACATCTTCGCCATCGGCGACGTGGTGGGCCAGCCGATGCTGGCACACAAGGCGGTGCACGAGGGCAAGGTGGCGGCCGAGGTGTGTGCCGGCCTGAGCACCTTCTTCGACGCCTGGGTGATCCCCTCTGTCGCCTATACCGATCCCGAGGTGGCCTGGGTGGGCAAGACCGAGGCGGAGGCCAGGGCCGAGGGTATCAAGTATGGCAAGGGTGTCTTCCCCTGGGCGGCCAGTGGCCGGGCCCTGTCGCTGGGCCGGGACGAGGGACTGACCAAGGTGATCTTCGACGAGGAGAGTGGCCACGTGATCGGTGCCGGCATTGTCGGTGCCAACGCCGGCGACCTGATCGCCGAGGTGGGGCTGGCGATCGAGATGGGCTGTGACGCCTCCGACATCGGTCTGACCGTGCACCCGCACCCGACCCTGTCGGAGACGGTGGCCATGGCGGCCGAAGCGTTCGAAGGCACCATCACCGACCTCTTCATGCCGAAGAAAAAATAGCATCCTCGCCCCCGCCGCCAGGGCGGGGGCGAGCACCGAACAGGCTCAGAAACATGGAAAAGGCCACTCAAAAAAAACCGGTGATTGCCGGCGAGAAACTGCGTGACGCGGACAAGGTGGCACGCATCCCGATCAAGGTGGTGCCGGCGGCCAACCCGTTGCCGAAACCGGAGTGGTTGCGCATCAAGCTGCCCAGCCCGGAACAGCGCCAGCGGGTCGAGACCCTGGTGGCGGAGACCGGTTTGCACACGGTGTGCCAGGAGGCGGCCTGTCCCAACCTGGCGGAGTGCTTTCACCACGGCACCGCCACCTTCATGATCATGGGTGATATCTGCACCCGGCGCTGCCCCTTCTGCGACGTGGCCCACGGCCGGCCGCTGGCGCTGGACCGGGAAGAGCCGGCGCGTCTGGCCAAAGCGGTCAAACGGATGCGGCTGCGCTACGTGGTGATCACCTCGGTGGACCGGGACGACCTGGCCGACGGGGGCGCCGGCCACTACGCCGAGTGCATCCGGGCGGTGCGGGAGGCCAATCCCGGGATCCGGGTGGAGATCCTGACCCCGGATTTCCGCGGCCGCATGGAACCGGCCCTGAAGAGGCTCTCCGAGACACCACCGGACGTGTTCAATCACAACCTGGAGACGGTACCCCGGCTCTACCGGTCGGTACGACCGGGTGCCGACTACCAATGGTCCCTCGACCTGCTGCTGCAGTTCCGTCGGGGTAACCCGGCGGTGCCCACCAAGTCCGGGCTGATGCTGGGCCTGGGCGAGTCCCTGGTGGAGGTGAAACAGGTGATGCATGACCTGCGCAACCACGGCTGTGAACTGCTGACCCTGGGCCAGTACCTGCAACCCAGCCCGCACCACCTTCCGGTAAGCCGTTACGTCACCCCGGAAGAGTTCGACGAACTGAAACGGGTCGGCGAACAGATGGGCTTCTCCCACGTGGCCAGTGGTCCCTTCGTGCGCTCCTCCTACCACGCCGACCGGCAGGCGGCCGGCCTGGTGGGGTGATTCCGGGCAGGCTTCGGTCCTTTTCCTAACCGGCGTCAATGTCCGTTGCCATGGCCAGGAGTAGACTGGGTCTCAAACAGGGTAACCGGCCGCTTCGGCCCCACAGGTGCAACATGATCCCGATCCGCTCCCTCATGCTACTGGTCGCCCTCCTGCCGGTCACGCCGTGGGCCGCCGAGGGGATGCCGATCAACCC
>JAPHTA010000043.1 GCA_026196475.1 Sedimenticola sp.
GAGTACAGGTAGCGCGGTTCGTTGCCGAGCAGGAGCCGGTTCGCCTCCAGCCAGAGGCGACCGGAAAACCGCTCCACATGACAGGCCAGCCGTTCCCGGTCGTCCGGATCGTCGGGGTGCAGCAGGGCCAGGCAGCCCGGCAGATCATCCAGGTCCTCCGGGGTCAGCCGGTACTGCCCCTTATCCGCACCGCGCCGGGCCCGGGTAATCAGGGCGCTCAGCCCGGCGTAGGCCTGGCGATCGGTGGCCAGCAGGACCAGCCGGTCCCCCTGCTCCAGCCGGAACTCGCTGCCGATGATCAGCGACAACTGTCGATTCCTGGCTTCCTCGTGAGCCCGCACCACCCCGGCCAGGGAGCACTCGTCGGTCAGGGCCAGGGCTTTGTAGCCCAGTTCATCGGCCCGGGCCACCAGCTCCTCCGGGTGGGAGGCGCCGCGCAGGAAGCTGAAGTTGGAGAGCGCGTGCAGCTCGGCATACCCGGTGGACATGATGCGCCTCAACCGAAGCGGCCATGCAGGTACCAGCTGCGGTCGTCGGCCTGCCGGAACAGCCACAGGCGGGCACCGTGGCGGTCGCTGGCGATAAAGTAGTCGCGCCGCACCTGGCGCCCCTGCCACCAGCCGCTCTCGATCCGCTCCGGCCCCTGCTGCAGCCGCAGCGGACCATCGAGCCAGGGCCCTTCCGGCCCCTGCCGCAGCGGCTGCGGCGGATCCAGTAGCCACAGCGGGCGCTGCCCGGCGGGGGCACCCTCAACCGAGGCGACCAGGCTCCAGGCCGACTCGGGCCGGTGGTCCGCCAGTACTCCCGGTTGCCGTACCCGCTCCCGGCCCAGCCGTGCCTGCAGGCGTTCCCACAGGGTTGTCCCCCCGGCGCAGCCGGTGTCCGCTCCAAACAGGCTCCGGTTGCCGTGATCGGCCACCTGAAAATCGGCACTGACCAGGCGCAGACCCAGCACCGGGGCTGGCAGTTTCTCCCGCTCCAGCCGGTCCCGCCACAGCTCCAGCAGCTGCTCCGGATCACGCTGGGGACGGAGCAGCTGCAGGCCGATAGGGTCCGGCGGGCGATCGGCGTACTCCAGTGTCAGGGTCAGCCGGTCGATGGCGGCGTCGGCACCCAGCAGCGCCCCGCCCAGCTCCTGCAGCAGACGCCGAAGGCCGAACAGCAGGCCGGCGCAGTGATTGACCTCGGCCGGCAGCTCCAGCTGTGCGTCAAACGAGGTTGGTGGCTGGAAGCAGGGACGGGGATCCGCACGCTGGCCCAGGGCACGGTCGAGCCGGGCAATCCATTCCGGGCCAAAGCGCCTGGCCAGGCCGGCCCGGGGCAGGCGCAGGCAGTCGCCCAGGGTGCGCAGCCCCATCCGGCGCAGCGCCTGCTGCTGCCGGGCCGGCAGCTCCAGGCTATGGAGTGGGAGTGCGGCCAGGGCCTTCCGAAGCTCCCGGGGCCGGGTGACCACTGTGGCGCGTGGTCCTGCGCTCAGCCACCAGGCCGCCTGGGGGTTGGGAGCGATGGCGCTGGCCGGGGCATGGCCGAGTTCCGCGCAGCTCTCCATGACCTGCCGATGCAGCCGTTCCAGGTCACCGAACAGGCGCCGGCTGGCGCCCACCTCCAGAAGCAATCCAGCAGGTGGCTGCAGCACCACCTGGGAGGTGAAGCGCATGGCCCAATGGGCCAGGCGCAGCAATCCCTCCTCCTCCCGTAGCGGGTCCCGGTCGAGAGCGACCAATTCCGGTATCAACAGCTGGGCCTGCTTCATACCCATGCCCGGCTGCACACCCAGCTGCCGGGCTGCCGGGTTGGCATCGAATACCCGCTGCCGACTGCCCGCCTGTTGTCGAATCACCAGGGGCAACCCGGCGGCCTGGAGGACCGCGGCCAGCTCCAGGGCAAGGTGAGAAAAACGCAGGGCCAACCAGAGCATCTCATAGCGCCAGGTGGATGGCGGCTCCGGGACGCCGGCCGCGACACTTGAGCAACTCGATCCCCAGTCCCCCTTCCCCCGGGCTCAGGAGCAGGCGCAGGGCGGCCGGGGAACTCTGTGAAGCCGCCGCCCGGGTGCGGAACAGGAAGCCGGGGCAACCGCCCTGCTCCGCCGCCAGCTGCAGCCGGCGCAGTATCCTGGTGTTGAGGGCGCCGGGCCAGAGCAGTACCGCCCGGCAGCTTCCGGAGCGCAGGCACTGCTCCGCCACCCAGGCTGCGTCGCTGCCGTTCTCCGGGACGATCCAGCGCATGGGGTCGAGGGGGATTCCGGCTTGGCGCAGGGCCGGGGCATAGGGGATATAGGGCGGTGAGATCCAGACCACCGGGGCGCCTGTTTCAGCCAGCAGCGGACGCAGCAGCCCCAGCTCCCCGATGCCGTGGTGATCGAGCAGCAGTTCGGTCAGTGCCGCTCCCGGCCAGCCGCCCCCGGGCAGCAGGTCATCCAGCCTTGGATGGCCGCTTGGCAGGGTCCGCAGCCGGTGGCCGGGGAGCAGTTGATCACCGCGCCAGAGCGGCGCGCTGGAGAGAAGCTGGTTCAGGGTCATTGTTCTTGCGCCAGTGGGCAGCCGTTACTGCAGCGACAGTCACCCGGGCCCCGCGTGGTACAGGGGGTTGGAAGCTGTCGAATATGTACTTAAAGAATAGAGAACACAAGGAGAACTTGCAATGGGGATTTTTGATTCAGCATAACCCTCGAATTGTAAAGAGGGTTGCACGGTTCAGCTTTCATAAGTGGGTTCATCGGCCCGGGGCGGGCCTCCTACCGGTTGTATCAATTGGAAAACGGACCAAAAAGTAGGATGGGTGGAGCCGGTACGGCGTAACCCATCATCGCGGCTGATGGTGACGGGTCTGCTCCAATGGTTTTGTTTCGCTACGCGACCGCCTGTTCTAACGAGGATCCCGCCCCTCTAAGGCGGGTGACTTTCACGGCGAAAGTCACCAAAGCCCTCCGCTCCACCACGCCCCCCTGCCGGGTTCCCTGCGTTTCTCGCCGGTTACGGGGCGCGTGGAACTCGCTGCGCTCAAACAGCCACGCGCCTTGATCCGTAACCGGCTGCGATACTCGGTGGCGCGGAAGTCGCAACAGCGGTGGGTGATTCAAATCCACCGCAACTCTGTAGGTTGGGGTGAGCTTGCGAACCCCAACATCCGGCGTTGAACACACCACCATTTGTTGGGGTTCGTTTCACTCACCCC
>JAPHTA010000141.1 GCA_026196475.1 Sedimenticola sp.
CCTGCTTGCGTTTTTCTTCCTGGGCCGCGGCAGGAAGGGTACGGGCGTCTTCATTCATGCGGCCATTGTATCATACCTATATGGATGCCGGGTTAATAACAGGCCCTGGATTCCCCCGTCCGTTCTTCAGGCAGCCGCCTGTCTGTTCAGAAAACGCTCTTCGGCAAGCTGGTCCGCCACCTCGTGGGTGGGTCGTTGCAAGCGCTGGGCACGTCGGAAGATCTCGTCCAGCGTATCGCCGATGGCGTTGACCTTGTGCAGCACCTCGGACTGCCCGATATCACGCCCCTCGTAGCAGACATCGATCACGCCACCGGCGTTGATCACGTAGTCCGGAGCGTAGAGTATTCCGCGCTCGGCCAGCATCTGGCCGTGTCGCGACTCCTCCAGCTGGTTGTTGGCGGCACCGGCCACCACCCGGGCCTGCAGGCGTGGAATGGTCTCATCGTTGAGCACCGCGCCCAGGGCGCAGGGGGCGAAGACATCCACATCCAGGTTGACGACTTCTTTACCGGAGACCGGAATCGCGCCCAGTTCGTCAACCATGCGTTCCACCGCTTCACTGTTGATGTCGCTGACCCAGAGCTCGGCCCCGGCCCGGTGCAGTTCACGGGCCAGGTGCTGGCCGACGTTGCCCACCCCCTGGATGGCCACCCGGATGCCTTGCAGGTCGGACCGGCCCAGCTGGTGGCGTACTGAAGAGCGGATGCCGACGAACACACCGTGCGCGGTCATGGGTGACGGGTCGCCGCTGCGCCGGTTACCCTGACTGTCGTACTTGTCGGCGATGCCGGAGACGTGACGGGTCATCTGCCCGATCTGCTGCATGTCGGCGACGCTGGTGCCGGAGTCCTCGGCCACGATGTAGCGGCCGGCCAGGCGCTCCACGGCGGTGCCCATGGCGCGCATCAGTGCCGGCGTCTTCTGCTTGCGCGGATCGCCGATGATGACAGACTTGCCGCCTCCCAGGGGAAGGTCGGCAAGGGCCGATTTGTAGGTCATGCCACGGGACAGGCGCAGCACGTCGTTCAGCGCCTCCGCCTCGCTGGCGTAGGGATACATGCGGCAGCCGCCGAGGGCCGGCCCACGGTTGGTGTTGTGGATGGCGATGATCGCCTTCAGCCCGCTTGCGGCGTCATGGCAGAACACCACCTGTTCATGATTGTCGAATTCGTGATGACTGAACAGTTTCATTTTATCTTTCCTTCTCTCTGTTAATTGGCTTATGCCGCCTTGTCCTGTTTGACATCCGGCGTCGTGAACTGCTCAAGCAGCCCCCGTTCCTGTTCGGCTGCTTGCGCGGCCGATTCATGCCGCAGATAACCGAACCCGCGAATCTGCTCCGGCAGCCGGGCAATCCGGATCGCGATCTGCAGGTTGCTCCCGTTCAGGCCGCTCAGAAGCTGTTCCAGGGTGTTCTCGTAGCGCTCGATGAGCTGTCGGTCCAGGTGCCGGTCGGTGCCGAAGCGGAACGGATCGAAGCGGCTGCCGCGCAGCACCCGAAGACGGGTCAGCAGGGCCATCAGGCGCATCATCCAGGGACCGAAACGGCGTTTCTGGGCACGCCCGTTCGGCTCTTTTTTGCGTGGCAGGAAGGGCGGATCGAAGTGGAACTCCAGGTGGTAGTCGCCTTCAAACTGGCTGGCGATCTGCTCGCGGAACGATGGATCGCTGTAGAGCCGGGCCACTTCGTACTCGTCCTTGTAGGCGAGCAGCTTTGCGTAGTTCTCGGCCACCGCCAGGGCCAGGCCCTCCAGGTTCAGTTCCTGCTCCCGCTCCTGTACCCGCTGCACCAGCCTGCGGTAGCGCTGGGCATATCCGGCGTTCTGGTAGGCAGTCAGGTGTTTGCTGCGGTGATCGATCATCTCCTGTAGCGTGCGCGGGGGCTGAGGTGGTGTGGTGTCGGGTGCGGCAAGCTGTTCCACCGCCGGGCGGTCCGCGGCAGCCCGTCGGCCCCACAACAAGGCGCGAAGATTCTCCTCCACTGAGACTCCGTTCAGCTCGATGGCCTTGCGCAACGCCTCCAGGGAGAGTGGCAGGTAGCCCTTCTGCCAGGCGTAACCCACCATGAACAGGTTGGCACCGATGGCATCACCCAGCAGCGTTTCGGCGAGCCGGCTGGCATCGATGAACTCCGCCTCCAGGCTGGTTTTCGCCAGTTGATGCTCCAGCTCTGCGCCGGGGAAGGTAAGGTCCTTCTCTTTGATGAAGCCGGAGGTCATGCTCTGGTGGCTGTTGACCACGGCGCGGGTACGCTCCGGGTTGAGCTTGGCCATCGCCTCGAAGCCGGTGGCCACCGCCAGGTCACAACCGAGCAGGGTGTCGGCCTGGCCGGCGGCGATGCGCATGGCGTTAATCGCCTCCGGCTGGCGGGCGATGCGGATGTGGCTGACCACCGCTCCGTATTTCTGGGCCAGGCCGGTCATGTCCAGCACGGTGACACCGCGGCCGTCGATATGGGCGGCCATGCCGAGCAGTGCGCCGATGGTGACCACGCCGGTACCGCCGATCCCGGTAAGCAGGATGTTGTGCGGCTGTTCCAGGGAAGGGAGCTGTGGCGTGGGCAGCTCGGGCCAGGACTGGTTTTCCCGGGGTGTGGCGGCCCGTCGCAGCTGGCCGCCGTGGACGGTGACGAAGCTGGGGCAGTAGCCCTCGACACAACGCATGTCCTTGTTGCAGGAGGACTGGTCGATGGCCCGCTTGCGCCCGAACCCGGTCTCCACCGGGATTACCGACAGGCAGTTGGATTTGCTGCTGCAGTCGCCGCAGTTTTCACAGATGGCGCTGTTGATGAAGGGCCGTACCTTGGGGTCCGGCATGCTGCCACGCTTGCGCCGGCGCCGTTTCTCGGCGGCGCAGGTCTGTTCGTAGATCAGGACCGAGACGCCTTCTGTCTCCCGCAGCTCCCGCTGCAGGCTGTCCAGGTTATCCCGGTGGTCGACCGTGATACCGGCAGGCAGTCCGCTGTGATCCCGGTACTTGGTCGTGTCGTCACTGACCAGGGCGATCCGCTTCACGCCCTCGGCGGCCAGTTGTTGCGCCAGTTGCGGTACGCTGAAGGGGCCGTCCACCGGCTGGCCGCCGGTCATCGCCACCGCATCGTTGTAGAGGATCTTGTAGGTGATGTTGGCGTTGGCGGCCACCGCGGCGCGAATCGCCAGCACACCGGAGTGGAAGTAGGTCCCTTCGCCCAGGTTGGCGAAGATGTGGCGGGTTTCGGTGAACGGGGCCTGGCCGAGCCAGGGTACCCCCTCGCCACCCATCTGGGTGAAGGTGTCCGTACCCCGGTCCATCCAGGTGGCCATGTAGTGACAGCCGATGCCGCCGGTGGCCCGGCTCCCCTCCGGCAGCACGGTGGAGCTGTTGTGCGGGCAGCCGGAACAGAAGTGGGGCACCCGTTCCAGGGTTACCCGGGGCATCGCCAGCTCCTGCTCCTTGCGTTCCAGAAAGTGCAGTCGCTTTTCGATCTCCTCGCTCTGGTAGAAGCGCTCGATGCGCGAGGCGATCACCCGGGCAATACGGGCCGGGGTCAGCTCGCCCATGGAGGGGAGCAGCCAGCTGTTGACCTCGTCGAACTTGCCGATAACCCGCGGGCGTACCTCCGGTTTCCAGTTGTAGAGCTGCTCCTTGATCTGGTTCTCGATCAGGCCCCGTTTCTCCTCCACCACCAGGATCTCGTCCAGCCCTTCGGCGAAGCGGCGAATGCCTTCCCGCTCCAGGGGCCAGCTCATGCCGATCTTATAGAGCCGGATACCGATCTCTGCGGCGCGTGTGGCATCTATTCCCAGGTCTTCCAGGGCCTGCATCACGTCCAGGTAGGATTTACCGGTGGTGGCGATGCCGAGGCGCGGTTTCGGACTGTCGATGATGATCCGGTTGAGATTGTTGACCCGGGCGAAGGCGAGGGCGGCGTAGAGCCGGTGCCGGTGCTGCAGCGTCTCCTGCTCCAGCGGGGTGTGGGGCCAGCGAATATGCAGTCCGCCTGCCGGTAGCACGAAATCATCGGGGATGGTGATCTCGACCCGGTCAAGGTCGATTGAGACCGAGGCCGAGGTGTCCACTGTCTCGGCAATGGTCTTCAGGGCCACCCAGCAGCCGGAGTAGCGGGAGAGTGCCCAGCCGATCTGGCCGAAATCGAGTATCTCCTGGACCCCGGCCGGGTTGAGGACCGGGATCATGGCATCCATGAAGGCGTATTCGGTCTGGTGCGGCAGGGTGGAGGACTTGCTGTTGTGGTCATCGCCGGCGATCACCAGCACCCCGCCATGGGGCGAGGTTCCGGCGGCGTTGGCGTGCTTGAATACGTCACCGGAGCGGTCCACGCCGGGGCCCTTGCCGTACCACATGCTGTAGACGCCATCGTATCGGGCGCCCTGGAACAGGTTGACCTGCTGGGTGCCCCAGATGGCGGTGGCGGCCAGGTCCTCGTTGAGTCCCGGCTGGAAGGTGATCCGGTTCTGTTCCAGGTGATGTTTTGCTTTCCACAGCTCCTTGTCCAGGCCACCCAGCGGGGAGCCACGGTAACCGGAGATGAAACCTGCGGTATTCAGCCCGGCCTGCTGGTCGCGCTGTTGCTGCAGCATGGGCAGGCGGGTCAATGCCTGCACGCCGGTCATGTAGACCCGTCCGGAGTTCAGGGTGTACTTGTCGTCGAGTTTGATCTGTGCAACTGCCATACGGGGATCTCCCTGGCCAGGATCGGGAGCGTCCTCCCGATCGGTTGGGCGCCGTTTCGCGGGGCAGACGGGGACTCTCCGTTGCGTCGCTTTACGGTCGCGGTCAAGTCAGAAACAGGTTGCGTTCGGGCACTAGCCGAGCGGGGCCTTGCTCTGCTTGAGGGGATCCGGAGATAGGGTGTGATGAGTCGGTGGCGTCAGCCACCCGGGCTGGGTATAGCGGGTCATTGTTTTATCCTCCATAGCGGGATCTCCGCATTTGGGTTGTTGCCTGGACGGGTGGTCCGGGCGGACCGAAAGACCCTTGTGGGGTCTGGATTTCAGTACTTTATTCGCCGGATAAGGCGTATTGGGCGACGACGATAGGTTAAAGCACCGGTTGCGTCAAGCGTATGAAAACCCTGTTAGCCGCCGGTTTTATGCACTCCTGTAAGCTGTCCCCGGGGTCTGCGAGGAGAAACTCCGTGGTGCGATATCGGTAATCGGCGACACCCTGGGTCCAATTATAGGACAAACATCCGGGATGAGTGCTTACGCTTTATGGAGTGGTGCTGGTGTGATCGATGAACTGGCGAATCCGGGGGGCGATGGACTCCCGGAAGCGACGACCATTGAAGATACCGTAGTGGCCCACGTTTTTCTGGGTGTAGTGCTCCTGAAGCGGGGCATCGGGGATGAGTTTGTGCGCGGCCCGGGTCTGCCCGGGACCGGTAATATCATCCAGTTCGCCCTCGATGGTCATCAGCGCGGTGCGGGTGATCGCGGCCGGGTTGACCGGCCTGCCATGGCAGGTCAGTAGACCCCTGGGGAGGTGATGTTCCAGGAATACCTTTTCGATGGTCTGCAGGTAAAAGGGGGCGTCCAGGTCCATCACCGCCAGGTACTCGTCGTAGAACGCCTCGTGCTGGGCGGCGCTGTCACCGTCACCCGATACCAGGTGTTCGAAATAGTCGTGGTGGGCCGTCATGTGCCGGTCCAGGTTCATGGAGAGGAAGCCGGCCAGTTGCAGGAACCCGGGATAGACGGTGCGGCCTGCACCCCGCCGGTTGAGTGGAACGCGGTGAATGGTGTGGTGCTGAAACCAGCCAAGGGAGTGCTTTTCGGCAAATCCGTTCACTTCTGTCGGGCCCTTTCGAGTGTCAACCGGTCCCCCCATCAGCGTCATGCTTACCGGCACCGGTTCCCGGTCCTCTGACATCAGGGCCACCGCGGCGATGGCCGGCACCGAGGGCTGGCAGACCGCTACCAGGTGCACGCTGCCGTCGAAGTGGCGGATGAACTCTCGCAGGTAGTCGATGTAGCTGTCCAGGGTAAAGCGGCCGTCGCTCAGCGGAACGCTGCCGGCGTCGTGCCAGTCGGTAATGTAGACATTGTTGTCACGCATGAACTCCCGCACGGTGCCCCGCAGCAGGGTGGCGTAGTGGCCCGACATCGGTGCCACCAGCAGCAGGTTGGGCCGTTTCGGATCATCCTCCCCGAAGCGCAACAGGTCACCGAAGGGTTTTCGGATCACCACGGTCTCCGGGGTGTCCAGGTTGAACGCGGGTCGCGCGTAGGGACGGGTATAGCGTTCCAGCAGCCGGCTGGCGGCATGCCACTGCTTCAGCAACGGGATATCCCGGGTCAGCTCCGCGTTGATAAAGGCGTAGAAGTTGACTGAGCGGGCCCAGAAGGTACCCATGGCGTGGAGATTGTAAAGCATACGCTTGGCTCTTCAGACTGCAAGAAGGGGTAAACAGTACCCATAATGGTGCTGCGCAGCAACAAAAAAGAGTCGCGAGAGAAGTTCCATATAACCTTGATTTTGTTGTGTATTGAGTTCCTGGCAGACGTAACTGCATGAAAAGGATACGAACTTGATGGAATCGGGTTTGGGTATTCCGGGGTGATCGGACAGTGCCCGGGACCTGCACCACCGGTAATTTTCAGGGTTTTTATGCGACCCGTTTTGGGCTATAGCTGGATATAGGTAAAGGAGGGAGAAATGAGTCGGGAATCAAGCAAAGAGCCGATCGGCTGTAAACGGCCCACGGAACCGGAGCTGCGTCAGCGGTTGACCGATCTGCAGTACCGGGTGACCCAGGAGGAGGGGACTGAGCGTCCGTTCAGCAACGAGTTCTGGGATGAGAAACGGGACGGTCTGTACGTGGATGTGGTGAGCGGTGAACCGCTCTTCTCCTCCCGGGACAAGTTCGATTCCGGAACCGGCTGGCCCAGTTTCACCCGGCCGCTGGAGAGCGAACACATCGTGGAGCGCAGCGACCGAAAGCTGTTCATGGAGCGCATCGAGGTGCGCAGCCGGGATGGGGATTCACACCTGGGCCACCTGTTCAACGACGGGCCGGCGCCCACTGGCATGCGCTACTGCATAAACTCAGCGGCGCTGCGCTTTATCCCGCTGGAGGAGCTGGAGCAGGCCGGCTACGGCGACTACCTTAAACTTTTCGAATGAGCTTTACCCCTGGTCACCGGTGCTTGACAACAGGCCTGCCGGCAACCTAGTCTTAACCCGAAGCGCCGATTTGTCTCTGATTGCGGGCGCTATAGAAATTCGGCTAAAGCGAGTGATACCTGCTTTGGCTGTGAGGCCGGGCGGGTTTTTTTATGTCCAGGGATGGAGGTATGCCGCGGAGGCCAGGGATGGATGGGAGCGGCGCTGCCCGCCGATTTTTGTTCACAGATTAGGGTATACCGACATGACGCATCCTTACGATGACTGGGCGCTGGCCACCCGGGCGATCAGGACCGGCCACCACCGCACAGCGGAGGGCGAACACTCCGAACCGATCTACCCCACCTCCAGTTTCGTGTTTCGCAATGCCGCCGAGGCGGCGGCCCGTTTCGGTGGCGATGAACCGGGCAATATCTACTCCCGCTTCACCAATCCCACGGTCTCCGCCTTCGAGGAGCGGTTGGCGGCGATGGAGGGGGGCGATGCCTGCGTCGCCACCGCCTCCGGCATGTCTGCCATTCTCTCCACTTGCATGGCGTTGCTCCAGAGCGGGGACCATATCGTCTCCTCGCGCAGCATCTTCGGTACCACCAACGTGCTGTTCAACAAGTACCTGCAGCGGATGGGAATCGAGACCAGCTTCGTCCCCCTGGACGATGTCTCCGCCTGGGAGGCGGCAATCCGTCCGCAGACCCGTATCCTGTACGCGGAGACCCCCTCCAACCCGATTACCGAGATCGGGGATATCCGGGCCCTGGCCGACTTGGCCCACAGCCGGGGTCTGCTGCTGGTGGTGGACAACTGCTTCTGCACTCCGGCCCTGCAACAGCCACTGGCGCTGGGTGCGGATATCGTGATCCACTCCGCCACCAAGTACCTGGATGGCCAGGGGCGTTGTGTCGGCGGTGCCGTGGTGGGTGATGCGAAGTTGGTGGGGGAGGAGGTGTTCGGCTTCCTGCGCAGCGCCGGACCCACCATGAGCCCATTCAATGCCTGGGTGTTTCTGAAGGGGCTGGAGACTCTGAAGCTGCGCATGGAGGCCCACTCCGCCAGCGCCCTGGAGCTGGCCCGCTGGCTGGAGCAGCAGCCGCTGGTGGAGCGGGTGCACTATCCCGGCCTGTCGAGCCATCCGCAGCACGACCTGGCAGCGTCGCAACAGCGGGCAGGCGGCGGGATCGTCTCCTTCGTGGTCAAGGGGGGCAGGGAGCAGGCCTGGCGCCTGATCGACGCCACCCGCATGCTGTCGATCACCGCCAACCTGGGGGACACCAAGACCACGATCACCCATCCCGCATCCACCACTCACGGCCGGCTCAGCGATGAGGAGAAGGAGGCATCGGGTATCGTGGAGGGACTGATTCGACTTGCGGTGGGACTGGAGGATCTTGACGACATAAAGCGCGATCTCACCCCCGGCCTGGAGGCCTGAAGGGATGGCTGACAGCGAGCTGTTGCAGAAATGGAACCGGCGCCACGCGGAAGCGGAGAGCCGGGGTCAGGTGGCGGCGGTGCTGGAGCAGAACATCCACCTGGCCACGCCCGGCTGTTACGCGCTGGACCTGGCCTGCGGACGGGGTGCCAACGCCCTGTTCATGGCTCAGCAGGGGCTGAAGGTGAGTGCCTGGGACCTCTCCCCGGTGGCGATCGAACGGCTACGGGAGGGTGCCCGGGAGGCCTGCGTTACCATCGACAGCGCGGTCCGGGATGTGATCCTGTCCCCCCCGGAGCGCGCCAGTTACGACCTGATCCTGGTCAGTTTCTTCCTGCATCGTCCGCTGGCGCCTGCGATCAGTCGTGCCCTGAAGCCGGGGGGACTGCTCTACTACCAGACCTACAGTCGTGCCGCGGTTGGCAGCGAGGGGCCCTCGTCGGCGGAGTTCAGGCTGGATGACAACGAGCTGCTGGCGCTGTTTCCCGACCTCAGGGTCCGGGTCTACCGGGAGGAGCGCCTGTTGGGGGATACCAGCCGGGGCTGGCGGGACATGGCGATGCTGGTGGCGGAAAGGATTGCCGTCTAGAGTTACACCGGCGGTTGACGGATAATGGCCCGGCAGTCGCAGAAACAGGGACATGACCCTCGGGAGACAGTGAGAATGAGCCATGCAAGCCCGCGCGTTTCGGTACGGGACGTGATGAAGACCGAATTCGGCCTGATAGAGGGCAGCGCCACCATCTACCAGGCACTGCTGATGATGAAGAAGTACCGTACCTCCATGCTGGTGGTGGACAAGCGACACGAGAATGACGAGTACGGCCTGCTGCTTATATCGGATATCTCGCGCCAGGTGCTGGCGCTGGATCGCTCGCCGAAGCGGGTCAATGTCTACGAGGTGATGACCAAGCCGGCGGTGTATGTGGATCCGGAGATGGATATCCGCTACTGCTAGCGTTTGTTCGCCCGCTTCG
>JAPHTA010000244.1 GCA_026196475.1 Sedimenticola sp.
CATCCCTGTAGTCGTCTCCCTGAGGGAGAGGGAGTTTGTGGGACAGTAGTGATTTGCGTTAATTCGCGTTTACTCGCGTTCATTCGCGGCTAATGCTTTTCCTGATGACCAAGCCAGTTGGGCGATCAGATCAACTAAAGACCACCATTTACATTCAACTTGAGCCCCGATAAGCGGTTATAATCGGCCGGGTTACCGCTTTGATTTGATGGCATCGCTGTCCCTGCGACAACCGGATGCCGTCTCACCACAGACCTGAGTTCATGATGCGTATCCAGGCACTGCCGCCTCAACTGATCAACCAGATAGCCGCCGGAGAGGTGGTCGAGAGGCCCGCGTCGGTGATCAAGGAGCTGGTCGAAAACAGCCTCGATGCCGGCGCCGACCGGATCGATGTCACCATCGAGCAGGGTGGCGCCAGGCTGATCCGGGTACGGGACAACGGTCGGGGTATCCATCCCGAGGACCTCTCGCTGGCGTTGTCACGCCATGCCACCAGCAAGATCGCCTCGCTAGAGGAGCTGGAGCGGGTCAGCAGCATGGGATTCAGGGGAGAGGCGCTGCCGAGTATCGCCTCGGTCTCGCGCCTCAGCATCGACTCGTGCGCCGAGGGTGAGTCTGTGGGCTGGAGCGTCAGCGGTGATGGTACCGACAGGGTGGGGGATGCCACCCCGAGTGCCCATCCCCGGGGCACCACGGTTGAAGTCAGGGACCTGTTCTACAACACCCCGGCCCGACGCAAGTTCATGCGTACCGAGAAGACCGAGTTCGGCCACGTGGAGACCCAGTTGAAGCGGCTTGCCCTGAGCCGTTTCGATGTCGCTTTCAGCCTGATCCACAATCGGCGCGAGGTGTTCACCCTGCCACTGGCCACGCAGACGCTGGAACAGGAACGCAGGCTTTCCAGCCTGCTTGGTGACAGCTTTATTGAACAGGCTGTGTACCTTCAGCGGGAACAGGCAGGCCTGCGCTTGAGCGGTTGGGTCGCCAGGCCGGTTTTTTCCCGCAGCCAGGCCGATATGCAGTACTTCTATGTCAACGGCCGAATGATCCGGGACAAGCTGGTTACCCACGCGGTTCGACAGGCGTTTCAGGACGTCCTGTTTCATGGCCGTCACCCGGCCTATGTCCTCTACCTGGAGCTGGACCCGTTGCTGGTGGATGTGAATGTCCACCCGGCCAAGCACGAGGTCCGCTTCCGCGACAGCCGGATGGTACACAGCTACATCTACCGCAGCCTGCATCAACTCCTGGCGGAGACCCGGCCAGGAAGTCGGGTCGATACCGCCACCGGGGAGATTCTGGCTTCCGAAGCGGAGCAGATTCGCTCACAGCCCGCAAGTGCCAGCCCGGTGTTCCAGCGCCAACTGGGGCTCCAGGCGAGAGAGCGACCACCCGCCTACGATCCGGCCTTCGAGATGCAGCGACCGGCCCCCGTTCCCGAGGCGAATGCTCCAGACCAGGAGCCGGATACCGACATCCCGGCGCTTGGATACGCACTGGCGCAGCTGAAGGGCATCTATATCCTGGCCGAGAACGAAGCCGGGCTGTTGCTGGTGGATATGCATGCAGCGCACGAGCGGATCACCTACGAACGATTCAAAAGGGCCATGATGCAGGGCCGGATAAGCCGTCAGCCGCTGCTGGTGCCGGTGTCCGTGGCGGTGAGCAGCAGGGAGGCAGCCCTGGCCGAGGAGCATGCGGACCTGTTTGACGAGCTGGGGCTTGAGGTCGATCGGCTGTCGGAGGAGACGCTGGTGGTGAGAGCCATCCCGGTCCTGTTGCAGGGTGCCGACGCGGAAAAACTGCTGCGGGATATCCTCTCCGATATCGTGGTGCACGGAACCAGCGAGCGAATCCGCAACGAAATCAACACGGTACTGGCAACTATGGCGTGCCACGGTTCGGTGCGGGCCAACCGACGCCTTGGAATCGAGGAGATGAATGGCCTGCTGCGTGACATGGAGCGCACCGAGCGCAGTGACCAGTGCAACCATGGCCGCCCGACCTGGGTGCAACTGGATATGGGGCGCCTGGACAAGCTTTTTCTGCGCGGCCAATGATGCAGGAGTCCACCACCGCTACCCGATTGCCACCGGCGATTCTGTTGATGGGGCCCACCGCCTCGGGCAAGACCGCGCTGGCCATCGACCTGGTAGAGCAGCTGCCGTGTGAAATTGTCAGCGTGGATTCAGCCCTGGTCTACCGCGGTATGGATATCGGTACTGCAAAACCGGATCCGCAGGAACTGGCCCGGGCGCCCCATCGGCTGATTGATATCTGTGATCCTACGAGGCCTATTCCGCCGCCCGTTTTCGCGAGGACGCCCTTTCCGAGATGGCTGAAATCACGGCGGCGGGGCGTATTCCACTGCTGGTCGGGGGAACCATGCTCTATTTTCGTGCACTCGAGTTCGGTCTATCCTCACTGCCGGAGGCGGACCAGGGAGTGCGCAGTGCGCTGGACCAGGAGGCGGCGGAGCACGGGTGGGAAGCACTGCACCGACAACTGGGGCAGGTTGATCCCGAGTCCGCCGCGCGCATTCATCCCAATGATCCACAGCGCATTCAGCGGGCCCTGGAGGTGTACAGGTTAACCGGGACGGCGATGTCCCGACTACTGGAGCGGGATGGAGGCATGGAATTTCCCTATCACCCGATCAGGCTCTGCCGCGCGCCCTCCAGGCGAGCGATTCTCCACGACCGGATTGCCAGGCGGTTTCACGGGATGCTGGAACAGGGATTCGAGGAGGAGGTGAGGGAGTTGCTGGCGCGCGGTGACCTGTCGCCCGGGATGCCATCAATGCGTGCCGTCGGATACCGGCAGATGATCCGCTACCTGCAGGATGAATGGGATCGGGAGACCATGATCGAGAGGGGCATCATCGCAACCCGCCAGTTGGCCAAGCGCCAGTTTACCTGGTTGCGATCCTACCCCGGTGTGCATTGGCTGGATGAAGAGCAGGGCGATATTCTGTCGCAAGCCTTGAAAATTATACGGCCGGTCCTCACTTAATCCGGCAGATGGGCCGTGTGATACAATTTTCACGAACTATTTGACTTTTTTCTGGTACAAGTTTGTACCATAAGCTATTTTTCTATTATCGACGCGACACCACAATAAGGAGAACGCTGATGTCTAAAGGGCAAAGTTTACAAGACCCTTTCCTCAATACGCTGCGAAAAGAGCGCATACCCGTTTCGATCTTCCTGGTGAATGGAATCAAGCTGCAGGGGCAGATCGAATCATTCGACCAGTTCGTGGTCCTATTGAAGAACACGGTCAGTCAAATGGTCTATAAACACGCGATCTCTACGGTGGTGCCCGCCAGAAACGTGCGCCTGCCCATGCCGTCAGGTGACGACTCCACGGAACCGGGTAACAGTTGAGAGAGTGTTTCCGCGAAAAGTGCTGCCGGGGCCCTCGTGGTGCCCGGCGCATCCTCGGAAACCGTTATCGGAATCAAGTGCTTCATCAACCATCCAGACGTACAGAGTCATCCCGGACCCATGCCATTTCAACTCTTCCTGGCGCACCTGCTAACGGCGGATATGTGCCCGGGCGCTCCATGCGGGTATTTTTCAACCCTATACGACCAGGCTGGAACATGCTGAACCCCAACTCCGTGCTGGCCCCGGATTTCCAGGGATCACCCACCGGGGTCGGCGATGTTTGAACGTCCCAAGGTTGGCGAGCGGGCGATCCTGGTTCATATCGATATCGATACCCGAACCGATCCCGACGAAATGCAGGAATTCAATGAACTGGCCCGCTCTGCCGGAGCCACGATTGCGGGAAGCGTAAACGGAAGCCGGCGATCACCTGACCCGAGGCTGTTTGTCGGCCGGGGCAAGGCCAGCGAGATCTGTGATCTGATCGCTGCCGAACAGGCGGAACTGGTGATTTTCAACCATCCCCTGTCGCCCAGCCAGGAGCGAAACCTGGAACGGGAATTCAACTGCAGGGTGATTGATCGAACCGGCCTGATTCTGGATATATTCGCCCAGCGCGCCCGCTCCTTCGAGGGCAAGCTACAGGTCGAACTGGCTCAGTTACGACATCTCTCCACGCGCCTGGTACGAGGATGGACGCACCTGGAGCGGCAAAAAGGTGGTATCGGCCTCAGGGGGCCGGGAGAAACCCAGCTGGAAACGGACCGGCGTCTGCTCAATCACCGTATAGCGCAGATTCGGAGGCGCCTGTCGAAGGTCGCCAGCCAGAGGAACCAGGGACGCAAGGCGCGCAGCAAGGCCGAGATACCGACCGTCTCCCTGGTGGGGTATACCAATGCCGGAAAATCTACCCTGTTCAATGCCCTGACAGATGCCCAGGTATACGCAAAAGATCAGCTGTTCGCCACCCTGGACCCGACCCTGCGACGGCTGGAACTGCCGGGCGAAGGGGCTTGCATCCTGGCCGACACGGTGGGTTTTATCTCCCATCTGCCGCATGAACTGGTAGCTGCCTTCAAATCGACACTGCAGGAGACCTCGGAGGCTTCCCTGCTGCTTCACGTTATCGATGCCGCGAGCCCGCAACGTGCGGTCTGTGTTGCGGAGGTGAACGATGTCCTGAAACAGATCGGTGCGGACCGGATTCCCCAGATCGAGATCTATAACAAGATCGACCTCGACGGTGATCAGCCTTCCAGGGTTGAACGTGACGAGAGCGGGGTGGTCACAAGGGTGTGGTTGTCAGCGCTGACCGGTGACGGGCTGGATCTGTTGAAAGAGGTTCTGGCCGAGTTTTATCATCAGGAACATGTGCACAAGCTGTTACAGCTGAAACCGGCCGATGGGCGGCTACGGGCACGGTTGTTCGAGCTTGGCGGGGTGGTCTCCGAGGCGGTTAGCGAAAATGGTGGATGGGAGATGGAGATTGAGCTGCCAAAAGTCGCCTATGACAGGCTTTTGCAGCAGGAGTCGACCCTTGAGAGCCGCCAGGCGGCTTCGATTCGAACATCGAGACGGGTTGCTGATCAGCACGATATAAGTTAAGAAAGATTCGCTGCCCGGGTGTTTGTGAAGTATGCTCCGGGTAATATGGTATAAATTGAATTAAGATTTGGAGTTATTGATGGCCTGGAATGAACCCGGGGGAGACAACAAGGATCCCTGGAGTGGCAAAGGCGGAGATCAGGGACCACCTGATCTGGATGAAGTGGTCAAGAAGATGCAGGACAGGCTGGGTGGTCTGTTCGGTGGCAAGGGGGGTGGAAACCGTTCCGGTGGGGGGCCATCGGCCGGCCCTTCCGGTATAAAAGGTATTGCTGCCCTGGTCGTGCTCGGCCTGATTGCCATGATCGGCTTCAAAAGTTTCTACACCGTTGCTCCGGCGGAACGGGGCGTGGTGCTGCGTTTTGGTGCTTACCACGAGATTACCCAGCCCGGTCTCAACTTCCTGATTCCGATCGTGGATGACGTGATCAAGGTCAACGTCGACCAGATCTCCTCGTTTCCGTTGAAAGACACGATGTTGACCCGGGATGAAAATATCGTCGATATCGAACTGACCGTGCAGTTCCGTGTGCAGGATCCGGTGGATTATCTGTTCCAGGATCGCGTTCCGGACAAGACCATCCGTGATGCCACCGAGACGGCGCTGCGAGAGATCATCGGTAAAAGCGATCTTGATTTCATCCTGACGGAGGGACGTGGCTCGATTGCGGCAGATATCAAACGGCGCGTACAGGAACTGGTCAACTCTTACAGTACCGGTCTTACCGTGACCAGCGTGAACACCCTGCCTGCCAAGCCGCCGGAGCAGGTTAAGAGCGCCTTCGATGACGCCATCAAGGCGCGCGAGGACAAGACCCGACAGGAGAACCAGGCCGAGGCCTATGCAAACGACGTGGTCCCCCGGGCGCGCGGTGCGGCCTCCCGTGTGATTGCAGCGGCCAACGCCTACAAGCAGCAGGTGATCGCCGAGGCGGAGGGTGAAACCTCCCGCTTCCTGGCGATACTGAAAGAGTATGAGAAGGCGCCCGAAGTGACCCGCCAGCGTCTCTACCTGGAGACCCTGGAGCAGGTAATGGGGGAGACCAACAAGGTGATCATGGATGTGAAATCCGGAAACAGCCTGATGTACCTGCCGATCGATAAACTGATTGAGTCCAGAAATGAAACGACCAGGAGTACCGGCAATTCACAGCCGAAAGCCGATTCTGAACCAGTGGAAGAGCTCTTGCGTACGGACAGCCGAAGCAGGAGGACCCGATAATGAACAACAGTAAGATCGGTATTTTTGTTATTGGTGTTATCGCCCTGGTCGGTGTGGCAGCCTCTTCACTGTTTGTGGTCAACCAGTGGGAACAGGCGATCAAGCTGCAGTTTGGACGCATCGTAGATTCGGAGTACGAACCCGGATTGCATGTCAAGATCCCCTTTATCCAGAGTGTGAGAAAGTTCGACGGCCGGATTCAGACCCTGGACTCGAACCCGGAACGTTTCCTGACAGCGGAAAAGAAGGACGTGATCGTAAACTCGTACGCAAAGTGGAGAATCACCAACGCGGCGCAGTTTTTCAGGTCTACAGGCGCTAACGAGGCCAATGCCACGCGACTGCTTTCGGAACGCATCAACAACAGCCTGCGCGACGAGTTCGGTAAACGCACGATTCAGGAGGTGGTGTCGGGTGAGCGCGCCGAAATCATGGCACTGTTGACCCGGGATGCCGATCAGAATGCGGCGGAACTGGGTATCGAGGTGCTTGACGTGCGGGTCAAGCAGATTGACCTGCCGAGAGAGGTGAGTCAGTCGGTTTACGACCGCATGCGGGCGGAGCGTGAGCGGGTGGCCTCGGAACTGAGGGCGCAGGGTGCCGAGGCGGGAGAGAAGATCCGGGCCGACGCAGATGCCGAGAGAGTGGTGATCCTGGCCAACGCCTACAAGACCTCGGAAGAACTGAGGGGTGAGGGTGATGGAGCGGCGGCGGAGATCTATGCCAAGGCATTCGAGGAGAACAATGAGTTTTATGCCTTCTATCGCAGTCTTACCGCCTACAGCAAGACCTTTACCAGCAGCGGTAACATGATGGTGCTGGATCCGGACTCGGAATTCTTCCGCTACTTCAGGAACGCCGAGGGCAAGAAGCCTTAAAGCCTGCACCACCCGGGCCGCTGGCCCGGGTGGTGTGAGAAGGACCGAAATGGACAAGCCGGACAGGGTTTGGCAGAATCAGCGCCCCTGTCCATACAATGCAGATTTTTCTGGCCGGGTCATGACCCCGGCTTTTTTGTGGACCGAGCTATGTGGCACGACCTATGGATCGCCCTGGCGCTGGTGATGGTAATTGAAGGGGTCATCCCCTTTCTGAGCCCGGCTGCCATGAAGCGGATGATGCTGGCTGTTATTGGAATGGATGATAAATCTTTACGGATCAGTGGCTTGGTCAGCATGCTTCTGGGTGTATTGACACTCTATCTTGTGAACTAGATTGGGATGACAATGACGAACGCGCACTGGTTGCTACCGGAGGGGATTGATGAACTGCTTCCTCCCAAGGCACATGAGCTGGAACAGGTACGACGCGATCTGCTCGATCTCTTTCACAGTTGGGGTTATGACCTGGTTCAGCCTCCCTTTATCGAGTATCTGGAATCGCTGCTGACCGGTACCGGAAGTGACCTCGACCTGCGTACTTTCAAGTTGACCGACCAGGTTACCGGTCGCACCCTCGGAATCCGTGCCGATATCACTCCCCAGGCGGCGCGCATCGATGCTCACCAGTTGCGTAGCGAGAGCCCGACCCGACTCTGCTACGCGGGTACTGTTCTGAAGACCCGCAGTGACGGTTTCGGGGGCTCCCGCTCGCCGGTTCAGGTGGGGGCAGAGCTCTACGGTCATGGCGGCGAGGAGAGTGACCAGGAGATACTCTGCCTGATGCTGAAGAGTCTGGAGCGTGCCGGAATTGAAGATGTCTATCTGGATCTCGGACACGTTGGTATCTTTCGCACCCTGGCGCGGGAGAGTGGCCTGGATACGCGGCAGGAACTGGCCCTGTTCGATGCCCTGCAGCGTAAGGCGGTTCCGGAAATCGACATGCTTCTGGATTCCTTTTCACTGGATAGTGCGAAGCGGGCAATGCTCGCTTCCCTGGCCAGTCTGAGCGGTGACGATGCGCTGGCGCGCGCCCGTGGCCTGCTTGCCGGAGCCGGTGAAACTGTGCAGCAGGCGCTCGCCCAGCTGGAGCGATTGGCCAGGCTGCTGGCTCAACGCCGCCCCGATGTGCCGGTACATTTTGATCTGGCCGAACTGCGCGGTTACCACTATCATACCGGGGTTGTATTCGCCGCCTTTGTTCCGGAACAGGGCACCGAGATCGCCCGTGGCGGGCGCTACGACGCTATCGGGGAGCTGTTCGGGCGGGCTCGCCCCGCCTGCGGTTTCAGTGCCGATATGAAGATGCTGATGCAGCTTGGGCGGCGCCAGGACCTCTCGCCCGGGAACGGAATCTATGCGCCGGCAGAGAGTGATCCGAAACTCGCGCAGCGAGTGGAGGCATTGCGCGCCCAGGGGCGTCGTGTGGTCGTCGCACTGCCGGGACAGGCCGGGGACGCAGCGGCCATGAAATGCGGTGAGGCCCTGGTTAAACAGGGTGAGGACTGGGTTGTAAAGGCGGTATGACACGCTGAACGACCCGGAGAATTATTGAAAATTACGAGTACCAGTCATGGGTAAGAATGTAGTAGTGATCGGCACCCAGTGGGGTGACGAGGGCAAGGGCAAGATTGTTGATCTTCTGACTGACCGCGCAGAGGCGGTGGTCCGTTTCCAGGGGGGGCACAACGCGGGCCACACGCTGGTTATCGACGGCAAGAAAACCGTACTGCACCTGATTCCCTCCGGCATTCTGCGGGAAAACGTGCGCTGCCTGATCGGCAACGGCGTGGTGTTGTCGCCGACCGCGCTGCTGGAGGAGATGGAAGTACTGAAGCAAAATGGTGTGCCGGTACTCGAACGGCTTGGTATCAGTGAATCCTGCCCCCTGATTCTCCCTTACCATATCGCCCTCGACCAGGCGCGGGAGCTTGCACGGGGCAAGAAAGCGATCGGTACCACCGGTCGTGGAATCGGTCCCGCTTACGAGGACAAGGTCTCCCGCCGCGGCATCCGCTTTGGCGAGCTGCGGGACGAGGCACTCTACCAGGAGCGCCTGCGCGAGGTGATGGAGTACCACAACTTCACCCTGGTCAACTACTTCAAGGCGGACGCGGTCGACTACCAGCAGGTGCTGGACGAGTCCCTGCAACAGGCCGAAATCCTGACCCCTCTTATTGAAGATGTGACGGGAACCCTGCACAGGATGCGTCGCGAGGGGAGGAACATCATGTTCGAGGGCGCTCAGGGCGCGCTGCTGGATATCGATCACGGCACCTACCCCTATGTTACCTCCTCCAACACCACCGCCGGCGGTGCCGCCAGCGGCAGTGGTGTCGGACCCTGTCATATTGACTACGTGCTGGGTATCGTGAAGGCGTATACAACCCGTGTCGGCGCAGGACCTTTTCCGACGGAACTGTTCGATGACCAGGGCGATCACCTGGGTGAGAAAGGGCACGAATTCGGTGCCACCACCGGTCGCAAGCGTCGCTGCGGATGGCTGGACGCGGTATCCCTGAAGCGCTCCCTGGATATCAACAGCGTGACCGGTATGTGCATTACCAAGCTGGACGTGCTGGACGGACTGGAGACCCTGAAGATCTGCGTCGCCTACAAGCTGGATGGGGAAGAGGTAAGTGTTCCGCCAGTGGGTGCCGACGGGTTCGAAAAGTGTGAGCCGGTGTTTATCGAGTTGCCCGGCTGGAGCGAGTCCACCGTGGGTGTTGAGAGTGTGGATGGCCTGCCGCAGAATGCTCGCAACTACCTGGAAAAGGTGGAGGAGTTGACCGGCGTACCGATCGATGTCATCTCCACCGGTCCTGATCGTCGTGAGACCGTGGTGCTGCGCCACCCGTTCGACGCCTGACCGCAACGGGATGGCAGGCTCAAGACGGGGCCCGGGTGGCCCCGTTTTTATTTTTCCAGATAGTCCCCCTGTTGGCCGGATTGATCGCAATGATCGATTTTTGTACACATTTGACCGCCAAACCTGTAGAATTCCGCGCCTCTCGAAACATTCCGCTTCCATTGATCTCCTTCGGTGGATTGTGCGCCCCCAAAGAGGATTCGTCATGGAAACCACCCCCGTACGCACGGGTTTTGACTCGTTTGCGTTGTCCGTTCCCGTTCTGAACGCCGTTCAGGAGCAGGGTTATGAAACCCCGACTCCGATTCAGGCGGCGTGCATCCCCGAACTGCTGGCGGGCCGTGACCTGCTGGGCCAGGCCCAGACCGGAACCGGAAAAACCGCAGCTTTTGCCCTGCCTCTGCTATCCCGTCTCGAGCTGGGAAGTCCCGATCCCCAGGTGCTGATCCTGACCCCGACCCGGGAGCTTGCCCTGCAGGTTGCCGAGGCGTGCCAGACCTATTCCCGCCACCTCAAGGGTTTTCACGTGCTGCCGATCTACGGCGGCCAGCGTATGGACCTGCAGTTGCGACAGCTTAAGCGGGGCGCCCACGTTGTGGTGGGTACTCCGGGACGGGTAATCGATCACCTGAAACGGGGTACCCTCAAGCTGGATCGGATCCGCACCCTGGTGCTGGACGAGGCGGACGAGATGCTCAAGATGGGGTTTATCGAGGAGATCGAGTGGATCTTCGAGCAGGCCCCGGAACAGCGGCAGGTGGCGCTCTTTTCCGCCACCATGCCGGCGGCCATTCGCAAGGTGACGAAGAAATACCTGCGCCAGCCGGTAGAGATAAAGATCGAGTCGAAGAGTAAAACGGTCAGTGCCATTGACCAGGTTCACTACACCGTCACCCGGCAGCACAAGATGGATGCCCTGACACGCATCCTGGAAGTGGAGCCGTTTGACGGCATGATCGTCTTCGTGCGCACCAAGCTGGCCACGGTGGAGGTGGCCGACAAGCTGGAGGCCCACGGCTTTGCCGCCGAGGCTCTGAATGGGGATATGAACCAGGCGATGCGGGAACGCACCGTGGAGCGCCTGAAACAGGGCAACCTGGATATCGTGGTTGCCACCGATGTCGCCGCCCGGGGCCTGGATGTGGAGCGTATCAGTCACGTGGTCAACTACGATATTCCGAACGATCCCGAGTCCTACGTGCACCGTATCGGCAGGACCGGGCGGGCGGGGCGCAAGGGTCGTGCCCTGCTTTTCGTTCAGCCGCGGGAACGCCACCTGCTGAAGGCGATCGAACGCTCCATTCGGCAGCAGGTACCCGCCATGGAGTTGCCGAGCGCGGGTGATCTGAGTGCTTATAGAATCGACAGCTTTATCGGCAACCTGCGCGAAACCCTGCTTGCACAGGATCTCGACTACTACTATCGCCTGGTTGACCGCATCTCCCGCGAGCAGGAGCTGAGTAGCCGGGATATGGCCGCAGCACTGACCTACCTGGCGCAGAGGGAAAGGCCCTTTATCGTCCCGGAGGCCACCACCAGGCCGGACAGGGGGGGTGACCTCCGCGGCAGTCCGGGTGGTAAAAAAGAGAAAACCGGAAAGACGCAACCGCGCGCGAAGAAAGCAGCCGGGAAGGGGGCAGGCCGGGGTTCCGATATTCCGATGGAGACCTATCGTCTCGAAGTCGGTGCCGAGCACGGCGTGACCCCTGGTCAAGTGGTGGGGGCGCTGGCCAACGAGGCGGGCCTGGATGGTGAGCACATCGGCCGGGTAGAGATAGCCGAGGGTCATACCCTGGTTGATTTACCGGAGGGAATGCCGCGAGACGTCTTCAAACACCTGCAACGGGTCTATGTCTGCAACCGGCCGTTGCGACTGAAACGGTTGGCCGGGCAGGGGGCGACGGCCAATGCAGCGCCGGGTGGGCCGAAGAAGAAAACCGGGAAAAAGCGCGCCACGGTGAAACCGTCTGCCAAGTGAGCCTGGCAGCCGGCGGTTTTTACCGAGGAGTATCCGCATTGGACTATACTGGCTAAAGTGCCCGCCGCAGGAAACCTGCCGGAACGATGGCCTGACCAGAAGCGTTGCGTGAGGGGATAGACCGATGTACCGACAACTGATACTGCTGCTGTTTACTCTATCGCTTGTGCTGCCCGTGCAGGCACTTGAAGTGAATATCACCCGGGATCTCGATCAGTTACAGGTCAGGCACGGCGAGCGCACGGTCACGGTGATGAGAAAGCAGGATCGTGGTGCCATGATCGCGCCCGATTTCATGCTCACTTCCCGGCCCTGCCCCCCTTTCTGTGCCCAGCCGATGCAGGCGGCACCCGGCGTACAGACCATCGGCGAGGTTGAGCTGATCGATTTCATGCGCAATGAACTGGCACAGGGCAGTGGCATTCTGATCGATGCCCGGACCCCGGACTGGCACCGTCGGGGCACCATTCCCGGTTCGGTCAATATTCCCTATACCCGTCTCAATCCGGGGCAGGGCGCGGACGATATCACCCTGGCCGAATCGCTGGCCCGGCTCAACGTCAAGGAGCAGGACGAGGGGTGGGACTTCTCCCGGGCCCGCACCGCGGTGCTCTGGTGCAACGGTCCCTGGTGCGGCCAGTCACCCACCGCCATCCGGGGGCTTTTGAGCATAGGCTACCCGGCGGAAAAGCTGCTTTACTACCGTGGTGGGTTGCAGGTGTGGCAGGTCTTCGGCCTCACCGTGGTTACCCCCGAGGGCGAGCCGCTGGAGGAGTAATCGGCGGGCCTTCAGGCACGGGAAATGAACTTTCCGCTGCCGGTGTTGATCTTGACCACTTCACCCGGCTCCAGGTACTCCGGAACCTGGATCTCCAGTCCGGTAACCAGGCGTGCCGGTTTGGTTCTGCCAGTAGCGGTAGAACCCTTGATGCCCGGTGTGGTTTCGATAATCTCAAGATTCACCGATTGTGGCAGTTCGATGCCGAGCAGCTTGTCCTCAACGATCAGGGCAGTGATCCCCTCCAGCCCCTCGGTCAGGTAGCCGGCCTGCTCCTCGATATCCTCGGCCCCGATGCTGTACTGGCTATAGTTCTCCAGGTCCATGAAGTAGAAGAGATCCCCGTCCCGGTATGAATACTGGACCTGGGGCCGGAGGCAATCGATAGCAGGCAGCAGGTCATCACCCTTGTAGGACTCGTCAAGCTTCTGCTGGGTCTGCAGGTTGACGAATCGCACCTTGTAAAGTGTGGCGGCGCCGCGCGAGGAGGGGCTCTTGCTTTCCACCTGTTTTACCGCGTGGGGAACCCCGTTGATCTCCACGATGACACCACGTTTAAGGTCGCACGCTCTGGGCACAGTTCACTCCATGCAATGATTTTACAGGCGCGCAGTATAGCAAAAAGAGCAGTTGGTCATTCGATTCGACAGGGATCAACCGATCCAACCGAGCCAGCGCCACCACAGGTAGTCCAGTGGCAGCAGGAACAGCAGCGTCACCAGGGCCAGGACCAGGCACACCTTGATCGCCTCGCTGATCCGCTCCCCGGCCAGTTGCATTCCGACAATCACCGGGGGCGCCTGGTAGGGCAGCAGCAGCGTCGAGAAACCGACCACCTGGGCCATCAGTGTCGCCTCGCTGCTGAAGCCGCTCAATTGTGACAGCTGGTCATTCAGGGGGGTGATCACCGCGGGTACTCCCGGCAGGGTGGTAAGCAGTCCTGTGAACATGGAGGTTGCGCTCAGGAGCAGAAAATTGGCAAATGGCGTTGCCGGATCGAACGGGACCAGGTGAAGCAGGGCATCAGCCGTTTTCTGGCCTAGACCCGAGTGGCTGATGAGGCTGCCGAAGCCCAGGATGCCGGCCACGAAAAAGAGCGGGTTGTAGTTCACCTTCTGCAGGCACTCTTTCTGGCTGACCACGCCGATGCCCGGGGCGATCAACAGCAGCGCACCGGCCAGCGCAATCCAGGCCGGCGATATGCCGTGCAGGAAGTCGCTCATCCAGAACAGCACCATCACGGCGAGCGTCACGCCCAGAACACGTTGATCACGTTTACGCCCCTGCTCTCCGTGTGGAGTATCGGGGAGCAGCCCGGTTGCCGGTTTATCCCGGTAGAGACGGGTGATGATGCTGCCGATCGCGACCATTTTCAGCAGGCCCAAGACTGGAAAGTGGAGTGCCAGGTAGCTGCCGTAAAGCAGGGTGATATCGAGCTCCGATTCGGCCAGGCCGGCCAGCACGATATTTGGAACATTGGCGGTAAGAATGGAGAAAGCCGGAATAAAAGAGCCCAGTAGCAGCGCAAGAACGATTCCGCTTCGCCCGCGACTGCCGGACTGGAAACCCATCTGGCCGGCAATTGCGATGGCGATAGGGATCAGCAGCACTGTGCGCCCCATGGCCGATGGCATCAGGAAGGCGAACAGTACGCCCAGCAACACCAGGCTGTGGATGGTTGCCCCGTAACCGCTGCCGACCCTGGTGGTAAACTGCCTGGCCACCCGTTTACCCAGTCCGGTGGAGGTAATGGCCAGGCCGATGAATAGGCCAGAGAAGATCAGCCAGAAGGCGGTGGTCTGAAATCCTGAAAAGACCACCTCCGCGGGGGCCAGGGTGAACAGCATACTGAGCAGAAAGAAGAGCAGGGCGGTGAAGTGTTCGGCAATGACACCACTGCCCCAGAGCGTGATCATGGTAATCAGGAGTGCACCTACCCGGCCTTCATGCAGGGTCAGGAATGGCGGCGGCGAAAACAGCAGGAAACCGTTCGCCAGGGCGAGAAACAGGCAGACAATCAGGGTCGACTTTTTCATCCACTTCCAGGTCTTTTTAGTGCGCCGGGGGAGACCTGATCCATTCTATAGCGAGGCGTGGATGAAAATTCAGCAATCGGGTCAAGTTTGGTTGAGAATCTGCCAGTACGCTCCTATGTGCCGGGAATTGCCTCCGCCAGCAGTGCATCCAGGGCTTTATCGTTCCTGATCAGGTCAGCCAGGGTATAACCGTCGAGCACCTGGAAAAATGCCTTCTCCGCCTCCCTCAGGATACCGGTCAGACGGCAGGCCGGTAATATCCTGCATTGGCAGCTCTCCTTGTTGAAACACTCCACCAGCAGGCTGTCCCGCTCGGAATCCCGGATCAGGATGCCGATACGAATCTCGTGCGGTTTTCGCGCCAGGCGTATCCCGCCCCCCTTGCCCCTCAGCGTATCGATATAGCCTTGCTGGGCGAGGAAGTGGACCACCTTGGTAAGATGGTTCCTCGACACCTGGTAGCGTTCCGCCAGTTCGGCCGCAGTGGTAAGTCGATCCGTATGCAGTCCGAGGTAGATCAGTACACGGATTGTATAATCGGTAAAGGTGGTCAACCGCATGGCCTGTCCTCGATATAATATGCATATTATATGTTGATTATCGCAGATCGGCGTGCTAGATTAAATATGCATTTAAAATGTACATTATGGAGACACCCGGAATGAAGGAGAAACTCTCTGACGAAGAGGTGGCACTGAAGGTGGTCTATGCCGCCCTGGAAACGGTCATCGATCCCGAAGTGGGTATCAATATCGTCGACCTGGGGTTGGTCTACGACGTGGCTGCCAGTGCCGAGCGGGTGACGGTCAGTATGACCCTGACATCACCGGCCTGCCCCATGGGCAGCCTTCTCGCTGATGAGAGTCGGGAAGCAATCCAGGCAAAGGTTCCACCCTCGGTAGCGGTCGAGGTAAAGCTGGTCTGGGAGCCGCCCTGGAGTCCGGAAAAAATGTCCGACAAGGCTAAAAAACAGCTGGGTTGGGCCTAATGCCAACTGATTATCGAGGAGATAGATACCATGACCACCAATCAGGCAAAAAGCACCGTGGATGTCAGGACCATCGAGCCACGGGAACGGCATCCGCTGATTTTCAACACCTTCGAGGCCCTGGAGCCTGGGGAGTTTCTGCTACTGGTCAATGACCATGATCCGGCGCCGCTGCGATACCAGTTCGAAGCGGAGCGGACCAACCAGTTCGACTGGGAGTACATCGAGCGGGGTCCCGAGGTGTGGCAGGTCCATATCACCCGTAAAGCGGCCTGAATCGGCAGGAGGGGTGCAGTATGTGGGGTGATCTGAAGCCTGTTTACCGGTTCCCGATCCTGTTTCTCGGCATGGTGTCGTTGATCATAGGCATCCTGGCCGGGATCGGCAGGCTCGGGACACTGGTGCCCCAGGTTGCACTGCAGCAGGTGGCCCACCACGGTGTGCTGATGATTCCGGCGTTTTTCGGTACCGTGATCGGTCTCGAACGGGCCGTCGCCATCGGCCAGCGCTGGGCCTACCTGGCGCCCCTTCTTACCGGCCTGGGGGGGCTTCTGCTGCTGGCCTCCATGTCCTCTTCCGCGCTTCTGCTGCTGGTGGCCGGAAGCCTGCTGTTTCTGGGCGCTTCGGTCAGGGTGTTGCAGATCCAGTCCGCGGTTCACAACTGGATTCTGCTGGGTGGCGCGGTAGCGCTGCTGAGCGGTAATATCCTGCTGTTCAACGGCGCGGAGATCGATGAAGTAATCTATTGGTGGATTGCATTCCTGGTCCTTACCATCGCCGGGGAACGGCTGGAGTTGAGCCGCCTGGTGGTGCAGTCCGGAAGGCGGCGCCTGCTCCTGGCGTTGCTGAGCGTTGTGCCCCTGGCAGGTGCCGCGCTGCGACCGTTCAGCCCCGAAGACGGTCTTTTGCTGTTTTCTGCCGGACTGGCCGGGATCGGTCTCTGGCTGCTGCTGTTCGATATCGCCCGGCGAACCGTCAGACTGAATGGCCTGACACGCTTTACCGCCGTCTGCATGCTGGCTGGATACGCCTGGTTGCTCGCATCGGCCGTTCTGTTTGTCACCGTTCAGTTGGGAATAGGAGCGGTAACCCGTGATGCGCCGCTGCACAGCCTGCTACTGGGCTTTGTCTTCTCCATGGTGATCGGCCATGCGCTGATCATCTTTCCGGCGGTAACCCAGTTGCGGATACCCTATTCACCCCTTTTCTACCTGCCACTGCTTCTGCTGCAGCTCTCCCTGTTGGTTCGGGTGGGTGGCGGTATTGCGGGTTCATCCTCGCTGTTGCTGCATGGCGGACACCTGAATGGCGTTGCGCTGGCCCTGTTTATCCTGACCCTGGTGTGGAGTATCGCCCGGGGCCAACTGAATCGATCCGGGAGGTGATGAAACCGGAGAGTGCCCGTTTCCGTCTATCCATCAACCAGGAGAGTGCCATGAACACGACAGTTACCTATCAGCTCAGGAATGAACACCACTGCCTGCAGACCCTGGCAGACAGGATCGAACAACAGTTACACCAGGCCGGGGATGGCAGCGAGGCTCACTTTGCCAGGTTGCTTGACCAGGTACAGGAGTTGCGACACCAGTTCGTCAATGCCCACTTGCCGAAGGAGCAGTTGCTGGTGCGGCGGTTGACCCGGAAGGCAGGTGATGCCACCCGCCTGATGGCTGATTTTCTTAACGGGCAGTCGGTACTCTTTCTGCAACAGCTGGAGCGGCTTGAGGCTGACCTGAAAGCCCTCCTGCTGGATCAGCTGGTCTCCCGGTCGGCGATCGTTGAGACAGGTATCAGGGCCATCGAGCACCTTCGCTCGCAGATCGCGCTTGAGGAGGAGGCGACCCTGCCGTGGGCTGCGCAGAGAATGGGGGATGACGAGTGGCTGGAGATCGATCGCCAGGTTGCCGATCGGAAGCTACAGTGTGAACATGCATCAGCAGGCTTCAGCTGCTGCTGAGCGCGGGAAAGGCCCGACAGGAGACATGAGTTGAAAAGAGACAGGTACCTTAGAGATCTCTCCTCGGAACACCACCAGGCGCTGGCCCTGGCGCGGGATATCCGCAAGGTGACGCAAGGGGGGGAGGCCCCCGAGCCGATGATCCGGCACGTACTTAAGGTATACCGGGAAGAGCTTCGACCCCATTTTGACGTGGAGGAGCAGGCGATACTGCCGGCGCTGGCCGAGGCCGGCGAGCAGGCACTGGCGGAGCGCACCCTGCTGGAGCACCGGCAGATAGCCTACCTGGTGGAACACCTGGAGATCGACGACAACCTGGAGCGTTTTGCCCACGCGTTGAAGGAGCATGTGCGGTTCGAAGAGCGCATCCTGTTCGAGACATGCCAGCGGAAACTGGATGAATCCGCGCTGGCGGTAGTGGCTGCCCACCGTCGTCAACAAGAGGATGCGGAAGACTGAGTGCGATCGGAAAGCGAAAACATCGGGCAAGAAAAAACCCGTTGACTCATGCGAGTAAACGGGTTTTTTTGTCTGGTGCCGAGGAGAGGACTTGAACCTCCACGGGGTTGCCCCCACTAGCACCTGAAGCTAGCGTGTCTACCAATTTCACCACCTCGGCTCTTACTGTCGTGAGCGCCGCTGATCGTGCGATCACTTCAGAGGTCGCGAACTTTACAGCGACAATTCATCCTTGTCAACGGTACAATAGCATTTCATTCATACAAAATTCAGGGATTCCCTTTTGACCAGAAGTCGAGCAAAAAAGAGCGCCGAAAAGCGTGATCCACACAGTCGCCGCGAGGCGAAAAAGTACACCAACCCCATCCCCAGCCGGGAGTTCATCCTGGAGCAGATGGCCGCCTCGGGAGTACCGATGGCGCGCGAGGAGATCGCGCACCAGCTGGAGCTGACCAGCGAGGAGGACCTGGAGGCCCTGCGCCGTCGTCTCAACGCCATGGAGCGGGATGGTCAGCTGGTCCGTAATCGCAAGGGGGCGCTCTGCATCGTCAACAGCAAGGACCTGATCGCCGGCCGGGTGATCGGTCACCAGGACGGCTTCGGCTTTCTGCACCCGGATGACGGGGGCGATGACCTGTTCCTCTCCCCGCGCCAGATGCGCCAGCTGCTGCACGGCGATCGGGCCGTGGTGCGGGTGGTCGGACAGGACCGGCGTGGCCGCATGGAGGCGGCAGTGGTGGAGGTTCTCGAGCGGGCCAACCGGCAGGTGGTCGGGAGGCTCTACTTCGAGCAGGGTGTCGGTTTCGTGGTCGCGGACAACAAGCGTCTGCACCAGGATATCGTGATACCGGAGGGCGATTTCAACGGCGCCAGCCATGGCCAGATGGTGGTGGCGGAGATCGTCACCCAGCCGACCAAGCGAAACCAGCCGATCGGCCGGATCCAGGATGTACTGGGTGAGCACATGGCTCCGGGCATGGAGACGGACGTGGCGATCCGCTCCCACCAGTTACCGCTGGAGTGGCCTGAAGAGGTGGAGCGGGAGATCGCCTCCCTCGGCAGAGAGGTGGATGAGGCGGCCAAGCAGGGCCGGGTCGATCTGCGGGCCCTGCCGCTGGTAACCATCGATGGCGAGGATGCCCGGGATTTCGATGACGCGGTCTACTGCGAGGAGAAGCCCAAGGGGTGGAAACTGCTGGTCTGCATCGCCGATGTCTCCAGTTATGTCAGGCCCGGTAGCGCCCTGGACCGGGAGGCCCGTTCGCGCGGCAACTCGGTCTACTTTCCGGACCGGGTGATCCCGATGCTGCCGGAGGTGCTCTCCAACGGTCTCTGTTCGCTCAATCCGGAGGTGGACCGCCTCTGCCTTACCTGCGAACTCTATATCAGTCGTGACGGTACGGTGACCCGGTCCCGCTTCTACGAGGCGGTGATGCGCTCCCAGGCCCGTCTCACTTACGACCAGGTGCACGCCATGCTGCTGGAGGGCGATCCGGAGCTGTGCGGCCGTTACAGCCACCTGTTGTCCGATCTGCACCAGCTGTACGCCCTCTACCAGGTGTTGCGGGATACCCGCAGCGAGTTGGGGGCGATCGACTTCGATACCACCGAGACCCGGATCCTGTTCAACGACGAGCACAAGGTGGAGCGGGTGGTTCCCGTGCATCGGCATGACGCCCACCGCCTGATCGAGGAGTGCATGCTGGCGGCCAACGTGGCGGCGGCACGCTTCCTGTTGCGTCGCAAGCAGCCGGCCCTGTTCCGCAATCACGACGGTCCCCAGGCGGAGAAACTGCTCGACCTGAAGGAGTTTCTGGGCGAGATGGGGCTGTTCCTGGGAGGCGGGGACAAGCCGAAGACCAGTGACTATGCCGATCTGCTGGAGCAGATTCGGGGACGGCCCGATTCACACCTTATTCAGACGGTGCTGCTGCGTTCGCTCTCCCAGGCGGTCTACAGCGCAGAAAACCAGGGCCACTTCGGACTTTCGTTTGCCGCCTATACCCACTACACGTCACCGATCCGGCGTTATCCGGATCTGATCGTGCATCGTGCCATCAAGCACCTCTCCCGGGGCGGCAGCGTGGAGGATTTCGACTACAGTCCGGGCGAGCTGCAGACCCTGGGCGAGCACTGCTCCGCCACTGAGCGACGGGCCGATGAGGCGACGCGCGACGTGGTCTCCTGGCTCAAGTGCGAATACATGATGGACAAGGTTGGCGAGGAGTTCGGCGGGATTATCACCAGTGTCACCTCCTTTGGCATATTCGTTGAGCTGGAGGAGATCTATGTCGATGGCCTGGTTCACATTACCGCTCTCGACAACGACTATTACCATTTCGATCCGGTCGGCCACCGTCTTACCGGCGAACGATCCGGCACCGTGTATCGTCTCGGTGATCTGGTGCGGGTCCAGGTGGCGGCGGTCAACCTGGATGATCGAAAAATCGACTTCCTGCTGGTTTCGGCGCCGCAGGCGAAGCGCGGCGGGCGGCGCCGCAAGCAGGATGGAGCCGAAAAGTCCGCGGCGGCTGGCCGGGGTGGCGAGAAACCGGGTGGCAACAAGCGTAGCGGCAGTCGCAAGGGCCGGAAACGCCGGAGCGACCGGAAATGATCGGGAATGCCCTGGCCGGATCCGCCCGCTTGTGGGGCGGCGAACAGCTTTCCGGATTCCACTATGAGTAACAGCCAGACGGTGGCCGGACTGCACAGCGTCCGGACGGCCCTGAAACACGGTCCGGAGTCGATCCTGGAGCTCTGGGTGGACGGTGCCAGAAAGCAGGACCGGCGGGTGCGTGAGGTGATAGGCCTGGCGCGTGACTCCCGGATTCCGTTGAAATACGTCAGCCGTGAGCAACTGGACGAGATCACCGATGGATCGAACCACCAGGGTGTGGCGGCCCGTACCCTGGCACCGGCAGCGCAGGATGAGCAGGATCTCCTGTCATTACTGTCGCGACTTGACCGGCCTCCGCTCCTGTTGATTCTCGACGGGGTGCAGGATCCGCATAACCTGGGTGCATGCCTGCGCAGTGCAAACGCCACCGGGGTGGACGCGGTAATCGCGCCGAAAGACCGCTCCGTCGGTCTGACCCCGACCGCCTGCAAGGTGGCCAGTGGCGCGGCCGAAAGTATTCCTTTCATTCAGGTTACCAACCTGGTGCGAACTCTCAAGATGTTGCAGTCTGAACACCGTGTCTGGCTGATCGGGACCGCCGGTGAGGCGGAGCAGTCCCTGTTCGGGGCTGACCTGACCGGCCCCGTCGGGATCGTCATGGGCGGTGAGGAGAAGGGAATGCGGCGCCTGACCCGGGAGTGCTGTGACCTGCTGGTCCATCTGCCGATGGCGGGTGCGGTAGAGAGCCTGAATGTCTCCGTGGCCACCGGTGTCTGTCTGTACGAAGCGCTGCGTCAGAGAAGCAGCGCAGCCTGAGACGGGCCTGTTTTCCCGGCCATCCATTTTGTTGCATGTATCTGTGGGGCTATGTAGAATGCGCTGTTTACCGGCGCAGTGGGACTGTGCCTGACTCCTTGCCTCACCATCCCAGCATGGGAGGCTGTATTAAACCGTAAGGGGATACAATGAGACACTACGAAGTCGTGTTTATGGTTCATCCGGACCAGAGTGACCAGGTTTCCGGAATGATCGAGCGTTACCGTGCGCTGATCGAAAACGATGGCGGTACCATCCACCGCCTGGAAGACTGGGGTCGCCGCCAGCTCGCCTATCCAATTCAGAAGCTCCACAAGGCGCACTACGTGTTGATGAACATCGAGTGCAGTGCCGAGGCACGTGCCGAGCTTGAGAACGCCTTCCGCTTCAATGATGCGGTTCTTCGGAACATGGTCATCAAGTGCGACAGTGCCGTCACAGAGGCCTCGCCGCTGGTGAAGGGGCAGGATGACCGGGACGATCGGGACGACAGTGCCCGGGGTTCCTCCGATCGTTCGGCTTCGGATTCTGACGCCAATGATGATGATGACGACGGGAATGAAGATTCGAAAGAGGCTTCGGCCTGATCCGGCCACCCCCGATAGCGTTCAAGGTCAGGCCAGCAGGGCCGACCAATCCACGATTTGAATAGAGAGTCTACTATGTCACGTTTTTTTCGTCGCAGAAGATACTGCCGCTTCACTGCCGAAGGCATTACCCAGATCGATTACAAGGATCTGAACCTGCTCAAGGCCTATATCAGCGAGACCGGCAAGATCGTGCCGAGCCGCATCACCGGTACCAAGGCCAAGTACCAGCGCCAGCTGTCCACGGCTGTCAAGCGCGCCCGTTACCTGGCGTTGCTGCCGTACACCGACAGCCACTGAAGCTGTTATTTCAGCCGTCATCCCGGATGCCGGCTGAATCTGTTTGAACCAGGGTCGGGGCGAGGTAAATGCAGGCGTTGGCATCCTTTGTGATGCGGGGAATGCCACAGGCGGTGATGATGACCCTCCTGCTGGCGGCACTCTCCCTGCTGCTCCCCCCGACCAGTATACTCAGCTCCGCCGTGGTGGCCCTGGTCACCCTGCGGGGAGGCGCTGCCGCTGGCGGGCTGGTTGTTGCC
>JAPHTA010000294.1 GCA_026196475.1 Sedimenticola sp.
CGAAAACTGCAAAAGTTGCCTGGGCGAGTTGCCAAATACTTTGATGCAGAGTTCATTTGCTATGCCGCCTGATATCTATTTGAATGCCGGGTTAATAATTCATAAAGTTTCACTGGAAACATAAAGCGGTGGAGTGGGAGCTATACCGGGCGATACAGGACGTGATGCGCTTCGTGGAGCAGAGTGATGGTGAGGGCAAAATGGTCCTGCGCAGCAGCTTCGCCCAGGACTCGGTACAGGTCTCGCTACTGGAGGATATGGTCGGTTTCGATCCGAAATCCAATAGTCGCAGCGGGTCGGACATGGCCGAGTTGCTCCTGAACAGCGTGATCTCCCGTGTTGAGGGAGTCAACGGAGAGGTCACCGCCTTCGGCACCAAGGGCACCGGCACCCTGCTCAAGATCAGGATCGATCTAGCGGAATCCGAGACTGATCTGGAGCCGGCCCTGGCCACCTGAACAGGCCGGGACGTGCCTGTTTTCGGGCACGCCCCGGTTCCGGTGATCCGTTGTGGTGACGCCCAGCGAGGTGTTCAGTGATCGGCTTCATCAGAAGAATCGCCGGCAGGCAGATTGTGAGTGAAACCAGCCAGGACATGAGCGGGAGGGTCACCACGCGCTGGGCATGGCAGAGGTACCTCGCCGCCGGCCACACCCTCTCCGGTGGCACACTATCTGCCACCGGCGGATTCAAGCAGTGCCGCCATCTCGCGGTAACCCATGCGCCGGGCCAGGGCCAGCGGTGTTCTACCGTTGCGATCGGGCAGGTTGATGTCGGCTCCACCCGCGATCAGGGCTGCCAGGGTGGCAACGTGACGGTCACCGCCATCCCCCAGCACAATTGATTCGATCACGGCGGTCCAGCCCAGGTTGTTGACATGATCCAGTGGGGCACCTGCTTCGATCAGGGTGCGTACCACCTCATGGTGGCCCAGGTGGGCGGCGGCGATCAGGGCGGTTCCCCGGTAAGGACTGGTCACGTTGGACGGGCTTGCGCCCAGTTCCAGGGCCACCCGCAGGGTCGGCAGATCGTTGGCCACCGCCGCGATGGTGACGATGTCGTAGTCATCCCCTTCCATAGCGTTGGGATCGGCACCGGCTGCCACCAGTGCCCGCATCGCGTCGTGTTGCCCTGAATAGGCGGCGATGTGCAGCGGGGTGCGCTGCCGGCTATCACGGACATCGATCTCCACCTTTTCCCTTGCAAGTTGTCGGATGCGTGTCGCGTCGCCGCTGGCGGCGGCAGCCAGAAGGCCCTCGTAGTTTACGATCGACTGGGCGGAAGGGGGCACCTGGGCAACGGTTGCCTGGACCAGAAGGAGTGCCAGACTGCCGAGTATCAGCGGCAGACGGTAGTGTTGCAGGTTCATACTTCACCTCGTTGTGAATCAACGTACCTGTTGCGAATGGATGGTCGGCAAAAACAACGCTGGTGATCCGGGAACGGATACCTTGCAGCATCTCGGGCTCAGTCCACACCGATGGCGCCCAGTCCCTCGGCAGCACAGGCCTCATCCAGGTGACCGCCAGGGGCTCCGCCGACACCGATACCGCCGACGCGCTCACCCTTGATCACGACGGGCAATCCGCCACCCAGGATCACCAGTCTCGGATCCATGTTGCGAAGTCCTTCGAGAAACGGCTTCTCGCCGATCATTGCCGCCACCTTGCCACTGGGTTGTCCCATGCTGGCGGAGGTAAACGCCTTACCCTGGCTGCTCCCGATGGTGTGGGGGCCGGCCATAGGGTGTCGGCCATGACTGAGCAGGTTGCCGGCGCGATCAACCACCGCAACCGATACCCGATACCCGTCAGATGCACAGCGCGCCAGTGCTGCATTGGTAGCCTTCTGTGCCAACTCCAACGACAGGTAGGGTTGGTTTGGGAGTTCCACGGCCTGTGCCACGGGCAGGGCCAGAAGACCGCTTGCGATGGTCATGAGTATCTTCTTGTGCATTACCTTTTTCTCCTTTGGTTGGGTACTGGCAAAGGGTAGGCTGGAACCAATTATTTTTGAAATGGATAGTGGAAATAACTATATTGATGATATGAATGATATATATCGGCAACTGCGCCGTCTCGACCTGAACCTGCTGGTGGTGTTCGATGCCCTGATGCGGGAGCAGAGTGTCAGCAAGGCGGCGCAACGCTGTTTCCTCAGTCAACCGGCGATGAGCAACGCGTTAAAACGGCTTCGAGGAATGCTTGATGACCCGGTGTTGGTAAGAACGACCCGGGGCATGATGCCCAGTCCCCGGGCACAGGCGCTGGCCGGGACGATACGGAGCCTGCTGAACCAGCTCGGCACCAACCTGCAGCCGCCGGCCCCGTTCGATCCGCAGACCAGTCGACGCGATTTCACCATTGCGCTTACCAGCTATGGAGAGAATGTCCTGCTGCCGGAAATCAGCCATGCATTCTGTGCCTGTGCCCCCGGCGCCCGGGTCGATATCACCCGGCTCACCGAGCAGGTGCCGCTGGAGGCGCTGGAGCGTGGCGAGATCGATCTGGTGGTGGGCGTTCGGGAGTACCTGCCGCCGCAGAAACAGCTCCGGAGCGAACCCTATCTGCGTGACCGGCTGGTCTGTGTCGCAAAAAAAGGGCGTCGGCGCTCCCGGCGGCTCTCGTTGAGGCAGTTCCTTGCCCATCGTCACGTCTATCCGACGCCGCTTGGGATCAAGCACAACATCGTTGACGAGTGGTTGGCGAGGCAGGACACGCAGCGAGATATCGCCGTCTCCACTCACAGCTACCTGGTGGCCGCCCGAATTGTCTCAGAGACCGATTACCTGCTCAGCCTGCCGAGTCGGATTGCCGAGCAATTGGTGGGGCTCTTTCCCCTCGAGGTACTGGAACCGCCGACCGATTTTCCCGCTTTCGAGCTGAACCTGATCTGGCATCCGCTGTATGAAAACGAACCGGCTATCCGTTGGCTGCTGGAATTGATGAGAAGGCTCGAGGTGGCAGGGGCCAGCGGGTGATGCTTCAACCCGCTTATACCGATTCCTTGCCGCTTTCGGTGCAACTTTCAAAAACCTCGTCGTCGAGGTTATTCCGATTGTGCAGCCAGCGGGGGTGGTTGGCCTCGAAGGCGGCGATAATTCGGGAATAGGGGATGTCGGCAAACACGCCTCGTTGTCTGACATACTCCATGTGCCGCTCACCGGCCGCGTTGAACCTCTGCAGCAGGGAGTCGTTTCTGCCGTCGAACTCCAGCACTGGCACCCCGACCCGCTCACACAGGGCCTTGTCGAAGGCCGGCGTGGCCTTTACCCACTTCCCTTCCAGGTACAGGTCGGTGTAGCTGTGCCAGGTGTAGACGTTGCCGCCGATCAGTTCATCCAGCCGCTTCGAGGAGAGGTGGTTGCGCACGTCAGCGTAGCCGACCCGGGCCGGGATGCCGATGGCCCGGGCACAGGCCGCCAGCAGGGCCGCCTTGGGAATGCAGAAGCCACTACCGGTGGCGAGGCAGTCGCTGGCCCGGAAGTGGCGTGGATCCGGTCCCACCAGGTAGGGGTTGTAGGAGATCCCGTCCCGAACCGCCAGGTACAGCCGCGTTGCCGCCTCGATGCCCGGTTCACTCCCGACCCGATGGCGGTGGGCGAAGGCAATCACCCCGGGGTTGTCGCTATCGATATATCTCCCGGCCTGCAGGTAGTCCACGGGTTCCGGGCTGGGCTGTTCGTTCGTATGGCTCATCACGCCTCCGGCGGAAGGCGCACCGGGCCAACAGCGACGATGGCCGGGTGCAGGGTCGGTCACTATCTTGGCATGCACCCCGGTCAGGCGCCAGCGTAGGTGTATCCGGGATTCCCGATCCTGGCGTGCTGATAATTGACAGGTTGGTGGCGAATAAATGTGGGATTTCACACACCTGTCACCCCCGAAAGTCGATAATAAGCACTTACAAATTGCAAGTTTATTCTCCACGACTCATACTGGACCTCTGCCACCTGGCAGTATTTCCATAAAAAACTAGAGAAATGGAGGAGCAATAGATGACGTTGAAAAAAACGTTACAGGTTGCGTTGACGGGAGGATTGATGGTTGGCGCACTGGCTGTCCAGGCCGGTCCGAGTCCCCAGATGCTTTCACAGACCTGCGCTGCCTGCCACGGCACCATGGGTTCCAGCGTGGCCGTGATTCCCACAATCGCGGGTGCCGATCCCGAATATTTTGTCGAGACCATGCAGGCCTTCAAGAGCGGTGACCGCAAGGCCACCGTGATGGACCGGGTGGCCAAGGGCTACAGCGACGAGCAGATCACCGCCATGGCGAACTACTTCGCGGCCCAGAAACCGGTTCCCATGAACCAGCCCTTCTCCGCCGACAAGGCAAAGCTGGGTGCCACCCTGCACGACGACTACTGTGAAAAGTGCCACGAGGACGGCGGTACCAACACCGAGGCCAGCGCCCTGCTGGCGGGCCAGTCCATGCTTTACCTCAAGTACAGCATGGAGGACTTCAAGGCCGGTCACCGCGAGGTGCCGAAGAAGATGAAGAAGCAGGTCCGAAAGATGCTCGAGGCTCACGGCCCGAGTTCGATCGAGTCCGTACTCAACTTCTACGGCAGCCAGCAATAAGGGAGGCGGCATGAACAAGATCAACAGAAGAGAATTTATCAAGTTGTCCGCCGCGGCCGCGGCCCTGGGTAC
>JAPHTA010000082.1 GCA_026196475.1 Sedimenticola sp.
CCGTCGAGTGCCGGCTCCACCATCTTGATCCGATCAATCTCGGCCAGCTCGTTGGCTGCCTGTCCCAGCGGCCGGATGGAGATGGTGCCGTCCGCGGCGATATCGATCTTCTCCGCTGGCGGGATCGCGATCGGCCCGCCATTGCCGATCACCGGCAAGCCGTTGCCGGTGGTCAGGAGGCCGTTGGCATCCACCTTCAGATCTCCACGCCGGGTATAGGCCTCACTGCCGTCAGGCGACTGCACCGCAAACCAACCGTCACCGTTGATCGCCACGTCCAGATCGCGTCCGGTGTGGACGATGGCCCCGTGTTGAAAATCGACCCCGGGGCGCTCGCTCATGCCGTAGACCCGGGTCGGCTGGCCATCGCCAAACACCGGCATGCTACGGAACTGCTGCAGGTCGGCCAGGAACCCCGGGGTACTGGCATTGGCCAGGTTATTACTGTTGCTCGACTGCGCCAGAAGGGTCTCTTTGGCGCCACTCATGGCAACAAACAGCATGCGATCCATTGTCTTCTCCTGTTTCTCTATCTCTGGTTGTAGGAGCGGCGCCCACGCCGCGAATCATACTGCTGTTGAATCCCTTAACATTCGGCCCGGGGGCGGGCCTCCTACATGCCATCAACCTCAGCGGATATTGATAATCGTCTGGGTCACCGTATCGGCAGTGGTGATCACCTGCGCGTTGGCCTGGAAGTTGCGCTGCGCGGTGATCAGGTTGACCAGTTGCTCGGCGATATCCACGTTGGAGTTCTCCAGGCCACCCGACTGCACCAGGCCGAAGCTGGAGGTTCCCGCCTCGCCCATCTGCACGTTGCCGGAGGTGAAGGTCTCGGCCCAGCTGGTATCACCCAGCTGGCGCAGACCCTGGGGGTTGTTGAACTTGGCCAGTGCCACCTTGCCCAGGGCGGTGGATTGCCCGTTGGTGAAGCGGGCCGATATCACGCCGGTATTGTCGATATCCACGCCACTCAGCCGGCCCGGCGCATAGCCGTCCTGGGTCAGGTTGTTGACCGCGAAGGCGGAGCCGAACTGGGTGCTGTTGTTCATATCGAAGGTCATGTTCAGCGCCGCGGCACCGGCTACCGGGTAGGCGTTGTAGGCCAGGGTACCGGTGGCCGAGATACTGCCGGAACCGGTGACCAGGTTACCCGAAGTATCGAAGTTCAGGGTGGCGCTGGGGAACGCGGCCGACGAGGGCGCCGCGGTGGAGTTGGTGGTCGGGGTAACGATATTGCCATCCACCGTGGTATAGACGTGCCACTGGTTGGCCACCGTATCCGACTTGCGGTAGTACATGGTCATGGTGTGGGCAGTGCCCAGAGAGTCGTAGACCGTGGTCGAGGTGGAGTTGTCGTAGGTGGTGGCGACGGTCGGATCGAACAGGGTCGCTGCCGGGGTAGCGGTGCCGCTGGAATCCAGGTTCACCGCCACATCCGCGCTGCTGGTGGCAGACGGGGTACCGGAGAGGGTCGGCAACTGCAGATCGGTGGTGGAACCGGTGTTGAAGTTGGTACCACTGGTACCGATCGGGGCAAACACTTGCAGCCGGTCGTTGGTGTGGTTTACCACGTAACCGTCCCGATCCACCGTGTAGGCACCGGCCCGGGTGTAGGAGATGTTGCCGTTGGTGTCAGCCAGGGTGAAGAAGCCCTCGCCGTTCAGTGCCAGGTCCAGGTTGCTGGCGGTAAAATCGATGTTGCCCTGGCTGAACTGCTGGGCCACCCGACTGACCCGGACCCCGCGTCCGGACGAGGTGGTACTCACGTCCTGCAGTGAGTTGGCGTAGATGTCGGCAAACTCGGCGCGTGACTGCTTGAAGCCGTTGGTGGCCGAGTTGGCGATATTGTGACCCGTCACCTGCAGGTCGGTGGATGCGGCATCAAGTCCGCTCAGTGCAATACGAAATGGCATATGCGTCTCTCCTCAATAAATACAATCAGCGGATCTCTGCGACAGAGCTGAACGACACCGGCCCCAAACCGGCCAAGTTGACACTCAACCCCTGGCCCGCGGCACCGATACTGACACTGTCGACCCGGGCCTCCAGCAGGGTGTAAGGCGTTTCCGTCTCTCCATCCACGGTGGCCTGGGCCTCGACCTGGTACTGTCCCGGCGCGACTGCTTCACCATTCGAATCCAGGCCGTCCCAGGTGAAACTGACCTCGCCCTTGGACTGGGTACCGAGCTGGATCTCCTTCACCAGCACACCGGAACCATCGGTGATTCGTACCGTTACCTGCTCCGCCGGCTCGGTGATACCCACCACACCCCTGATCGATCCTCCGGCCTCAAGGTTTCCGGTATTTACCGGTACCAGAACATCGCGACCGACCAGGTTCGCTGCCTGTAGCGCCTGGTCGGAGACCATGGATTCGGAAAGCCCGGCAAACGAGCTGTTGAGTTCATCAATGCCCGAGACCGCGGCAAACTGGGAGATCTGGGTCGCCAGCTCGCTGTTCTCCATCGGCTTGAACGGATCCTGGTGCGTCAGCTCGGTCACCATCAGCTCCAGGAAGTCCTCCAGCTGAAGATCGCCCGCCTCGTTGGCGGTCCCCTTCTGCTCCAGCTGCCGGGAGAGCCCCAGGGCCTGGTAAAGCTGTTCGTTGCTGGCTGCGTTTACGCTACTCATCGGGTTACTCCTTGTTATTCGCCGAGACGCAGGGTGGCGACCAGCAGTTGCTTGGCCGTATTCACCACTTCCACGTTGCTCTGGTAGGAACGGGAGGCGGAGATCATGTTGGCCATCTCCTCCATCACGTTGACGTTGGGTCGGAAGATGTACCCCTCCTCGTTAGCCTTGGGATGATTCGGTGCGTACTCCATGTTGAGTGGCGCCTGGCTCTCGACGATACCCTTCACCTGCACACCGGCAGCGGGCTGGTCCGGATTCAGCTGGTCCAGCAGCGCACTGAATACCGGCTGTCGCGCGCGGTAGGTCTCTTCCACGCTGCTGCTGACCGTATCGACGTTGGCCATGTTGCTGGCCACCGTGTTCAGGCGCAGGGACTGGGCACTCATGCCCGACGCGGCGGTATCAAATACTTTGAACATTGACATGACTATTGCCCCGTAATGGCTTTTCTGAGGGTCTTGATGGTGCCACCGAGGAAGCGCAGGCTGGTCTGGTACTGGATCGCGTTCTCGGCGTAGGCGGTATGCTCGAGCTGGCTATCCACCGTGTTGCCGTCGAGCGATGGCTGGCTCGGTATCCGGTAGGCCATCTCGGCCGCCGACACCAGACCGGTGTCCAGAGGTATATGCTTGCGGTGGGTGGTCCTGAGCGGTGCCGAAACCGCGCTCTGCTGTTTCAGGATCTCGCGGAAATCAAAATCCCGCGCCTTGTAGCCCGGGGTATCCGCATTGGCGATATTGGAGGCCAGCACCTCGGCACGTCGCGCGTGCAGCTGCAGTGACTGAGCGTGGATTCCTAATGCCTTGTCTAGTTTCATGGACCTGCTTCCTGGTTTTCCCACAGGACTCATAGCAGGTAGCATGCCAAAAACCTAACTTATTGTTTCAGCGAAATATTTAAACGAAAAAAACCGGGAGAGGCAAAAAAGCGGCAAAGCCCTACCGGGCTGACGGCAAGCAGTGACCGTCTTGGCGGCAACCAAGGGCACGAAGAAGGTGAGGAGATACAGCCATCCGGATACTGCGGATACCCAACGGACCGGACCGGATCGGCCCGGGACAAGGTCACTTCAAGCGATAGGCGATACCGCCCATGCCGCTGACCATTTCGAAGCGGTCGGTGTGGGCCGACATGGACTCGGTGGAGCCCAGGAACAGGTAACCACCGGGATTCAGCACCCGGGCCATACGATTGATGATGTCCCGCTTCTGCTCGCTGGAAAAGTAGATCAGGACGTTGCGACAGAAGATTACGTCGAATCGACCCATCATTTCGTAGCCCTTGGTCAGGTTGAGCTCGCGGAAACTGACGGCGCGACGAATCTCCGGCTTTACCTCCAGGCAATCGCCATTGGCCTTGAAGTAGCGGTTCTGCTGCTCGATACTCAGGCCCCGCGAGGCGGACATGCCGCAGTAGACTCCCTTCTTCGCCTCGCTGAGCACGGTGGAGGAGATATCCGTGGCCACCACCTCGACCCCGCTACCGAGTGCACCGGGATTCGCCCGCTGGTAATCCTGAACCACCATGCTCAGGTTATAGGGCTCCTGACCATAGGAGCAGGCGGCGGACCAGATCCGGATCGAACGGCCATTACGTGCCTTGATCTCGGGGCAGATCATATCCTGCAGCAGTCGAAAGTGGGACATATCGCGAAACCAGAAGGTCTCGTTGGTGGTCATGGCGTCGATAATGCTGGTGCGAAGCCTCGGATTTCGCCCGCTGCTGAGCTGGCCCAAAAGGTCACCGACCGTGGCAATACCATATTCCCGCATCAGGCCACCCAGACGGCTGGATACCAGGTACTCCTTGCCGGCACCCAGAACGATACCGCAGGCGTCCTCCAGGAAACTTTGAAACGCCTCGTAATCACCGTGCGACAGCATAGCCCGACCCGCCCGGCAGAGTTACTCTAACTTTCATTTTGTTGGTGTCTGTTCAGGTCACTGCGCACTCGGCGCGTTTCGTACTGCAACCGCCAGGGAGGACTGCCCTCACTTCAACGGTATCCCCATGTCCGATGGCGGCGATGCCCCGGCAATCCGGTTGATAACGGTGCCTCTCGGACCGCGATCGCGAACCGGCCCGCTCTATCCGGCAAACTCCTGCTTGTGCTGCTTGAGACGATTCTGCACCACCTTGGCCAGCTCGTCGGGTTCGTACTTCGCCAGAAAGGCGTCTGCCCCCACCTTTTCGATCATGCTGTGGTTGAACACGCCGCTCAGCGAAGTATGTAGGATAACGTGCAGTTTGGCGAGCGCCGGATCCCTGCGTATCTCCGTGGTCAGGGTATAGCCATCCATCACCGGCATCTCCACGTCGGAGATCACCAGGGCCAGGTGATTGGGCACGTTCTTGCCCTCCTCCGCCCAGGCCTTGAGCTGATCGAGGGCCTGCTTGCCATCATTGCATACAGTCGTCATCACCCCCAGGCGGTCGAGCACCCGTTTCACCTGGTTGCGTGCTACCGATGAGTCATCAGCAATCAGCACACGCTGGGTCTCGTCGATGGCATCCTCCTCGATCACCCCTTCCGAGATCTCCTCCTCGGAGCTGATGATCTCGCTCATCACCTTCTCCACATCGATGATCTCCACCAGTTCATCCTCAACCCGGGTGACAGCCGTCATGTAGCTGCCCTTCTGCGCGCCCTTGGGTGGAGGCAGAATCTCCTCCCAGTTCATGTTGACGATGCGGTCCACCGAACCCACCAGGAAGCCCTGGGTGCGGCGATTGTACTCGGTAATAATGACAAAGCGCCCCTCCACGTTATCCAGGGGCGGGCCACCTATTGCCTGGGAGAGATCCATCACGGTGATGGTCTTGCCGCGCATGTTGGCAATACCCCTCACCACCGGGTTGGAGCCGGGCAACTGGGTCAGCGGAGGACACTGTATCACCTCCTGCACCTTGAACACGTTGATACCGAAGCGCTGCCGACCCGCCAGCCGGAACAGCAACAGTTCCAGTCGGTTGTGTCCTGCCAGTTTGGTCCGTTGGTCAACCCCGTCAAGGATTCCAGCCATGATTACCTCTCAAGATCTGATTTTATTCTCTACTGGTTAGCGTCCCCTGGCTCCATTGCTTTAGTCACCGGCCGGTTTCCCGGCATGGATACACCGGATTCCGACGGAGGCCCCCTTTTCGGCATGAGGATTGCATGTTTCACGCCATAGCTTGAATCCAATTGCGATAAAGCCGAACCCAACGGATCAGACCATGAGTACGAGATACAGCCCGACCCTCATCCTGAAACAGCTTGCCCTGCTGCTGACGATCTGCCTGCTGGCGCCGGGAGCCGCCCTCGGCGAAGCACAACAGACTCACAACAGCATCCGCAAGGCCGCCGAACAGCACGTCCTCGACGAGCTGTCCGGAACGGAAGACGAGGTCAGCGTCGAGGCCGGAAACATCGACAGCCGTCTGCGCCTCGCCGCCTGTGAGCAGCCCCTGGAGACCTTCGCGCCCTACCGGCGCGGCAACAGCGCCCGGATTACGGTCGGGGTGCGCTGTAACGACACCACCCGCTGGACTCTCTACGTTCCGGTGAGCGTATCCCGGATGGAGGAGATCGTGGTCGCCAGCCGGCCGCTGAACCGTGGCGCCCTGATCACGACCGATGATGTACGACTCGAATTACGCGATGTAGCCAGGCTGCACCGTGGTTATATCACCTCCCTGGAGCAGGCGGCCGGAAAACGGGTCAAGCGACGCATTCAGGTGGACGGAGTGGTCACACCGGACCGCATCATGGTTCAGCACGCGGTAAAAAAGGGCAACCTGGTGACCATCCTCGCCCGCATCGGCTCGCTTGAAGTGAGGGTGAAGGGGAAGGCGCTGGATAGCGGTGCTATAGGGGAGCGGATCAAGGTCAGAAACAGCAGCTCGGAACGGGAGCTTGAAGCGACCATCGTGGCCAGGGGAACCGTCCGGGTGGCTACCTGAGCGGGCCACGGGGATAGAGGCGATGCGTGTGAACCAGGCCGGGTTTTACAGGACTGTTACTATAATAGGATCTAAAGATTGCGCCACAGCTGACGCCAATCTGTAGTGCAACCCCATAAAACCCAAGGTGGTGAACAAACATGAAGATCAAAGGCCTGTCCGGACACCCGATCAGCAGCGGTGACAGTGGAAAAGCCCAGTCTGCAGAGAAGCCGCAGAACGCCGGCAGCGCGCCTTCGGGCAGAGCGGGAAGCGGCAGTGACACGGTCAGCCTGACCGTATCGGCCACCCGGCTGCAGGAGTTGCAGGCGCAGATCGCCAGCCTGCCGATCACAGATGCCAACCATATCGCGGACATACAACGCTCTCTCGCCTCGGGGAATTTCAGCTTCGAGCCGGAAGAGGCAGCCGAGAACCTGTTGACCCAGGAGCGGGATTTTGCCCGCTCGGAAATCAAAACCAAGGAGTAAACCATGGCACTCTCTGCCGACCAGCAACAGCAGCTATCCCAACTCGTCTCGGCAGAGTACGCCTGCGCCCAATCCCTTCTCGAGCTGCTGCAGAAGGAGCAGCAGATTCTCAAGTCGGCCGATGCAGATGCCCTGGAGTCGATCAGCCAGGAGAAACAGCAGCTGGTGATCCGGATGCACCGGCAAGCCCGGCAGCGGGAACAGCTGGTGGACAGGCTGCAAGCCGGCGGCGACATCAATGAGCTGCTGAAGACCCTGTCCGGTAGCGAGCCGGCCAGGCTATGGCAACAACTGGGAGAAATCGCAGCCCGGCTGCAGCAGCAGAACGAGATCAACGGCGGAATGGTGGCGCTCAACCAGCGCCACACCCGACAGGCCCTGGATATTCTCTGCGGCCGAAGCGGCAACCGGGAGATCTACGGCGCCCGCGGGGAGTATCGTCAGATGGAGTCAGGCAAACCGCTGGCCAAGGCCTGAAGCGGGGCCACCTGCCGCCGGTAGCGTTGCAGATCCTCCGCCCTGTCCAGGTCCCACAGGGTTTCCAACTCGGAGACGGTCAAACCCAGCTGCCGGAGGCGCTGTCGGGTCTCCTGCAGGACCGCACCCGTACCCCACGCCATACCCTCGAACAACTGCGGGTGGTGGCGTCTCAAGCCCAGAAGGACATATCCACCATCCTCTGCCGGACCCAGTACGGCATCACGGCCCGCCGCCAGCCAGTCCAGGGCCTGGCGCAGATGGGAACGCGCCAGCACCGGGCAATCGGCACCGATCAGCAAGACCGAACCCGCCTCCGCCAGGGCCGTTTTCGTGGCATAAGCCATTCGCTCCCCAAGATCATTGCCAACCTGGGAATGCAGGCTCACCTCCGCCGCTCTGGCGGCCTCCTGAAAAAGGGGATGAAGGGTATCCGGGGTGCACCAGAGCTGTAACGGTGCCAGTCCGCCCGCGGCACTGCCGAGCGTGCGCCACAGCAACTCCGCATGCAGGTCCGACGCCTGCCGGGCGCCTATCCGGGGAATCAGCCGGGTCTTCACCCTGCCCGGCAGCGGAGCCTTGGCAAACAGCAGGATACGACTGTCCGGAAACTCGATCACGTGTAGCGCCTTGCCAACCGGTACGGATCGGCACCCAGAAAGTAGGCCAGCCGCAGTCGCCACATCAACAGGATGGTGCGCACTATCCCGGCCTCCTCCCAGCGCCGGCTCGACGTTACCAGGCGCTGACGCAGGCAAAGCGGCGGTCCATGCCGGCGCAGGCGGGAACTGAGCTGAAGGTCCTCCATCAAGGGTATCTCGGCGAAGCCGCCGAGTGCCTCGAACAGGGAGCGGCGTACAAAGATACCCTGATCACCCGTGGCGATGCCGGTCAGACGGGAGCGCTGATTCATCAGAAAACCGATCACCCGAAACAGCGGATGGCTACCCGACAGGGTGACGTCAAACCGCCCCCAGGCGGCAGAAGTGTTCCGCAGGGAGGCAATTATTGCCTCGCCATGCCCGGGCGTGGCAAGACAGTCAGCATGCAAAAACCACAGTACCTCGCCGCTGGCGCGGCGGGCACCGGCATTCATCTGCAGCGCCCTTCCAGGGGGAGATTCGTGCACCTGGTCCACCAGAGGTTCAGCCAGGGTGACGGTATTGTCCCGGCTCCCCCCATCAACCAGAATCAACTCCCCGCCCTTCATCCGCAGCGGCTGCAGCGAGCGCAACAGGCCCTCGATGCCCGCGGCCTCGTTCAGGGTCGGAATAATGATCGACAGGGATGTCAAGCCTGGCTACTCATTCAGCGCACCGCCACAACTGCTGCCCTGTCCGGCGGTACAGCCATAGCAGTGCTCTGCGATACGGATAGGTCTGCCTTCGAAGCGGGCCTGCATCAGGTCCTTCAGGTGCAGCCGCTTACCCGGCTCGCCCTCGACCGGCATGTCCAGCATCTGGTTGAAGTCGCAGTCATATAGATACCCCTGCCAGTCCACGCTGAGAAGATTACGGCACATCACCGTCTGCAGGTTGTCCACCGAATGGGCATCACGCAACAGGGCCATGTAGCCCTGGAACTCACCCCTCGACAGCAGCATGCTGCCGAATCGGCTGATTGGCATATTGGCGATGGTGAACAGACCGTTGAACCGGATCCCGTGATCCTCCAGCAGGCGTCGCTTGTACTCCTCCTCAAGCGTCTGCTGGGGCGGGGGTAATACCGGCCCTGGAGGGTTATACACCAGGTTGAGGACAAGCTTGCTGCCGGGCATACCATAGCCCAGGTGGTTGAGACTCTGGAGCCCGCGTATGCTGGCATCGTAGACACCCTTGCCACGTTGCCGGTCGACGTTCTCCTGCAGGTAACAGGGCAGCGATGCAATCACCTCAACCCGCTGACCGGCCAGGAAATCGCCCAGCGTATCCTGGCCCGGCTCCTCCAGGATGGAGAGATTGCAGCGGTCCATCACCCTCACCCCCCGCTGCCTTGCCTGCTGCACCAGGTATCGAAAATGGGGGTTCAGTTCCGGCGCACCACCGGTCAGGTCAAGCATTCCGATCTGCTGATGGTCGATAAACGCCAGTACCTGATCGATCACGTCCCGTCGCATCATCTCTGTTCTGGTCGGACCCGCGTTGACGTGACAGTGCTGGCAGGTCTGGTTGCAGCGGTAACCCAGGTTTACCTGCAAGGTCTCCAGACGTTCACGCCGGATAGCGGGAAACGAGGAGGGGGAAAGGAGTCTAGCGGTATCCAACATGACAGACTGCACCTCGAAATACTTTGTTCATAATACGCGACCATAACACCGGCCAGGGCACAACACGTCCCGACGAGTGCAGCGCACTGTTGCCAAGCGCCCGGGTCGGGGTGCTAAAATGGCCGACTTGCGGATATCCCGATGATTCGCAACCGGGGCGACGCCTTTAGGTGGCGGCACCGCGGACTTTCTCAAGCCCCCGTAGCTCAGCTGGATAGAGCGCACCCCTCCTAAGGGTGAAGTCACACGTTCGAATCGTGTCGGGGGCGCCACTTTCCACACCCCTTCACCCAGGGGACCCGCTCGCAAACGCTTTTGTTTCATATTCCGATGCGAGGTAGCGGTGCCAGCCACCCTGGACCGGGTCAGCTGTCATCCGCGGGTATTTTATCCACAGGCTTATCGGCCAGGTCCAGCTCACTTGCCTCTGCGTCATCGGTGGTTTCTGTCACCTCGATACCGGTTTCACTCCCGGTCTGACTGTCCCCCCCCTTAAGTCTGGCCAGCATTCTGGAGAGAACCCGCTCCAGCTCGGTATAGGCCTTTACCTGTGCGAGCTGATGATAAGTCGCATTTTTTTTATTCAGCAAGGCCAACCGGGCATCAAAATAGGCAACATCGGCCTCCAGCGAACTGATGCTGAAGCGCGCCCATTTTTCCCGTGATTTGCTATCTCTCTGCTGCATTGACCGTCAACTGTGCCCGTGGCGTTATCCGAGATGGCGAATCCGCCACTCCCGATTCTATTCAGATTCCGACAAAAAACGGAGCCGGTAATTCACAAATCCAGGCCAAGCCCCCCTTGAGTCGAAATATGAAGGCAGAAAATGGGAGTATAGCGCCCCGCTCCGGCAAAAACCCTAACTCTCTGAATCATTGAGATTTAGTGCAATATGACCCGAACCACTCATTTGTGCAACCGCACAAAAACAGGATTTATTTAAGATGATCGTACTAATTATTCAAAAGCACTTTAAAATTGTGTTCCTTATGCTACTATCCCGTTAATCGCTCTCCCACCCACAAATAATAGGCCGACCATCCAAATGAGCGCACTTCTGGAGTTGTTACGCACCACGTCTGCCCTCTCCGGCGGCAATGCCGCCTTTATTGAGGATCTTTACGAGCGCTACCTGCAGGACCCAAACAGTGTGGATCCGGCATGGAAAGCGCGTTTCGACCTGATTATCAAGGATTCCGCAAACGAGGCGCCGGATATCGCCCACGGGCCGGTACGTTCCAACTTCGCGCGTCTGGCCAGGGAGAAGCGACCCGCCCAGCGACAGGCCGCTGAGCGGATGTCACCGGGAGCCGCGGAAAAACAGGCCGCGGTGTTGCGACTGATCAACGCCTGGCGGGTACGTGGTCACCAGTATGCAACGCTTGATCCGCTGCGCCTGCGCGAGGTTGAGGATGTGCCGGACCTGGAGCCGGCCTTCCACAGACTGGGTGAGTCGGACATGGATACCGTTTTCAATACCGGCTCCCTGTTTGCGCCGGACCGCATGCCCCTGCGTGAAATCATCAACTTTATCAAGGAGGTGTATGGCGGCAATATCGGTGCCGAGTACATGCACATCACCGATACCCGGCAGAAACGCTGGATCCAGAAACGGGTCGAGGGGAGCCATGCCAGGGCGGAACTGGAGGCCCAGGACAAGCGCTGGCTGCTGACCCTGCTCACCGCGGCCGAGGGGATGGAAAAGTACCTGCACACCCGGTATGTGGGCCAGAAGCGCTTCTCTCTGGAAGGCAGCGAGTCTCTGATCCCCCTGCTCGATGAACTGATACAGCGCGGTGGCAAGGACGGGATCCGGGAGGTGGCCATCGGAATGGCCCACCGCGGCAGGCTCAACGTGCTGACCAACATCCTGGGCAAGGCCCCGGCTGAACTGTTCGATGAATTCGAGGGCCGGAAAACACCAGACCGCTACCGCAGCCACGGCGACGTCAAGTATCACATGGGCTTTTCCACCGATATCGAAACCCCGACCGGCTTCACCCACGTGGTACTCGGCTTCAACCCGTCCCACCTGGAGATCATAAGCCCGGTTATCGAGGGTTCGGTACGGGCTCGCCAGCAGCGGCGCGGCGATCGGGACGGTGCCGAGGTATTGCCGATCCTGATTCACGGCGACTCCGCCTTTGCCGGCCAGGGCGTGGTCATGGAGACCTTCCAGATGTCCCAGGCCCGGGGTTATACCACCGGCGGCTCGATTCACATCGTGGTCAACAACCAGGTCGGGTTCACCACCAGCAATCCGCTGGATACCCGTTCAACGCTCTACTGCACCGATGTCGGAAAGATGGTCCAGGCACCGATCTTCCACGTCAACGGGGACGATCCGGAAGCAGTCCTGTTCGTCACCCGGTTGGCGATGGATTACCGCCAGCGGTTCCACAAGGACGTGATCATCGACCTCGTCTGCTATCGCCGGCACGGCCACAACGAGGCAGACGAGCCGGCCATGACCCAGCCGATGATGTACCAGAAGATACGCCGGCTGCCGACCACCCGCTCCAACTACTCCGACCTGCTGATCTCCCAGGGTGTGGTCACTCCGGAGCAGAGCCGGGAAATGGTCGAGGATTACCGCACCTCACTGGAGAACAACTCCACCGTGGCGCGTCCCACGCTGACCGATCTCAACTACCCCTATCACGTCAACTGGGCACCGTATCATCATATCGGCTGGGAGCATCCGGTCGATACCCGCATCAGCGACGAGAAGCTTTCGCAACTGGCCAGCCGCCTGCTGGATGTACCGGAGAGCTTCGAACTCCACTCGCGGGTCAACAAGCTGATCGAGGGTCGCCACAAGATGGCGTCGGGGGACCAGTTGGTCGACTGGGGCTTCGGCGAGTGCCTGGCCTACGCCTCACTGGTCGACGAGGGCACGCCGGTGCGGCTTTCGGGCCAGGACTGCGGTCGCGGCACTTTCTCCCACCGTCACGCGGTGCTGCACAGCCAGAAGACCGGCGAGAGCTACACCCCGCTGCAACACATCTCCGAGGGCCAGGCCAACTTCCTGGTTATCGACTCACTGCTCTCCGAGGAGGCGGTGCTCGGATTCGAGTATGGCTACGCCACCACCGAGCCGAAGGCGCTCACCATCTGGGAAGCCCAGTTCGGTGACTTCGCCAACGGCGCACAGGTAGTAATCGATCAGTTCATCAGTTCCGGCGGCGCCAAGTGGGGCCTCTATTGCGGACTGGTCATGCTGCTGCCCCATGGCTACGAGGGCCAGGGGGCGGAGCACTCCTCGGCACGCCTGGAACGCTACCTTCAGCTGTGTGCGGAACACAATATGCAGGTCTGCATGCCGACCACACCGGCGCAGGTCTTCCATATGCTGCGCCGGCAGATGCTGCGGCCGATGCGCAAGCCGCTGGTCGTGATGTCACCCAAGAGCCTGTTGCGTCACCGGCTCGCCACATCCGCCCTGGACGAGTTTACCAAGGGTGGTTTCCAGCCGGTGATCGGCGAGATCGACGATCTGGAACCTTCCGAGGTGGAACATATCGTGGTCTGTTCCGGCAAGGTCTATTTCGAACTGCTGGAGGCAAGGCGGGCGCGGGGCCTGCGCAACGTGGCAATCATCCGCATCGAGCAGCTGTACCCCTTCCCGCGGGAGATTTTCGATTCCGTCATCGACCAGTACAGCCAGGTGGATACGCTGATCTGGTGCCAGGAAGAGCCACAGAACCAGGGTGCCTGGGACCAGATCAAGCACCGCTTCCATACCCAGCTGGACAAGGGCAAACACCTCTATTATGTCGGACGCCCGGCGGCGGCGGCTCCGGCAGTCGGCTACTACCCGATCCATGTTGAACAACAAGA
>JAPHTA010000096.1 GCA_026196475.1 Sedimenticola sp.
GCGGAAACGCTGGCAGAAGCGGATGTTGTATGAGAGCCGGTATCCCCGGAGGGGGACGGGACGGTAGTAGCGCCGGGGGCTGAAAAAGAGGTAGTGGAGGCGGAGCCGTTGCTATCGCCGGAGAAAGAGGCGGTGGACGAACCTCCGGCAACAGCCGAAGCCACACTTGCCGGGGCGTCTTCCCGGGAGTCCGGCATCGCGCAGGAACAGGCCCCGTCGCCGCTCTCCACTGAAGAACAGGATTCGGTCACCACCGGGCCGGTTGCAACCGAAATCGACACCGCGACAGAAACGCCTTCACCCGCTGCGGAAGCCTCGCTCAGCGTGACTGCGGACGAGGGGCCACGCCCGCAGCAGCTGACCCGTGGACAGCGGGAGCAGGTTCGGGTGCGTTCCGACCTGCTGGACCGGCTGGTCAACTACGCCGGCGAGGTGAGCATCTACCGGACCCGTATCGAGCAGCAGAACGGGCAGCTCGGCTTCAACCTGACCGAGCTTGAGCAGACCATCAGCCGTCTGCGTGACCAGCTGCGCACCCTCGAGATCGAGACCGAGGCCCAGATCCTGTTCCGCTACGAGCAGGACCGGGAGGTGAATGCGCCACTGGATGCCTCGTTTGACCCCCTGGAGCTGGATCGCTTCTCCGCCATGCAGCAGGTCTCCCGAAGCCTGATGGAGACGGTGAACGATCTCAGCAATATCAATAACTACCTGGAAGAGCTGCAGTCCGAGACCGATACCCTGCTGTTGCAGCAGTCGCGCATCACCACCGATCTGCAGGATGGCCTGATGCGCACCCGCATGGTGCCGTTCTCGCAGATCGTGGCGCGCCTGCAGCGGGTGGTGCGACAGACCGGCAACCAGTTGCAGAAACAGGCGGAACTGGAGATTCTCGGTGCCGAAAGCGAAATCGATCGCGGTATCCTGGAGCGCATGATCGGCCCGTTGGAGCATATTCTGCGCAACGCCATCGCCCACGGCATCGAGACGCCGGAGGAGCGGACTGCCAAGGGCAAGAGCGCCACGGGAAGGATTCTGTTGCAGCTCTCCCGGGAGGGCTCCGATGTGCAGCTGGTGATCTCGGATGACGGCGGTGGCGTCGACATGGCGAAGATTCGCAAGCAGGCGATCAAGAGTGGCCTGCTCGATCCCCAGGCCGAGGTTTCGGACCGGGACGTGTTGCCGTTCGTGCTCGAACACGGCTTCAGTACTGCCCAGGAGGTGACCCAGATCGCCGGTCGCGGTGTTGGCCTGGACGTGGTGGTGAGCGAGGTGAAACAACTTGGCGGAACCTTGGATATCGACTCCCAGGCCGGTCAGGGTGCCCGTTTCATCATACGCCTGCCGCTCACCCTGGCGATAACCGACGCCCTGCTGGTGGAACTGGCGGGCGAGATCTACGCCATACCCCATACCAGTATCGAGGGCGTGGTCCGGGTGTCGTTGCAGGAGCTGAAGGCCTGCTACGATGGTCAGCAGAAGGTCTACAGTTACGCCGGTCAGGACTACCAGGTGCGCTACCTGGGCAGCATGCTGAACGTGGGCCAGGTGGATCTCAGTGACCAGCGCAAGTGGTACCCGCTGCTGCTGGTCCGGGCCGGCGAGCACCACGTTGCCCTGCAGGTGGACGGAATGCTGGGCAACCGGCAGATCGTGGTCAAATCGGTCGGTATCCAGGTGGCCACCGTGCGCTGGATCTCCGGTGGTACCATTCTGGGTGACGGCCGGGTGGCGCTGATTCTTGATGTGACCGCCCTGGTCCGCTCCGATGCGGCGCAGACCGCGGTTCGACAGCCGGAGGTGGCGAAGGTCGAGGCCTCCACCCCGGAACCGGGCGTCGGCAGGACTGTCATGGTGGTGGATGACTCGATTACCGTGCGCAAGGTCACCGGCCGCCTGCTGGAACGACACGGCATGAACGTGGTTACCGCCAAGGACGGTGTGGATGCGGTCGCCATGCTGCAGGAGCAGGTGCCGGATATCATGCTACTGGATATCGAGATGCCGCGCATGGACGGCTACGAACTGGCTCGGCACATGCGGAACTCGGAAGATCTCAAGCAGGTGCCGATCATCATGATCACCTCCCGTACCGGCGAGAAGCACCGCAACCTGGCGATGGAACTGGGGGTACGCCGCTATCTCGGCAAGCCCTACCAGGAGAGCGAGTTGCTGGACAATATCTATTCGGTTCTGGATGAGGAGGCAGGATGAGCGAGGTGGAATCCGGTGGCGAGGTGCGGGGTGTACTGTTGCCGCTGCGACAGGGACAGCTGCTGCTGCCCAACGCCGCGGTCTGCGAGGTGGTCAGCTACCGCCAGCCCGACCCGCTGGAGGGGGACGGGCCGGGATGGGTGCTGGGGCGTTTCAACTGGCGTAATCACGCCATGCCCCTGGTCTCCTACGAGGCCCTGCTTGACCAGGAAGAGGGCGAGATCGGCCATCGCGCCCGGGTGGCGATCTGCAACACCCTGAGTGGTGATACTCTGATGCCCTACATCGGCATCCTTCTCAACTCCGCGCCGCACCTGGTACGCATCACCGAACAGATGATTGAGACCCAGGCAGGAGTGCAGGAAGCGCCGATGGTCAAGGCGGCGGTAAGCGTGAACGGTGTTGCTGCCCTGGTCCCCGACCTGGACGCGTTGGAAGCGGCCCTCGCCGATCTCAAGTAATCCCCGCGGCCGTCGCTCCCCGGCCTCGCTGACGGCCTGTTTTTTTCCGGGCACGGCGTGTAATATCCCTCCCATTTCCGCTCCCCCCGGGTGACAGACCCATGCCAGATTCAAATGCCAGGCCCAAGAGTTCCAACAACTTCAACAAGCTGAAGAAGCGTCTCGAACGTGAAGTCGGCAAGGCGATCGCCGACTACAACATGATCGGCGAGGGCGACCGGGTGATGGTCTGCCTCAGTGGCGGCAAGGACTCCTATACCCTGCTGGATATCCTGCTCACCCTGAAGGCCCGGGCCCCGGTGGATTTCACCCTGCTGGCGATGAACCTGGACCAGAAGCAGCCCGGATTTCCGGCCCACGTGTTGCCCCGCTACCTGAAGGAGCTTGGAGTCGAGTACCGCATCGTGGAGGAGGATACCTACTCCGTGGTGCAGGAGAAGATACCCGCCGGCAAGACCACCTGCTCTCTCTGTTCCCGCCTGCGCCGTGGGATCATCTACCGGGTGGCCAGCGAGTGGGGGGCGACCCGTATCGCCCTCGGTCACCACCGGGACGATATCGTGGAGACCCTGTTTCTGAACATGTTCTTCGGCAGCAGGCTGAAGGCGATGCCGCCCAAACTTCACACCGATGATGGCCGGCACGTGGTGATTAGGCCGCTGGCCTATTGTGCCGAGCGGGATATCGCCCGCTACAGCCGGCAGCGCGAGTTTCCGATAATCCCCTGCAACCTGTGCGGCTCGCAGGAGAATCTGCAGCGCAAGCAGATCAAGCAGATGCTGGCGGAGTGGGAGCAGCAGTACCCGGGGCGTAGCGGCAACATCTTCAAGGCGCTGGGCAACGTGGTGCCATCGCACCTGGCCGATGGGGCGCTGTACGATTTCAGCAGCCTGGGTGCCGCCGACGGCGAGGAGGATACGGTGTTCGATCCCCCCGACGTGGCCGGACCCGCCCTGGGGATCTACAGGATCGGCTGATCCGTGAGGGTAGGAGCGGCGCCCTCGCCGCGAAGAAGGGTGCACGGCCTGGCCTTTTCAGCTGGTTCCATCGGCCCGGGGGCGGGCCTCCTA
>JAPHTA010000070.1 GCA_026196475.1 Sedimenticola sp.
CCGGTTCCTGGCCCTGAACGGGATCCAGACCCAGTCGGCCCACACCTTCAACCTGTTGTCCGAACTGGACGGGATCCGCGCCCTGGATGTGGACGTGCTGCGGATCAGTCCCCAGGCCAACCATACCGCCCGGGTGATCGAGCTGTTCCGGCAGGCGCTGGATGGTCGTGTTGAGCCGGGTGAGGCGTCGCAAAAGCTGGAGCGGCTGTTGCCGGTCGGTTCCTGCAACGGCTACTGGCACGGGGAGGCGGGGATGGAGAACCGGGCCCAGGCGGCGGCCCAGGCACTCTGTTAGCCGTTGGTAACCAAGCCAGGGCCTGTTAACAGGCCCTAGAGAGAGGTCAGCTTGATCTCGATACGGCGGTTCCGGCGCAGGGCCTCTTCCGAACCACCGGAATCGATCGGATGGAATTCGCCGAAGCCGGCGGCCGAGAGGCGTTTCTCGGGAATCCCCTGGCTGGCCAGGTAGCGCACCACCGAGACCGCCCGGGCGGTGGACAATTCCCAGTTCGAGGGGAAACGCTCGTTGTTGATCGGGATGCGGTCGGTATGGCCGTCCACCCGCAGGATCCACTGGATATCCACCGGGATGCGGTCGGCGACGCTCTTCAGGGTACCCGCCAGCTTACCCAGCTGCTGCTTGCCCTCGTCGCCCAGGCGGGCGGAGCCGGAGGCGAACAGAAGCTCCGACTGGAACAGGAAGCGGTCACCCACCACCCGGATCGAGGGATTGTCACCAAGCAACTCCCGCAGGCGACCGAAAAACTCCGAGCGGTACTTTTCGAGGCGATTGACCCTTCGCGCCAGCTCTATATTGAGGCGCTCTCCAAGCCGCTTGATCTCCTGCTCCTTGCCCAGGTTCTCCTGCTCGGCCGTGGAGAGGGCGCTGTTGACCTCCTGCAGCTGTTGCTGCAGCTGGTCGATGCGCTGACTCAGGGCCGCAACCTGGATTCGAGCCTCGTCCGAGAGCTTTCGCTGCTGTTCCAGGGATTCACGCTGGGTCCCGACCAGGGCGGTCAGGGCCTGGATACGGATCTCCTTGCTCTCCACCTCCCGCTGGGCCAGCAGGGTACGCTCCTGCTGATCCGCCAGGCGCGCTTGCAGGGCTTTCGAGCGGTCCCGTAGCTGTCCTGCCGTCTGCTCGCTCTGATCCAGGCTGGCGGCCAGTCTGCCCACCTCCTGTTCCAGGGATTCCCGTGCCAGGCGCAAGGCGCTGATATCCTCCTGCAGGCTGGCCAGGGTCAGCAGTTGCTGTTCGATCTGTTCCTGGCCGGCCTGGTTCTCCTGCTGCAGGGAATCGATGCGTGAAGCCAGCTGAAACTTCTCACCGGTCAGGGAGCTGACCATGTCGGAGAGTTGCCCGACGTCGTTCTGCAGCTTGGCATTGGCCTCTTTCTGCAGCCCCAGTTCCCGGGTCAGCTGGTTGATCTGGCGGTTCAGCACCACCAGCTCGCTCTCCTGGCTGGAGAGCAACTCGGAGAGCAGGAACTGGGCAAAGGTGAACAGCATCAGGACGAAGATGACCAGGATCAGAAGCGCGGAGAGGGCGTCGACGTAGCCCGGCCAGACATCGATGTGGCGCTTGCTGCGTCGGCTGCTGGTCAGCATGGCTACTCCGTTTCGTCCGTTTCGGCATGCCCTGCGGAGCTGTCCTGCTGCTGGGCACGCAGCAGTTGCATCAGCAGGTGACGCTCGGCCCGGATCTCCTGGATCAGCAACTCCAGGCGGTCGTCGGCCTCTAGCGGCAGTGCCTCGACCAGGGGTTGGGTGTCATTGCTCCCGGTCTCGCCCTGTTCGCCGTCATCGTCGATCAGCTGGGTGAGGCCGGAGAGCCACTCCTCCAGGCCGTTGAAGAAGCGGTTCTGCGCATGTCCCGCCTGGATATCCAGGAAACCCAGCACCAGGGAGCCACCGAGCCCGAACAGGGATGAGCTGAACGCGGTGCCCATGCCGCTGAGTGGTTTCTCCAGTCCCGATTTCAGCTCATCGAAGATACTGCCCATATTGTTGCCTCCCACCTCCAGGCCGTTGATCACCTGGCCCACTGCGGAGATGGTTCCCAGTAGCCCCCAGAAGGTGCCCAACAGGCCGAGAAAGATCAGCAGCCCGATCATGTAGCGGGAGATCTCCCGGGATTCGTCGAGTCGTTCCCGGATGCCGTCCAGCACGGTTCTGAGGGAGAGTGCGGTGAGTCTGAATCGGTCCCGGCGGCGGCCCGCCAGGTGGCGCGCCAGGGGTTTCAGCAGGCGCGGCTCATCCGCTACCGAGATACCGGCCTGGCCGGTCCGGAACAGGCGAATCCAGTTGATCTCGGTCTGCAGGGCGAATACATGGCGGAAGTTGATCACGATCCCCACCAGCAGCAGGGCGAAGATCAGGGAGTTAAATCCCCAGTTGGCCATGAAAGCCTGTTTCAGGGGCAGGTAGAGCAGGGCGCAGATGGCTGCGACGATGGCCAGGTAGATGCCCATCCAGAGTGCGGAGTGTCGTGGATTGACCATGGGGATTCCTTTGTGTCTTCTCCTGTGGCATGGGGCGCTTCAGGGCCGGGGAGAGAGCCCGGCGGTCAATAGGCTTCTGCCGACCCGCTTCCCCCGGGCCGACCCGGTTAGCATAGACGGCGCCAGCCGGTCAGTAAACGGCAACACCGGCTGGGCGGTGGGAACTGGCTCAAGGAATTGCCGGTAAACGGGGTCTGATCCGGCGGGGTTATCCCGTTGACTGGATGCTTAACGGCTTCCGGCGCCAGGGCCGAAGGGCAGACGCGGCAGTTTTGGCAGGCGTGGCCTGGGCAGGCTGTTGCCTCGCTCAATCAGGTTGGTTACCCCGTCCAGCATGCGAAGAAAGGGGCCGATCCGGTCTTCCAGTTCCAGGGAGTCAAGAAAATTCTTTACGTAGAGCCCCAGTTCAGTGTCGCCGCCGAGCTTGAGACGCCGGTTGAAAAAGAGGGTATCCGCATCCTCGCGGCGGGTGGCGAGGAGGAGAAAATCGTAGATCGAGCCTGCGATACTGAGATCATCAGGCTGGTCACGGTCGGCGGCGCAGAGTTTCCCGTTGCGCAGGGTGAGGCTGAACCGGATCCGGGCGTCGACCACATCCACCCGCATCACCTTGCCCTCCAGGAAGTCGAGCTCACCATCCGCCAGTTCCGGTCTGAACAGCCGGTTCAGCACCCTGGCCATGGCCTGACCGATGGAGGATCCCGGGAGCAGGCTCAGGGGCAGGGCCAGGGGTTTCGGCAGTAGCGGGTTTCCGGGAAGGTGAGCAGCATTGTTCATGGTTGGGCCTCGCTCGGTCTCGGTCCGTGGGAATCCAGTGCTCAGGAAGGGTCGCCGGAGGTGGCCAGGGTAACATCCGGACCAATCGGAGACGTAGCCCCGCTGCGGGGGACGTCGGGCGTCTTGTACCAGCTCAGCTTCTCCTGAAGTTTTACCACTTCTCCGACAATGATCAGTGTGGGGGGCTTCGGCTGTTCCCGGTCAACGATCTCCTGGATGTTACTCAGCGTACCGGTGAAAACACGCTGCTTTTCCGTGGTGCCCTGCTGGATCAGCGCGATCGGCATCTCCGGCGGAACACCGTGTTCGATCAGCTTGCGGGTGATTACCGGCAGGCCCACCAGCCCCATGTAGAAGACCACGGTCTGGTGTGGTTGGGCCAGCTGGTTCCAGTTCAGGTTTATCGAGCCGTCCTTGAGATGACCGGTGACAAAGGTAACGGACTGGGCGTAGTCACGGTGCGTCAGGGGGATTCCGGAGTAGGCCGCGCAGCCGGAGGCCGCGGTTATGGCCGGTACCACCTGGAAAGGAACGCCCTCTGCGGAGAGCGTGTCGATCTCTTCGCCGCCGCGACCGAAGATGAACGGATCACCTCCCTTCAGGCGTACCACGCGTTTGCCCTGCTTGGCCAGGTCAACCAGCAGCTGGTTGATCTCCTCCTGGCGCATGGCGTGCTGGTCACGCTCCTTGCCGACATAGATGCGCTCTGCATCGCGCCGTGTCATCTCCAGGACAGGCGCGGCAACCAGGCGGTCATAGACCACCACGTCAGCCTGCTGCATCAGCCTAAGGGCGCGGAAGGTGAGAAGGTCAGGATCACCCGGGCCACCACCGACCAGGTAGACCTCGCCAATGCTCTCATGCTCGCCGGATGCCTCCAGGGCACGCTCCATGCTGACCTCGGCCTCCTCCAGGTGTCCGGAGAAGATACGCTCCGCCACGCCGCTCTGCAGTATTTTTTCCCAGAACATGCGGCGATCGCTGGAGTTGTCGAAGCGGGCCTTGACCTTGTCCCGGAAGCGATTCGCAAACTCGGCCAGGCGGCCGTATCCGGCCGGAATCAGGGTTTCGAGACGGCTGCGTATGAGCCGCGCCAGAACCGGCGATGCGCCACCGGTGGAGATGGCTGCCACCACCGGTGAGCGGTCGATGATCGACGGGGTAATAAAGGTACAGAGTTCAGGCTGGTCGACCACGTTGACCGGCAGGTGCCTGGCCTTGGCCTGTTCCGATACCTGCTGATTCACCTCGCTGTTATCGGTGGCCGCAATCACCAGGTAGGCATCTTCCAGGTCGTCACTTCGGTACTCCCGGGCCAGGTGTTCTATCAGTCCTTTGTCCAGGGCGCTCTGCAGTTCCGGGCACAATTGGGGAGAGACAACGCGAATCTTACCCTGCGCCTTCAACAGCAGAGTGACTTTCCGCGCGGCGATTTCGCCCCCGCCAATCACCAGGCTCGTCCTGTTTTTTACATCGAGAAAAATGGGGAAGAAATCCATCGTTTACCTTCGTAAGCGCTCTCTGTATCCGAGCCTGGGAGCCATGCTCGTCGAATGAGGCGGAACAATAGCATGTGGTTGAAAGTGGAACAATAAATACGGGCTGCTTGAATATATTAGAGTTTCTATAATATACTAAATAACTAGGTTAATCATTATTTCGAGAGTCAGATACGTGGTTAAAGAGATCAATTCCCAGGAACTGAAAAGCCGACTGGCGGCGAATGAAGAGATCCATCTGATGGATATCCGCAGTGATGCGGAGGTGGTCGGTGGCATGCTACCCAGCTCCATCCACCTGCCGATGCATCTCATACCGTTGAAAATATCAGAGTTTTCTCCAGAGAAGGAGATCGTGCTCTATTGCCGTAGCGGTGCACGCTCCTACCACGCCTGCCAGTATCTGATGCAGCAGGGTTACGACAATGTGATCAACCTCCGTGGTGGTATCATCGACTGGGCGCGCCAGGGCTTCAGTATCGTGGCCAATGGGTGACGCGCGCCCCGCAGGAGGGCGTCCCGATTCGCACCGTATATGTGAACGGTGCTTGCGTTTGCCTAATAATTAGAATATAAGTTACGACTGATTTTCATACAACGAGACAACAGATTTGGAGGTTTACCATGGCTGATTTTGATGATGAACTGGATGCGAGCGGCCTCAACTGCCCCCTGCCCATCCTGCGTGCAAAGAAGACCCTGACCGGAATGGAGTCGGGCAAGGTGCTGCACATCATCGCCACTGACCCCGGTTCAGTAAAAGATTTCGAGGCCTTCTCCAAGCAGACCGGCAATGAGCTGATGGAGTCCCGTGAAGAGGGTGGTAAATTCCACTTTCTGATCAAGAAGTCCTGATAGTCTTTAAATTCAGGGCTCAAGCCTCATCCACTGGAGGAGATTCAGATGGAAACAAAGAAATTAGCCATTATTGCAACCAAAGGATCGCTGGATTGGGCCTATCCGCCCTTTATCCTCTCTTCGACCGCTGCTGCATTGGGCTACGAGGTGGAGATCTTCTTCACTTTCTACGGATTGCAGCTGTTGCGCAAGAAGCTGGATCTGCAGGTCACCCCGCTGGGTAACCCGGGCATGCCGATGCCGATGGGTATGGACAAGTGGTTCCCGGTACTGGGTACCGCGCTGCCCGGCATGCAGTCCATGATGACCATGATGATGAAGAAGAAGATGGCGGACAAGGGCGTGGCCAGTCTGGAAGAGCTGCGTGATCTCTGTCAGGAGGCGGAAGTCAAGCTGATCGCCTGCCAGATGACCGTTGATCTGTTCGACATGGAGACCTCCGAGTTCATCGACGGCATCGAATACGCGGGCGCCGCCCGTTTCTTCGAGTTTGCCGGTGAGAGTGACATCTGCCTCTATATCTGAGCAACTGGCAATCGCCAATGAAAAGGCCGCGCTCTTTCGGGAGCGCGGCCTTTTTTAATCTCCGGGAAAACGCCCGGAGAAGGCTCATATAAGGCGACTGGCAGGCTTCAGAACTTGTACTCCATGCCTACGGTAAACAGGTAGGCTTCCGCGTTCTCGAACGTTGCTGTGTTCAGACTATTTCCATCAGCGGGAGTGAGTGTCAGCTTGTCCTTCTTGTCGTAGAGAAAGGCACCACCGATGCTGAGCTTGTCCGAGTACTGGTAGCGGGCACCGAAGGAGAATATTTTAGCGTCGGTATCCGGCAGCTCGAATCCCACGTATCGCTTGTCTACAGGGGTCTTGTCATAGGCAAATCCGGCCATCAGGTCCCACTTGCCGTTGAGGCGATGGCTCAGGCCGATTCGGTAGCTGTTGCTGTCTGACCAGTTTTTGATGCTAGGTGTATCAAATGGCGCAAATACACCGCCGAATGCTGTTGTTAGATCTATCGGATAATTGAAGTCCAGTTGGTCATACGCCGACCAGTAAGTACGTTCGTAGACCAACTCAATGGTAGTACTGGGCGTTATGTCATAGGCTGCAGCCAAGTTCAGGGCGGCAGGCACTGGAACCATTACCGAAACATCACCGTTATAAACGGGAACATAGTTTGCCGTGGATCCAATTTTCGCGTTTCCCTCGACAGTCAGGTCGATTTTTGATCGATAAGTTGCCGCCAGCGAGAGTGAGTCTGTCGGCTTGAATAGCAGAGCCAGATTGTATCCGAAGTCGAAAGAATCACCTTCCATGTCTCGGAAGGCCAGTGCGGGAGATCCGCTTTTCACTACGCCTTTGCTGTAGATGACCCGGGCACCTGCGGCGACGGAAAACTGGTTGTTGACCTTGTAAGCGGCGGAGGGGTTGATCTCCACGGTCTTAAGGGTGAACTCTTCAGAGGTGGCTGCGCCGATTGCGGGCCAACGCTTGGAGAGGCCGGCCGGTGTCACCACGGAGAGACCAAAACGGGCATTTCCCGCCTCGGGGCTTACATAGTGGAAACTCGGGATCAGGAAATCCTCCTTCTTGGAGCTGTCGCTTCCTCCCGCTTCCGCGTAGTCGATGCTGGTCAGGTGGATAATATTCAGATCCGCCTCCAGGCTCGCACCGGATTCGTTAAACACCATCGCTGCCGGGTTAAAGTAAGCGGCGTCGGCGCCGTGGGCGTTGGCCACGTAGGCGGCCGAAAGCGCCATGCTGTTGATGGAGTTTTCCGGAATTTTGTAACCCGCAGCCATGGCCTGTCCTGTGGCTGCCAGAGCGATTGCCGAAACAAGGGCAAGTTTCTTCATTGGTAAGTTCCCCGTAACTTGAGTCGTGTAGCCTTGTGGCCATAACGTTATGATTTTGGGCCAGGTATCGGCCTGTCTGGTCTTTATGGAAGGGGGCATTTTTCTGACCATTAATGTTTTTATCCGCCAGAATTTAGCACCTAGTACTGCCTGACACAACCGTTTGAAACACGCATGGTTTGGTGTGTCTGTCGGGGTTGATACAGGTCAGTTTGATCTCGTGCACAGATTCAGTGATTGTTTCCGCACCTTTGTTGCATCAGCTCGATCTGAAAGTGATGAGGATGCATCATGGGCTTGCGTGGATTCTGTGGTCACCAGGGATAGTGTCGATTATGAAAACTCCGGTTCGTCTCCTGCTGTTGATGCTGCTGTTTCTTCAGCCGGCATGGGCCGGGGAGAGCGGGATAAAGCCCTATGTGCTCTCCTCCAATGTGGCAGCTGACATGGTGCAAAAGGTGATTGAGGTAAAGGAGGCCCTGCTGGCCGGTGGCTTTGAGTGGGTGGCTGAGTATGCTCCGGACGCTGATCGTCACATAGTTCTCATCACACACGACCAGTTGAAGAGGATCGACTCCGGTGATTCCGGAAGATATTTTTTATTGCCATTACGGGTCGCCATCACCCGGGTTGAAGGGAAACTCCAAATCAGTTACACCAATCCTGTCTACTATGCCCATGCCTACCGGGTGAGTACTGATGTCAGCGGAATTCTGCTGCGTCTCCAGCAGATACTCGGGATGCAACAGGTCTTCGGCGCAAGCGGCCTGAGTGTCGAAGAGCTTGCCACCTATCGCTACTCCTACGGGATGGAACAGTTTGACGACCAGTTGCAACTGGCGAGTTTCGATACCCAGGAACAGGCGTTGACGGAGGTGGAGCGGGGTCTTGAGCGACGCTCCGGCCAGCTGGAACGTCTTTTCAGGCTGGATCTGCCGGGCCAGTCCGCCACGCTGTTCGGTGTAGCCATAAAGGGCGGACCGGGCAGTGATCAGGCGATTACCGCCGCTGTCGACGTGGCGCCGTTGAGACATACCGCACGAATGCCATACACGGTGCTGGTGCTGAGGGGGAGCGTGGTTGCGTTACACCCCCGCTTCAAGCTTCCTCTGGATTTTCCCGGTCTGGCGCGTACTGGCGAACACAGTTTTACCGCGATTCTGCGGGCTCCCGGAGCCATTGAGCAGGCCCTGAGGGGGCTTTTTGATGGTCCGGAGGAATAGTCCCGGTGTGTGCTTCGGGAAATATTATCCGTTTCAATATCGATAAATTAGGAAGCGCTAAAATTATTCCCCCTTTGCAAGCGTTTTATGCTATAAACTGAGTTTATTGCCAACTCTTTTTGTGGGGATATGACATGGCAGATCGCAGACTCCAGGTGTTCCATACTGTTGCCCGGTTGCTCAGCTTTACCAAGGCGGCGGAGTCCCTCCACATGACCCAGCCGGCGGTGACCTTTCAGGTCAGGCAGCTGGAGGACTACTTCAATACGCGGCTGTTTGATCGCACCCATAATCGCATCAGCCTTACCGAGGCGGGCGCCCATGTCTACGAGTACGCGGCCAGGATCTTCGAGCTCTACGGCGAGATGGAGAACTCGGTTCGTGCCATGACCGGCGAGATCAGCGGTTCCTTGACCATCGGTGCCAGCACCACCATCGCCGAGTACATGCTGCCGGCGCTGCTCGGTGACTTCAAAGTGAAGTATCCGGAGGTGAACATACATCTGAAGGTCTCCAACACCGAGGGTATCGTATCGATGGTGGAGAATAACGCCATCGACCTGGGCGTGGTCGAGGCGCCGGTGCAAAACAAGAACCTGGTGGTGGAGATCTGCAAGGCCGACCAGCTGGTGGCGATCGTTCCGCCTAATCATCCGGAGGCCAAGCGGACCTCGCTGAGCTATGAAGACCTGGTGAAGTACCCGTTTATCTGCAGGGAAGAGGGGTCCGGTACCCGGGAAGTAATCAACGAGTATCTCTCGCAGGTGAAGGATGCGGCCAGCGACCTGAAGGTTTCCATGGAGCTGGGCAGCCCGGAGGCTGTCAAAGGTGCGGTCGAGGCTGGCATGGGGATTTCCGTGGTCTCCCGTGCAACCATTCAGAAAGAGCTGAAACTGGGCACGCTGGTGGCGATCAACCTCGATCCCGTTCTCGAACGCCCCTTCTCCTTCGTGCATCAAAAGCAGAAGTTCCGGGCCCGGGTCATGGATGAGTTGCTGGAGTTTGCCCAGAAATACTGCGAAGAGCACAAGAACGACTGCATCGACTGATCATGCTGCTACCCAAGCAGAGACGCTCGGCGGATCGGGAAAAATTGCTGGAGTGTTACAATTCACTTCCACGGGAGGAGAAGGTCACCCTGTTGAAGTTCGCGCAGTTTCTGGCCCGGCAGCAGGGGGAGGATGCCGATCTCCCTGAGCGTGAAGAGCCGGTAAATCTTGAGCCCAGGCCGATTCCCAAACCCGACAACGAGACCGTGGTTGGCGCTATCAAGCGACTCTCGGCCAGTTACCACATGCTGGAAAAATCGGAGTTGTTGACCGAGACCTCGTCCCTGATGACCGCCCACATCATGCATGGCCGGGATGCGGATGAAGTTATCGAGGAGCTGGAAGCGCTCTTTATCCGTTATCATGCCGCCTTCGTGGAGAAGCACCGGGCGGACCCGGATGAATAAGGGGCAGGCATAACAGATGCGGTTACTGACAGACTGGTTCAAGCGGCACTTTTCCGACCCCGAGGTTATCTTCCTGGCGCTGTTTCTGCTGATCAGCTTCGTGGTGATTATCACCATGGGCGAGATGCTGGCACCGGTGCTGGCGAGCCTGGTAATCGCCTATCTTCTGGAGGGGCTGGTAGGAAAGATCCAGCGCATGGGGATGCCGCGCTTCTCCGCCGTGCTGATCGTGTTTATTGCCTTCCTGTTATTCGTCACCCTGATCCTGTTTGTCCTGATGCCGGAATTGTCCAGGCAGGTGACCCAGCTGTTCCAGCAGATTCCGTCCATGATTGCGGAGGGACAGCGTCTTCTGCTGGTGCTGCCGGAGCGTTACCCGGAACTGATCTCGGCCCAGCAGGTGCGGGAAATCATTACTATCATCCAGCGTGAGATAGCCGCTTTCGGCCAGCAGGTGCTCTCCATCTCGCTCTCTTCGGTGGTCGGCCTGATAACCATCCTGGTCTACCTGATCCTGATGCCGCTGCTGGTCTTTTTCTTTCTCAAGGACAAGAAGATACTGGTCGAGTGGATGCTCGGATTCCTGCCCAGAGAGCGCAAATTCGCCGACACGGTGTGGCGGGACATGGATGAGCAGATTGCCAACTACGTGCGTGGCAAGTTCTGGGAGGTGATGATTGTCGGATCGGTCAGTTTCGTGACCTTTACCTTCATGGGGCTGCAGTACGCCATGCTGCTGGCGGTACTGGTGGGGCTTTCGGTCATCATCCCCTATATCGGTGCCGCCGTGGTCACCTTTCCGGTGCTGCTCATCGCCTGGTTCCAGTGGGGCTGGGGCAACGATTTCATCTGGCTAAGCGTGGCCTACTTCGTGATCCAGGCGCTGGACGGGAATGTCCTGGTGCCGCTGCTTTTTTCCGAAGTGGTGAACCTGCATCCGGTTGCCATCATCGTGGCAATCCTGGTGTTCGGCGGATTATGGGGTTTTTGGGGCGTGTTTTTCGCCATACCCCTGGCAACCCTGGTGCAGGCGGTGATCCGCTCCTGGCCAAACAAGATACTGCCCTCGGGGTGAGGGCAGCCCCGGATTTTCTATTTCCCGGTTTTACAGCTGCTAATGCCGAAGGGGAGATAGGCGGGACACCAGCCGATTGCCGCGGTGAACAGTGGAATAATGCCGATAGCACCCCACCAGTTCTGGGCCGCCACGCCCCAGGCGATCAATCCGATTCCCGCCAGCGCGCGGATCACGCGGTCAATACTGCCAACATTTTTCTTCATCGTGAACTCCTGACTGTTCCATTCGTAGGCTGGAGCATCGCTCCATTGTCATTGAATCCTAGACACTCGCCGCCGGTTTGTCTGTGACAAAGTCACACAGCCGGTCGCACTTCAGTTTTCGTCGCACTTCCGCTTCAGCCCGGCCGGATCCACCAACCTGATGGTGCCCCGGGTCACCTGAAGCAGCGTCTCGTGCTCGAAATCCTTGAGGATCCGGCTGACAACTTCTCGTGAGGTGCCCAGCTCGGAAGCGATGGACTGGTGGGTGACGCGGATCAGGTCGTTTCCCTGGAAGCGTTGACACAGGTAGTTGGCGATCCGCCTGTCCATGCGGCGGAAGGCCACATCCTCGACCACGCTTATGATATTGGACAGGCGGCTAGCGACCAGGCCAAAGATGTAGTCTCGCCAGGTCGGGGAGGTTGAGAGCCAGTGCTGCACCGAGGCAGAGGGGATGGCAACTGCGGTGACCGCTGTGTCGCAGATGGCGAACGCGGGGAAGGGGGTGTCGCTGAGGATGCAGGAGGCGGTGAGGATACAGCTCTCTCCGGTGTCGATACGGTAGAGAGTGATCTCTTTCCCGCTCTCGGCCAGTTTGTAGACCCTGACCGTTCCGTCAAGCAGCAGTGCCAGATGCGTGCAGCCGCTGCCCTGCTCGCAGACCTGTTGTCCCGGGGCAAGGTGGACCAGGGTGGCCTGTTCAAGGAACTGCTGTTTCAGTTTCTCGTCGGCCTGCTGCAGGAACGGCAGCGTACGGCAGATCCGGGGCAGTTCATTGGTGGGCAGGGTCATGCCGGCGGATCAGCCATCTATGTCACCGGCCAGCCGGGTTGCGGGGGCCAGGTCTGCAACCTCTCTCCACTCCGGTGCAATAGCATCCGCTTTGGGTACCGATGGCAGCACGCTTCGCGCCCCGGCGGATCGTATTGCTTGCTGCAGGGATTGGATCTGTTGCGCGCCTGATGTGAGTACTGGTCCAGCCAGGTGAACAAAGTCCGCACCCAGGTAGTCAAGTACCTTGAGTGCAGCGGTTGTCGCCCCGAAGCGCGACAGCGACACCCGGATATCCATTTCGTGCAGCTGCTCAAAATGGCGTCTCGCCGCACGCAGATCCTTGCTCAATTCGGCAATTCTGTACTCCAGTACCAGTCCTGAGCCGACCATCTGCCGTGCGCGCAACCGGTCTCGCAACCAGTCGATAAGGCAGCGCTTGAAGATGGGATCGGCCGCCTGCTGCACGAACAGAGTGCCCGGCATTCCCTCGGCATGCTCCTGCTGCAGCGTCGACAGGGCCTGTTCAATCAGCCACTGGCTGAGTGCTACGCCAAGCCCGTGTTCTGCAGCCAGACCCAGCAGTTCGTTGGAACCGAGATGCTGCCGATCAGAGAGGATCAAGCGGAACTTCATCTCGTGGATAGGGGCGTTATCGTCCCTGGCACGCAGGGTGACAAACAGGGGTTGAAGACTGTTTTTCTCTAACGCCTCCCGCAACAGCCGGGGCCATTGGCTGCTGTCAATGCGCCGGTGTTGCTCGCTTTCCGGCAAGGGGTGACAGGCGATTGTGTCGTTTTCGGCCAGCGCCAGCCGGCTGGCCTCGGTCGCGTTAGCAACCAGGTCGGCAGTGTTTTGAATACGGTTTTCGAATGCTGCAATGCCAATGGCGGGTGAATAGCGTTCCCCCGCCTCCAGGCTGCGCAAGCGTTGTATCAGCAACCGGGCCAGTTGCCTGATCGACTTCAGGTGCGGGCGCAGCAGCAGGACGCAGAAGCTGTTCTCATCCATCCGCGCCGCGATGTCCTGCTCTTCGATCGTCTCGCTGACAGCTTTTCCAAGGCTGGCCATGAATCCTGCACGTACAGCGCCGGGAAGGGGGGCGGCAGGAGGGTGCAGCCTGATATGCAGTACTGCACCGGGCAGTGACTCCTCGTCCGAGGCGGCGGCAATCTCCTCAAGTTTCTGATAGAAGTGGCGGCGGGTGAAAAGACCGCTTTCCCGATCCCTGGCGGAGGAGTGGCGGTGTCGCCGGTCAAGGGTTCGTGCCCGCTGTACCCGGTTACGAATGGTGTTTACCAGGTGGTGCGGACGAATCGGCTTGCTGAGAAAGTCATCCCCCCCCACGCTCAGGGCGTGGAGCTGTTTGTCGGTATCCAGTTCGCCGGACAGGAACACGATCGGGGTACTCATAAAATCGGGATGTTCCCTGATGATGGTGGTCAACTCGATGCCGTCGGCGTCGGGCATATAGAGGTCCATCAGGATCAGGTCGGGGCGAAACCGGTCGAGCGCATGCAGAATATCCATCGGGTCGGTGATGACGCTGGTTTGCATGCCGTTTTTTCTGAGTATGGATGCCGCAAAATCGCCTTGTGACCGGTCATCCTCAACAATCAGTACCCGGTACTGTTGCGGCCGGGAGGAGCTCAGTTCAGCCACCTTGTCCATCAGGTTGCGGTTGCTGACAGGCGTGATGAAGTAGGCGTCGATGCCACTTCGCAGCGCCAGAAGGCGTTTCTCCAGGTCCTGGCTCTGGCTCAGGCAGATGATGCCGACCTGCCGTTTGTGCAGATCCTGCTGGACTGCCAGTTCCCGGTTCAGCAGCGACATCCGGTTCAGCATCCTGCCGCTGAGGATAAGGACGTCAGGCAACCGTCTTTGTACTTCACTCTCCAGATCATCAGGACGGCTGAAACCACTCACGCTGTATCCGGTCTCCTGCAGCAGGATGCCGAGACCGGGAGCCAGGTCGTCTGTCACATCCAGCAGGTAGACCCGTTTTCCGTCCCCGTCTGATTCCCTGCGCCGTTTACCAATCAGTTCCCCTTCGCGCCTGAGTGCCTTGATCAGGTCCCGCGCCGTCTCGGCATCTTCTCCGCTCGGAGCAGCGTTGGTCTCGATCAGCAGCTTCAGCAACAGTTCCAGGGGGAGGGCGTTCTCGCCCAGACTGGTCAGGCCATGGCGCCCGCTACCACTGGTCAGACTCTGAAGTCTGCGATAGAGCGACTCCGCCTGGCCCCTGTCCCAGCCCTTGAGGGAGATTCGTTGCCAGTCGCTGTCTATGGCGGCCAGTCGCTCCGGCAGATGCTGGATGAATGCCTGTTTCAGTTCATCTTTTTGTTGTTCAGGCATGATTCCTGATTCCCGGGGTCGTGGAGACAACGTAGCGGACAGCTTGCCGGGCGCCGACGTCACCGCGTACCTGTATTTGAACGGTTAGCGTAGACTATACCTAAAATGTGATCCTGATCTCTAGCAGGAGCTCGACTCCTGGAGGTTTCCGGAGAGCCGTCTGGCCGGTAACATCATCGTTGGAAGCGAGTAAACAGTGGACCAGCTATGCCGAAGGTCAGGATAAACAGGCGCGAATTGATCAGCATGGAGCGGCTAAGGCTGTTTTACGCGCTCTATCCCTACTGGGCTCTGACAACGCTCCTGTTCGCCGTTCCGGTTTACCTGCTTTATCCGGGGAGTCTGAATGATCCGGTTGCCCGGTTGTCCGGCGGTTTGTTCCCGGTGGGGCTGGCGTCTCTGTGGCTCGGTTATGCCTGGCGGCGCCATCTGCCACAGCTTGAAAGGCGGGGTTGGTGGCACTCCTATCCGTTGCCCCTGGTCCTCCTGGCGGGGCTCTGCTGGGGCGCCATTGCCGGGTTTGCACTGCCTCTTCACCAGACCGACAACGGGTTGCTGGTTCTGCTCTGTACCGGCGCCAGTGCTCTCCTTTCGGCAATTTTGCTGGCCGGGATCGAGATCGTGGTGCTGCTCTTTTTTGCCGGATTCCTGGGTGCCCTGCTACTGGTGATCAACCTTGGCGGGGTGTCGCTCTCCAGTGTGGCGGTGGTACTGCTGCTGGCGGCGGTTGTCAGCCTGGGGATAATTGCCGCGGCGTTTTCACTGTTTTGCGGTATTGTTGCCGGCCTGCGTGCCGGAAAGCAGAATGTCAGCGGAAAGCTGAATCTGGCCAGGGAGGTGGCGGAGAACGCCAACATGGCAAAGGGCGAGTTTCTGGCCACCATGAGCCACGAAATCCGCACGCCATTGAATGGTATCGTGCCGTTGCTTGAGGTGCTGCGGGAAACCCGTCTCGACAGCGAGCAGAGGCAGTTCGTGAATACCGCGCTGAACTCATCCTATCATCTGCTGGGCATCATCAATGACATACTGGATTTCTCCAAGATAGAGGCCGGCAAACTGGACCTGGAATCGATCGACCTGAACCTGCGCGAGCTGGTGGAGTCGGTTGCCGCAATGATGGGAAAGAGCGCCGAACGGCGGGGGCTAAGCCTCGAATACCGGATTGCAGCAGATGTCCCTGTCAGGGTGCAGGGGGACCCGATCCGGCTGCGCCAGATCCTTACCAACCTGGTCAGCAACGCGATAAAGTTCACCTCGCGCGGCGGGGTGCGGGTGGATATCTCCTGTCGGGATGCGGCTGAACTGCCGCCTGGGATTGTCTTTGCGGTAAAAGACAGCGGCATCGGGATCAGTGAAGAGGCGCAAGGGAGGCTGTTCCACTCCTTTAACCAGGCGGATGCCTCGACCACCCGCAAGCATGGCGGGAGCGGCCTCGGACTGGTGATCTGCAAGCGACTGGTCGACCTGATGGGTGGGCGGATCGGTGTTCGATCGGAGATCGGCAGGGGCTCGGTGTTCTGGTTCGTGGTGCCGTTGCGCCCCTCCCTGCAGGGTTCGCCGGAAGGGAGTGAGTCACAGAAGTATGCGCCTGTTCTGCTGCTGGATGACAATGACCGGACCGCTGCAAGTGTGGGGCGCTGTCTCGACCAGTGGCATGTGGGATATCAGAGGATCAGTGATCCGGACGACGTGATACCCCGTCTGGGCGAGGCGGTCGCCCAGGGTGAAGAGCGGCGAATACAGTTGCTGGTGATCAACCGGCGAACGGTTGGCAGACGGCTTGCGCTGCTGCTTGATCAACTGGGTGCAAAACCGGCCCTGTCCGGGGTGAAGCGACTCTTGCTTGGTGATTTGGTCGGTTCCGCGGAGCGGCTGAAGGTTGATGCCGTTATGCCGGACAGGTTCAGGGAGGTTGATCTGCAGCGGGTGCTATTGGGCCTGCTGGATCCCATGCCGTCTGCCGGAGTCTTCTCCGGGGCGTACGGAAAAGGACGGGTCAACCAGTTCATACACGCCGACAATCAGGGTGATGTGTGGCGGGACAGTACACCGCTCTCGATCGATACCGGGCCACCCCGGGATCAGTTGAGCCGGGTGCGCCTGATGGGTCGGGTACTGATCGTTGAAGACAACCTGGTCAATCTGAATGTGGTGCGGAAGATGTTGCTCAGGCTGGACCTGGCCTGTGATGTGGCGCGGGATGGCCTGCAGGCACTGGAGGCCTTCGATAACGACAGCTATGATCTGCTGCTGATGGATTGCCAGATGCCGCGTATGGATGGCTACGAGGCGACCCGGGCGATCAGGTTACGGGAGGCGACCCGGGGGCTATCCAGGGTGCCGGTCATCGCCATGACTGCCAATGTCATGGAGGGTGACCGGCAGCGCTGCCTGGATGCCGGAATGGACGACTACCTTTCAAAGCCGCTGATGCCCGCAACATTGCGGATGATGCTCTGTCAGTGGCTTCCGCAGCAAACAGACGCCGAAGCCCGGGATTCGTATGATCCGGATACCGGTCCGGACCCGGCCGTTGACGGGCCTGCCGGGCTCAGCGAGTCGTCCGCTTCGCGGTCCAGACATGCCCTGATCGATCACGAGGTTGTTGAGGAGTTACGAGAGATCATGGAGGATGAGTTTATCTCCCTGATTCAAAGCTTCCTGCGGACCGCGCCGGGGCAGATTGCTGAAATCGGGTCGGCGCTGCGTGCCGGAGACAGTGAACGACTGCTTCTGCCTGCCCATTCGCTGAAGTCGGGCAGCGCCAACGTGGGGGCGAGCAGGTTGTCGGAGCATGCCCGGGTGCTGGAACAGGCGGCACGGAGCGGCCTGTCGCGAGAATTGACGGATCTACCGGGACCACTTGCGGAGACCTGGCGGTTGACTCGACGGGCGCTTGAAAGGCTATGTGAAAAAGGGATGGTATGAGGATCTGGCGAAGGGGCTCTGTGGCTGGAAGTGGACAACCGTTCTGGCGTGATCGCCGGGTCATTTCGTGGGCCCTTTACGACTGGGCCAACTCGGCCTTTGCGACTACCGTGATGGCGGGTTTCTTCCCGCTTTTTTTTAAACAGTACTGGTCAGCCGGAGTGCCGGTCAGCGACAGTACCCTGATGCTCGGCAGTGCCAACGCGCTGGCCAGCCTGGTGGTGGTGGTACTGGCCCCCCTGTTGGGCGCAATAGCGGACCAGGGGAGTGCCCGCAAGCGCTTTCTGCTCTATTTCGCCATGATGGGCATCGTAATGACTGGCGGGCTCTACCTGGTCGCCGCCGGTGCATGGTTGATGGCCCTGGCCCTCTATGTCATGGCCGTGATCGGCTTCTCCGGGAGCAATATCTTCTATGATGCCCTGCTCCCCGAAGTGGCGTCGGAGTCGCGCCTGGACCGGGTATCGTCTTTCGGTTACGCCCTCGGCTACCTGGGGGGAGGCGTGCTGTTCGCGTTCAACGTGTTGATGACCCTGAAACCGGAACTTTTCGGCCTGGCGGATACCTCTGCGGCGGTCCGGGTCTCCTTTCTGCTGGTGGCGGCCTGGTGGGCGCTGTTCAGTCTGCCGCTGCTGCTGTTCGTACCGGAACCGGCGCGGGCGCCCCGAGCCGGACTCGGCGGCAATTTCATCAACGGCTGGCGGCAGTTGCGGGAAACAATCTCCCGGCTGCGGCTGCTGCGCCAGGCAATGCTGTTTCTTCTCGCCTACTGGCTCTATATCGACGGTGTCGACACCATCGTGCGCATGGCGGTGGACTACGGGTTGTCATTGGGATTCGATGCCAACGGGTTGATCGTGGCCCTGCTGATTACCCAGTTTGTCGGTTTCCCGGCCGCCATCCTGTTTGGCCACCTGGGGGAGCGATACGGTACGCGGCAGGGTATCTTTCTGGCCATCGGTGTCTACCTGGTGATTATACTCTGGGCCTACCAGATGAGCCGGGAGTGGGAGTTCTACCTGCTGGCGGTGGCGATCGGACTGGTGCAGGGCGGCATCCAGGCGCTGAGTCGCTCCTTTTACGTGCGGCTGATACCACGGGACAAGCCGGCGGAGTTTTTCGGCTTCTACAATATGCTTGGAAAGTTTGCCGCGGTGCTGGGACCGCTGTTAATGGGAGCGGTGAGTGTCACCACCGGCAGCCCCAGGCTCTCCATGCTCTCGGTGGCGCTGCTGTTCGTGGCCGGCGCGCTCCTGCTGAGGCAAGTGGATGAGGAGGCCGGAAGGCGCCAGGCGCAGCTTCTGGAAGGCTAATTGATATACATTGTCATACTGATTCTGCTGCTGTTTCTGTTGATCCTGGGGCCCCAGTGGTGGGTGCGCTCGGTACTCCGACGCTATAGCCGTGAAGAGCCGGGATTCCCCGGCAACGGGGGTGAGCTTGCCCGGCATCTGCTGAATCGCCTGTCACTGCAGCAGGTTCAGGTGGAGCCAGCAGCGGAAGGACAGGGGGATCACTACGATCCGGAAGCTGCTGCGGTACGCCTCTCACCCGCCAATCTGCAAGGACGTTCACTCGCCGCGGTGGTTACCGCGGCGCACGAGGTGGGGCATGCGATCCAGCACGCCAGCGGTTATCCCCCCTTTCGCTGGCGCATGAGATTGGTCGGGATGGCACGGGTGGCGGAGCGCTTCGGCTCCTTTCTGCTGTTCGCGGTACCGGTGCTGACCCTGGTAACCCGTGCTCCCAGTGCCGGTGCGGTCATGTTCATTGCGGCTGCCGCCACCCTGGGCGTGGGGCTTCTGGTCCAGCTGATGACCCTGCCGGTGGAGTGGGACGCCAGCTTTGGTCGCGCCATGCCGTTGCTGGAGAGCGGCTACCTGGAGCCCTCCCAGCTGCCTGCTGCACGTACCATTCTTCGCGCCTGCGCCCTCACCTACGTGGCCGCCTCGCTTGCCGGGTTGCTCAATTTCTGGCGCTGGATGCGCTTTCTACGCCGTTGACGGGACTGCCATTTTTTTGCCTGACGCCGCGATCCGGCGCCGTCAAATATTCGTCGTACTATTGGCGTGTCTAAATAAATATATGAAATATATAGCAATAAAAAATTATTAGTCGAGTGGTATGCGTATTGCATGCAAGGGTTTCAATCATCTCTGAGGAGTTACTGATGGCAGAGCAACAAGATGAAGACCTGGATCTGGGCGAGGAGAACAGTGCCGGGTCGAAAAAGAAACTGATAATCCTGATCGGCGGGGTCGTGCTCCTGCTTGCCATCGGGCTCGGAGTCGGTCTGATGTTCCTCGGAGGTGACGAGGAGGCCGCAGAAGAGGAGGAGGCGTTGACCGAAGCGCCACTGCCGGCTATTTACCACCCGCTGGACCCTGTGTTCGTCGTCAATCTGCCGCCCGGCGGCAAGGCCAGGATGCTGCAGGTGGGAGTCCAGGTCATGGCCCGGGACCCGGCACTGATCGATTTCATCAAGCACAATGATCCGATGCTGCGCCACAACCTGCTGTCGCTGTTCGGCAGCAAGAAGGATTCGTTGTTGCGGGATCGAAAGGGCAAGGAGAAGCTGCAGAAGGAGGTGTTCGATACCATCAACACCATCCTTGAGGAGCAGAGTGGCCCGGGTCAGATCGAAGCCGTTTTCTTTACTTCTTTCGTGATGCAATAAGACCATGTCTGCAAGTGATCTGCTTTCACAAGACGAAATCGATGCGCTGCTGCATGGCGTTGATGATGGTGACATCGAGACTGAGGGTGACGACCTGGCGGATGGCGAGGCGAGATCCTATGACTTCGCCAGCCAGGACCGGATTGTCCGCGGTCGTCTGCCGACCCTGGAGATGGTGAACGAGCGTTTCGCGCGCTACTTCCGCACCAGTCTGTTCAACATGCTGCGCCGCTCCGCAGACCTGTCGGTATCCGGTGTGCAGATGCTCAAGTTCTCGGAGTTCGTGCACAGCCTGTTTGTGCCGACCAGCCTCAACCTGGTCAAGGTGGCTCCGCTCAAGGGCAAGGGGCTGTTCGTACTCGATCCCAAGCTGGTGTTCAGCGTGGTGGACAACTTCTTCGGTGGTACCGGCCGTTTTCACACCAAGATCGAGGGACGCGATTTTACCCCAACCGAGCTGCGGGTGGTTCAGATGCTGCTGGGACGCGCCTTCTCCGACATGCACGAGGCCTGGAAGCCGGTTCTGCCGCTGCAGTTCGAGTGCGTCGGCTCGGAGGTAAATCCCCAGTTCGCCAACATCGTGAGTCCGTCCGAGGTAGTGGTGGTCACCTCGTTTCATATCGACCTGGAGGCGGGAGGGGGCGATCTGCATATCTGCCTGCCCTACTCGATGATCGAGCCGATCCGCGACCTGCTTGATGCCGGTGTACAGTCGGACCGGGGCGACAAGGATGAGCGCTGGGTCAACGCGTTGAAGGAGGAGATCATGGGCGTGTCGGTGGAGCTCTCCACCGTCTTCTGTGAGACCACGATCAGCATGAAAGAGCTGTCCGAGCTCAAGAAGGGCGACGTGATCCCGGTCGATATCCCCCAGGTGGTGGAAGTGTGTGCCGCCGATTTTCCGGTGTTCTCCGGCAGGGTTGGTGTTTCCGATGGCAACTACGCCATCAAGATCGAGAAATGGGTGGATCCACCCAAACACATTGGGCTGCAGGATCTGCTAAACGGCTCCTGATTGATACAACCGAGTTTTCAGCTAGGACAAGACCATGAGTGATACCGAAAAAGATCCGAATGAAGCGCTGGCCGATGAGTGGGCAGCGGCACTGGACGAGCAGGAAGAGCAGGAAGAGCAGGTGATTCCCGCCGGTGCCGAGTCGGCTCCGTTCCAGGAGTTGACGGCGGAGGCCGGACGGGGTGACACGGGGGACGTGCATCTGGACGCCATACTGGATGTGCCGGTAACCATCTCTATGGAGATCGGGCGCACCCAGATCACCATACGCAACCTGCTGCAGCTGAACCAGGGCTCGGTTGTGGAGCTGGACCGGCTGGCGGGTGAGCCGATGGATGTGCTGGTCAACGGTACGCTGATCGCAAAAGGTGAGGTGGTGGTGGTGAACGAGAAGTTCGGTATCCGCCTGACCGATATCATCAGCCCGTCGGACCGGGTCAAGAGACTGGGAAAATGAGACGGCTCCTGCTGTTCATTCCGCTGCAACTGCCGGTCTTTTCCGCCCTGGCGCAGGAGGAGAAGGCGCCGGTGGGCCCCCTCTCTGCCTCCCCGCTGGGTAGCGGTGCGGTACTGGAGACGGCAGGTGGCCTGCTGTTGATCCTGCTGCTGATCCTGGGCCTTGGCTGGCTGCTACGCCGTTTTGGTCGTCTGCCCGGAGCGGGCAAAGGGGGGGTCAGCGTGATTGGCGGGGTCTCGCTGGGCCCGCGTGAACGGGCGGTACTGATCGAGGTTGGCGCCACCCGGTTGCTGGTGGGCGTGGCGCCGGGACGGGTGCAGACGCTGCATGTACTGGAGGATGACGGTGAGACGTCGGCCGGTGAGCGCTTTGCCGGTCAGCTCGAATCGGAAATGCGGGAGGGTCGGCAGTGAGCCATCGATCCGGATCCCTGCTGCTTCTGCTGCTGGTGATGTTCGCACCCTTGAGTGCCAGCGCCGCACCCGGTCTGGCGGCGATCACCAGCACTCCGAACGCGGAGGGTGGCGAGACCTACAGCCTGAGTATCCAGGTCCTGTTCCTGATGACCGCCCTGACCCTGCTGCCCGGGGCGCTGTTGATGATGACCTCGTTTGCAAGAATTGTCATCGTGCTGGCGATCCTGCGCCAGGCGCTGGGTACCCAGAACACCCCCTCCAACCAGATCATGGTCGGCCTGGCACTGTTCCTGACCATTTTCATCATGATGCCGGTGTTCCAGCAGGTCTACGATCAGGGCCTGGTGCCCTTCATGGAGGAGCAGGCCACGGCCACCGAGGCGCTGCAGCGGGCCTCTCTACCGGTACGGGACTTCATGATGGGTCAGACCCGGGAGAGCGACCTGCAGCTGTTCGCCCGGATCGGGAATTTCGGCGACTTCGAGAACGCCGACGATGTCCCCTTTTCGGTACTGCTGCCGGCCTTCGCCACCTCGGAACTGAAGACCGGATTCCAGATCGGATTCCTGATTTTCATACCGTTCCTCATTATCGACCTGGTGGTGGCCAGTGTCCTGATGTCGATGGGCATGATGATGCTCTCACCACTGATCATCTCGCTGCCATTCAAGATCATGCTGTTTGTCCTGATTGACGGCTGGGCGCTGCTGTTCGGCACCCTGGCATCCAGCTTCCAGGTTTAGGGGGTAGCTCCATGACGCCGGACAGCGTACTCGATATCGGCCAGCGAGCCCTGGAGGTGACCGTGGCACTGGGGACGGTGCTGCTGATACCGGCACTGGTTGTGGGTCTGGTGGTGGCGATGTTCCAGGCCGCCACCCAGATCAATGAAATGACCCTCAGCTTCATTCCAAAGCTGATCATCGTTGTGGTGGTGCTGATGATGACCGGACCCTGGATGTTGCAGGTGATCATGAACTTTACCCTCAACCTGTACGAGAGCATACCCGAGCTGATCGGCTGACGGGAATCATCGCTATGCTGTTTACCGAAGCACAACTGAGCGCCTGGCTGGCCGCCTTCATCTGGCCCTTCGTGCGCATTGGTGCCCTGGTCATGGCGGCCCCCGTGCTCAGCTCCCGGCAGACCCCCGTCCTGTTCCGCATCAGCTTCGTCCTGGTTCTCACCTGGGTACTGGTACCGGTCCTGCCGCCGCCACCGGTGGTGGAAGCCTTCAGCCACCAGGCACTGGTGATCCTGCTGCAGCAGATCCTGATCGGGGTAGTGATGGGATTCATCCTGCAGATGGTGTTTGCCGCCCTGATCTTCGGCGGCCAGGTGATCGCCTACAGCATGGGACTGGGTTTTGCCTCCATGATGGATCCGCAGAACGGTGTCCAGGTGCCGGTGGTGTCCCAGTTCTACCTGATCCTTGCGACCCTGCTGTTTCTGGTGCTGAACGGCCACCTGGTACTGATCGAGATCCTGGCACAGAGTTTTTCCACCTTCCCCGTGGCCCTGGACGGAATCAGCCAGAATGGACTGGAGGCGGTGATCGGCTGGGCCAGCCGCATGTTTTCTGCCGGCCTGTTGATGGCACTCCCGGTGATGGCTGCGCTGCTGCTGGTCAACCTGGGCATGGGCATGATCGGGCGCGCCGCGCCCCAACTGAATATCTTCGCGGTCGGTTTTCCGATGACCATCCTGGTCGGCTTCATTCTGATCTGGATCACCCTGCCCGATGTCATGGCCAACTTCAGTGAACTGCTGCGGGAGGGTCTGGCGCTGATGCAGCAGATCCTGCAGATCGGGGGGTGAGGCATGGCTGAGAACGAAGATGGCCAGGAGAAGACAGAGGAGCCGACACCGAAACGACTCCAGGACGCCAAGAAAAAGGGTCAGATCGCCCGCTCCAGGGAACTCAATACCCTGGCGGTGACCCTGCTCGGCGGTATCGCACTGGTGGCCATGAGCGGCAGCATGGGTCGGGACCTCTCCGGCATCATGAGCGACAATTTTGTAATCCCCAGAGGCGAGATATTTGATCCGATGGCGATGATACGACGCCTCGTGGGGAGCATGCAGGACGCATTGCTGATGCTGGCGCCTTTTTTTGCGATCGTGGTCGCCGTTGCGGTCCTCAGCTCGGTGGCGCTTGGTGGAGTCGCCTTCAGTGGCGAGGCGCTGACCCCCAAGCTGAGCAAGCTGAATCCCCTCAAGGGACTCAAGAAACTGTTCTCGCTAAAGGGGTTGATCGAGCTGGCCAAGGCGCTGGCCAAGTTCGTCCTGATTGGCGGTGCCACGGCCCTGCTGCTGTGGCTGGCCATGGACTCTTTTATCAGTCTCAGCGGAATGGCGCTGGAGCCGGCGATCCTGGAATTGGCCAACCTGATCGGCTGGGGCTTTGTTCTGATATCGACCACCCTGATCCTGGTTGCGGCGGTTGACGTGCCGTTCCAGCTCTGGGATCACAAGCGGCAGCTGAAGATGACCCGACAGGAGGTCAGGGAGGAGATGAAGGATACCGAGGGGCGTCCGGAGGTCCGTGGGCGGATCCGTCAGCTGCAGCGTGAGATGGCCAGCCGGCGGATGATGGAGGAGGTGCCCAAGGCCGATGTGATCGTCACCAACCCGACCCACTACGCGGTGGCTCTGAAATACAACCAGAACCGGATGGCGGCACCGATGGTAGTGGCCAAGGGTACCGAACTGGTGGCCGCCAATATCCGCCGGGTAGCCAAGGAGCACGAAGTTCCGGTACTGGAGTCACCGGCCCTGGCCAGGGCGATCTATTTCCATACCGAGCTGGGCGAGCCAATACCGGCCGGCCTCTACCTGGCGGTGGCCAAGGTGCTGGCCTATGTATTCCAGCTCAGGGCCCACCTGCCGGGGCAGGGCAAGCCGCCGCAGCCACCGGGCGAGCTTGAGATACCGGATGAACTGCGAGTGCCTGAATAGGCGCTTCTGGAGAGTGACCGATGGATGCAACCGCAATCCTTAACACTGTAAAGAACACTGGCATGCGGGGCCTGGGGGCCCCCCTGATGCTGGTGATGCTGTTGGTGATGGTGGTTATACCCCTGCCGCCGCTGGCGCTGGATATCTTCTTCACCTTCAATATCGCGCTGTCACTGATCGTGGTCATGGTGGTGGTCTACACCCTGCGACCACTGGAGTTCAGCGTGTTCCCCAGCCTGCTGCTGGTGGCGACCCTGTTGCGCCTGGCGCTGAATGTAGCCTCCACCCGGGTGGTGTTGCTGGAAGGGCACCAGGGTGGGGATGCCGCGGGCAAGGTGATCGAGGCGTTCGGAGCCTTCGTGATCGGCGGCAACTATGCCGTCGGCCTGGTGGTATTCGCGATCCTGGTGATCATCAACTTCGTGGTGGTAACCAAGGGCGCGGGCCGGGTCTCAGAGGTGAGTGCCCGGTTCACCCTGGACGCCATGCCGGGCAAGCAGATGGCCATTGATGCCGATCTGAATGCCGGCCTGATCGACCAGGACGAGGCCAGAACCCGGCGCGACGAGGTGGCCCGGGAGGCTGATTTCTACGGTGCCATGGACGGTGCCAGCAAGTTCGTGCGTGGTGACGCGGTAGCCGGCATCCTGATCCTGTTCATCAATATCCTGGGCGGGCTCTCTATTGGTATGCTGCAGCATGACCTGGACCTCTCCACCGCACTCCGATTCTACGCCCTGCTGACCATCGGTGACGGCCTGGTGGCGCAGATCCCGTCCCTGCTGCTCTCCACCTCGGCGGCAATCATCGTCACCCGGGTGGCCTCCTCGCAGCAGGACATGGGTGGGCAGATCATCAGCCAGCTGTTTACCAACCCCAAGGCGCTGACCATCACCGCTGCCGTGCTAACCCTGATGGGTATTATTCCGGGAATGCCCAACTTCGCCTTCCTGACTCTGGCCGCCCTGGCCGGTGCGGGTGCCTGGTGGATCATGCAGAAGCAGCAGCGAGAGCAGCAGGTGGAGCTTGCCGAACCAGCGGCACCGGAGCCGGCACCGGCTCCGGAACAGAAGGAGCTGACCTGGGATGATGTACAGCCGGTCGATATCATCGGCCTGGAGGTGGGGTATCGGCTGATCCCGCTGGTGGACAAGAACCAGGGGGGGCAACTGATGAACCGGATCAAGGGGGTGCGCAAGAAGCTCTCCCAGGAGCTCGGCTTCCTGATCCAGCCGGTGCATATCCGTGACAACCTGGATATCAATCCGGGTGCCTACCGCATCTCGCTCAACGGGGTGACCATCGGCGAGGCGGAGATTCATCCCGATCGGGAGCTGGCGATCAATCCGGGGCGGGTGTTTGGTACCCTGCAGGGGATCGAGACCACCGATCCGGCATTTGGCCTGGAGGCGGTCTGGATCGAGTCCTCGCAGCGAGACCAGGCACAGACGCTGGGCTACACGGTAGTGGATGCCAGCACCGTGGTGGCCACCCATCTGAGCGAGATTCTGCAGTCCCACGCCCACGAGTTGATCGGCCATGAGGAGGTGCAGCAGATGATGGAGATGCTGGGCCGGGGTGCGCCCAAGCTGGTGGAGGACCTGGTGCCATCGGTGCTCACCCTGGGGCAGCTGCTGAAAATCCTGCAGAACCTGCTGGCGGAGGGTGTGCCGGTTCGGGATATCCGCACGATTGCCGAAACATTGGCGGAGCACGGTACCCAGAGTCAAGACCTCGGCGCATTGACCGCAGCCACCCGGGTCGCCCTCTCCCGTTCGATAGTGCAGCAACTTGTTGGTCCTGCTGAAGAAATTCCTGTTGTCGTGCTGGATCCCGGATTGGAACAGATATTGCAGCAAAGCATTCAGCCGGGAAGTGACGGCAGTGTCGGTTTCGAGCCAGGACTGGCCGAGCAGCTGCAGAAGGCGCTGGCGGAGACCGCCAGCCAGCAGGAGACGGCCGGGCAGGAGAGCATTCTCCTGGTTGCAGCCTCCATCCGAATGTGGATGGCCCGCTTCGTCAAGCACAGCGTCCCGGGAATGAGTGTGCTCTCGTACAACGAGATTCCGGACAACCGCAAAATCAAGGTGGTTGCAACGGTCGGCAGGCCAAGTGTGGAAGCATGAGGCCGCCGGTGAACGAACAATAGATCATGCGTGTGTAGCCGGTTCGGGACATCCGGAATGATAAAAACGGCAGTCGGGAAAGCAAGGTTATGAAGATAAAGCGCTTTTTTGCATCCGATATCAGGCAGGCCCTGCGCCAGGTCCGGGAGACCCTGGGATCTGACGCGGTAATCCTCTCCAACAAGAAGGTCGATGGCGGTATCGAGCTGGTGGCGGCGATCGATTACGACGCATCTGCCTTCATGCCGACATCGGAGCAAGCTGGTAAACCCGAGCTGGCGCCGGTGGAGCCGCTACGACGGGAAAAGCCCCGTGCCAGGCCCAGGCCGGAGACAACCGGCAAGGTGGCCCCGGTATCCAGGCTGAAGGAGCAGGTGGTACCCAATGTCGAATGGAGCCAGGACCCCGTGTTGGTCGAGATGCGGCAGGAGATGAAGGCCCTGCGACGGATGATGGAGACCGAATTGTCAGGGTTGAGCTGGCGCGACATGGTTGACCATGCACCGGAGACACGGGACCTGTTTCGCCGCCTGATGGGCCTCTCCCTGGGGCCCGACATCTGCAATCAGCTGATCCAGCAGGCGGCCGGTACCGAGACCCCGGAACAGGGCTGGCGCAAGGCGCTCTATCACCTGGCTTCGGAGCTTCGCACCAGTGGTGGTGACCTGTTGGATGAAGGGGGCGTGTTTGCCCTGATCGGGCCCACCGGGGTTGGCAAGACCACTACCGTGGCCAAACTTGCGGCCCGCTTCGCCCTGCGTCACGGTACCCACCAGGTGGCCCTGGTCTCCACCGATAACTACCGGATAGGCGCCCAGGAGCAGTTGAATACCTACGCCAGGATCCTTGATGTTCCAGTGCGTTCCGCCGGCACCCGGGAGGAGCTGGCGGTGGCCCTGAACGGACTGACCGGCAAGCGGTTGATCCTGGTCGATACCGCTGGCATGAGCCAGCGTGATGTGCGCCTTAGCGAACAGTTGTCGATGCTGGACGTGGCAGGCAAGGGAGTGCGCAGCCTGCTGACCCTCTCCGCCGCCACCGACTACTCGTCGGTGGAACAGGCGATTGATGCTTTCTCGGTGGCCCGCCCCGAGGCCTGCATCCTGACCAAGGTGGACGAGGCCGGCTCCCTGGGCGGGGCACTCTCGGCATTGATTCACAAGGCCCTCCCGGTCGCCTATATCGGAGACGGCCAGAAGGTCCCCGAAGACCTGCACCTGGCCCGTGCCCACAGCCTGGTGAGCAAGGCGGTGGCGTGCAGTCGCGAAGGGGGAGAGTATTCCGACGAATATCTGGCACTGGCCCTGGGAGGTGCGAAAGCAAATGCTCATGGTTGATGCAATCAGTGATCAGGCTGCAGGACTCAGACGTATGGTGCAACCCAAACCGGTAAGAGTAATCGCCGTGACCGGCGGCAAGGGCGGCGTCGGCAAGACCAACATCTCGGTCAACCTGGCGGTTTCAATGGCAGAGATGGGGCGCCGGGTGATGGTGCTGGATGCGGATCTCGGGCTGGCCAATATCGACGTGGTGCTGGGGCTTCATCCGCAGTACGACCTTTCCCATGTGCTGAGTGGAGAGCGCACCCTGCAAGAGGTGGTGCTGGAGGGGCCGGCCGGTATCCGGGTTGTTCCCGGCGCCTCCGGGGTGCAGCAGATGGCGGAGTTGAGCGAGGCGGAGCATGCCGGACTGATCCGTGCCTTCAGCGATGTGGGCGAGGACCTGGATGTGCTGATCGTGGATACTGCCGCAGGGATCTCCGATACCGTGGTGAGTTTCAGTCGCGCGGCCCAGGAACTGATCGTGGTGGTGTGTGACGAGCCGGCATCGATTACCGATGCCTACGCCATGATCAAGCTGCTCAACCGGGAGTACGGCCTGGACCGTTTCCGCATCCTGGCCAACATGACCCGGACCGCGGAGGAGGGGCGCAATCTCTATAACAAGATGTGCCGGGTCACAGATCAATACCTGGATGTTATGCTTAGCTACATGGGCAGCATTCCTTATGACGAAAACCTCAGAAAAGCCGTCAAATCACAGAAACCTGTGGTTCAGGCCCATCCACGAAGCCATGTTGCAAAAATATTCAAGAATCTGGCGCAAAAGGCCGATAACTGGCCTGTACCCGATGGTGCCAGTGGACACCTCCAGTTCTTCGTGGAACGGCTGATTCAATTCACGAGCCACGGCGGGGAGACCGGATAGTGAACGGACTGGCAACCTATACCTCGATCCAGGAGATGGATGCCGATACCCTGGTCAACAGGCATGCGCCTCTGGTCAAGCGTATTGCCTATCACCTGATGAATCGCCTGCCGCCGAACGTGCAGGCGGATGACCTGATACAGGCAGGCATGATCGGGTTGCTGGAGGCGAGCCGAAACTACGATCCGAGCCAGGGCGCCAGTTTCGAGACCTATGCCGGGATCCGCATACGGGGCGCCATGCTGGACGAGATACGACGCAGCGACTGGACGCCCCGGTCGGTGCATCGCAAGGCGAGAATGGTGGCGGATGCGATGCGCAGCATCGAGAACGAACAGGGGCGCGATGCGCGCGACGTGGAGGTGGCCGAGGTACTGGATATGGACCTGGTTCAATACCACCGTATCCTCCAGGACGCAGCGGGTTGCAGGATTTTCAGCATAGAGGAGCTTCAGGCGGTTGGTGAACTCCCCTTTGACAGTAGTTCGGGCGACGGGATCGGTCCCTACGAGGGCATGCAGAAGGATGCCTTCAAGAAGTCGCTGGCGGAGGCGATCGCGGGATTGCCGGAGCGGGAGCGGCTGGTGATCGGTCTCTACTACGACGAAGAGATGAACCTGCGGGAGATCGGGCAGGTACTCGGGGTCAGTGAGTCACGGGTGTGCCAGATACACAGCCAGGCCACGCTGCGACTTCGCTCCCGCCTTGCGGATTGGTTGTCCGATGCAGACGGGGTCTGATCGGTTAATGAACATTGAGTTACGGCATCGAGTTTGGAGGTTGCCTTGAATAAAAACATGAAGATTCTCATTGTGGACGATTTCTCTACAATGCGACGGATTATCAAGAATCTGCTTCGGGATCTTGGTTTTACCAATACCCAGGAGGCGGATGATGGTAATACCGCTCTGCCCATGTTGCAGTCAGGTAACTTTGATTTCCTGGTAACGGACTGGAATATGCCCGGCATGACCGGGATCGACCTGCTGAAGGCGGTGCGGGCAGATCCCAACCTGGTCAAATTGCCGGTATTGATGGTGACTGCCGAGTCCAAACGCGAGCAGATCATCGAGGCGGCCCAGGCAGGTGTTAACGGCTACGTGGTGAAGCCGTTCACTGCCGTCACCCTGGAAGAGAAGATCAGCAAGATTTTCGAGCGGGTTGAAGGCTGAGTCGCAGCATGATGAAACCGTTTGGAGATCGTAATGGCAGTAGATGAGCGTCTGGCGCTGGCGAAGGAGTTGGTTGTCCAGCTGGAGGCCGGTAACGAGCAGGAGGTGCAGCGGATCACGTCCGAGCTATCGAGCGGTAACGAGAGTGAGCTGTTCCAGGAAGTAGGGCGGCTGACGCGGGAGCTGCACGAGGCGATCAACGAGTTTCTGCTCGATCCGCGAATCAACGAGATGGCGCAGGTGGAGATACCGGATGCCAGCGAACGGCTGAGTTATGTCATTACCATGACCGAGAAGTCGGCCAATACCACGCTAAGCGCGGTGGAGGCGGGCCTGCCGCTGGCCGAGGAGCTTGGCTCCCGCTCCACTGAGATAGCCGGGAAGTGGGAACGGTTTTGCAGGCGCGAGCTGTCAGTCGATGATTTTCGTGAGCTGAGCAGGGAGCTGGGTGGTTTCCTGGAGACCGCGCAACGTTGTTCGCAGCAGCTGAACGGCCATCTGACCGATGTACTGATGGCCCAGGATTTCCAGGACCTGACCGGCCAGATCATTCGCCAGGTGATTACCCTGGTTCATGATGTGGAAGACAAGCTGGTGCAGCTGGTAAGGATATCCGGCCATAAAATGCCAGAAAAACAAAAAGATATGAATAAACTGGAGGGTCCGGTCATTCCCGGCGTTGACCAGGGGAACACGGTCAGCGGCCAGGACGACGTGGATGATCTTCTGTCCAGTTTGGGCTTTTAGAGGTGTCGAGGCATGGCCATTGATTTGGATGACGAGATCCTGCAGGACTTTCTGGTTGAAGCCGGGGAGATCCTTGAGCAGCTGAACGAACAGCTGGTCGATCTGGAGCAGCGACCGGACGACTATGACCTGCTGAATGCGGTCTTTCGCGGGTTTCACACCATCAAGGGCGGTGCCGGTTTCCTGAGTATCGAGCCGCTGGTCAATGTCTGCCACCGGGCAGAGGATGTTTTCAACATCCTGCGCCAGGGGCAGCGCAGCGTCGATGCCACGCTGATGGATGCGGTACTCCAGGTCCTGGACGTGGTGAACGAGATGTTCGCCCTGGTGCAGGCGGGTGAGTTGCCCGAAGAGGCAGACCCGGCACTGCTGCAGACCCTGCACGACCTGGCAGAGCCGGATACCGGGGGGGGCGTCGAAGAGCCCGCCCGGGAAGCGGCGCCGGAACCCGAACCGGTGGCCGAGGTGGCCGCCGAAGCTGTCGAATCTGCGGTGCCCGACAGTGCCGTGGCAGCACTCGGTGGCGGGGACGATATCACCGAAGATGAGTTCGAGGCATTGCTGGATCAGCTGCACGGAACCGGCAAGCATGGCGGCGTGCCCGCACCGGCCGACACGGCGCCAGCCAAGGCGCCCGCCGCGCCCCAGGCCGGGGCAGTGGCGACCAGTGACGAGATCACAGAAGACGAGTTCGAGGCTCTGCTGGACGAGTTGCACGGCAAGGGCAAGTTCGGGACTGCCCCGCAGGCGGAGCAGCCAGTCCAGGCCAAACCGGAAACCGCCGCGCCGGTGGCATCGACAGCGGGCGCTTCCGCCGGTTCGGACGAGATTACCGAAGAGGAGTTCGACGCGCTGCTGGACGAGCTGCATGGCAAGGGCAAGTTCGGCGTGGTGAATGGCGGCGCAGCCAGTTCGGCGGCATCACAACCGGCTTCGCCCAGCGTTGAGCCGGCCCCGGCAGCCGCTAAGAGCGCGTCGCCGCAAACGATCAAGCGCGAGGCGCCGGCTGCGAAAAGGGAGGAGAATCCCGCTTCCCCACGCAAGCAAGCGGCCCCGGCGCCCAAGGCCGAGACCACGATCCGGGTGGACACCGCGCGCCTCGATGAAATCATGAACATGGTTGGCGAACTGGTACTGGTGCGCAATCGGCTGGAGACCCTCAAGGCCAAGCTGGAGGATGAAGAGGTGGCCACTGCCGTGGCCAACCTGGATGTGGTGACATCCGATCTCCAGAACTCGGTGATGAAGACCCGCATGCAGCCGGTGAAGAAGGTATTCGGCCGTTTCCCGCGCGTGGTACGAGACTTGGCGCGGAGCCTGAAAAAGGAGATCGACCTGGAGCTCCACGGCGAGGAGACCGACCTGGACAAGAACCTGGTGGAGGCGCTCTCCGACCCCATGGTGCACCTGGTGCGGAATGCGGTGGATCACGGAATCGAGAGTCCCGAGGAGCGCGAGGCCGCCGGCAAGCCGCGCAAGGGCAAGGTAGTGCTCTCCGCCTCCCAGGCGGGTGACCACATCCTGCTGACCATTGCCGATGATGGAAAGGGGATGGATCCGGAAGTGCTGCGCCGGAAGGCGGTGGAAAAGGGCATGATGGACGAAGAGGCGGCGGCGCGCCTGGATGAAAAGGATTGCTACAACCTGATCTTCGCCGCCGGCTTCTCCACCAAGGCCGAGATCTCTGACGTCTCCGGGCGGGGTGTCGGCATGGACGTGGTGAAGACCCGCATCGCGCAGATGAATGGGCAGGTGGAGATCGACTCCGAGTTTGGCAAGGGGAGCCTGATTACCATCAAGCTGCCGTTGACATTGGCGATTCTTCCGACACTGATGGTGGTGCTGGGCAAGCAACCGTTTGCCCTGCCGCTGTCCAGCGTGGTGGAGATATTCAACCTGGACCTGAGTCGAACCAACGTGGTCGATGGCCAGCTCACCATCCTGGTAAGGGAGAGGGCTTTGCCCCTCTTCTACCTGCACAAGTGGCTGGTACCCAACAGCCGGCGCGGTAAAGATGAATCGGTCGGCCACGTGGTGGTGGTGACGGTGGGCAATGCCCAGGTCGGGTTGGTGGTGGATCATCTGATCGGCCAGGAAGAGGTGGTGATCAAGCCGCTGGGTGCCTCCCTGCAGGGCCTCGACGGCATGGCGGGTGCTACCATCACCGGCGATGGCAACATCGCGCTGATTCTGGATATTCCGGGACTGATGCGAAAATATGCGCGTCGCTGAACTCTATCTTTCTAGGCACACCGTGTATCATGACGGTGTATCGCGGGCTGGCGGGACAGCGGGGGGTGAATGCCCATGAACGCTGCCAAGATACGGGTCCTGGTGGTTGATGACTCGGCCTTCTTTCGCCGCCGGATAGCCGACATTCTGGGCCAGGACGCGGCCATCGAAGTGGTGGGCTTCGCCGGTGACGGTGAGAGCGCCATTCGCGAGGCGAGGCGCCTGAAGCCGGATGTGATCACCATGGACGTGGAGATGCCGGTACTGGACGGCATCAGCGCGGTCAAGCGCATCGTGGCCGAAAATCCCACCCCTATCCTGATGTTCTCCTCCCTGACCCACGAGGGTGCCAAGGCGACCCTGGATGCCCTGGAGGCGGGTGCGGTCGATTTCCTTCCCAAGCAGTTCAACGGTGGGCGGGGGCAGGACGCCTCGATGCTTCTGGCGCGTCGGGTTGTGGCCCTCGGGTCACGCGGCATCAACCGACGACTTGGAACCATCATTCGACCCCAGGGCAAGCCGGCTCCCGCCACCCCGGTGGCGCCGGGCGGTGCCACACGACGCAGGGGCAGTTACAAGCTGGTGACCATTGGCGCCTCCACCGGAGGACCGGTGGCGATCCAGAAACTGCTCTCCACACTGCCGGCCAGCTTTCCCCTGCCGCTGCTGCTGGTTGTACACATGCCGGCCAGTTTTACACCGGCCTACGCAGAGCGGCTGAACTCGCAGTGTGCCATCGAAGTGAAGGAGGCAAGTGACGGCGATCGACTGAAACCGGGGCACGCCTACCTTGCACCGGGTGGCAAGCAGATGGTGCTGGAGGGGCGTGCCGATGGCATGGTGCTGAAGATCAAGGAGAGTACCTCGGACCAGACCTATCGTCCCTGCGTTGATGTCAGCTTCGGCTCGGCCGCACGTATCCTTCCGGGAGAGGTTCTGGCGATTATCCTCACCGGCATGGGGGCCGACGGCAAACAGGCGGCGCGACTGCTGAAAGAGGGTGGCTCCACGGTCTGGTCGCAGAATGAGGAGAGCTGCGTGGTCTACGGGATGCCACAGGCGGTTGAAAAAGCCGGCCTGTCTGACCGTGTGCTGGCGCTCGACGAGATCGGCCCGACCCTGACCAGGGCGGTGTGACATGGACTATCTCAGCATCGTCGGTGTCATCATCGCTTTTGCTGCCATCCTCGGGGGGAACGCCCTGGAAGGGGGGCATGTCAGCGCCCTGGCCAATGGGCCGGCCCTGGTAATCGTGTTCGGTGGTACCGTGGGTGCCATCATGCTGCAGACCCCGATGGGGGTCTTCCTGCACGCATTGCGTTCAGCCGGTGCGGTCTTCATGCCGCCCCGGCAACAGTTGAAGCCGACCATAAAGAAGCTGGTCGACTGGAGCAATATCGCCCGCAAGGAGGGGCTTCTCGGTCTGGAGGAGATTGCCGAGAAGGAGCCCGACCTGTTCATCCGCAAGGGCATGCAACTACTGGTTGACGGCAGTGAGCCGGAGGTGATCCGGAATATCCTGGAGGTGGAAATAGAAACCCGGGAGCAGCACGATCTGCAGGCCGCCAGGGTGTTCGAGGGGATGGGCGGTTACTCGCCCACCATCGGCATTATCGGCGCGGTAATGGGATTGATCCACGTGATGCAGAACCTGGCCGATCCGAGCAAGCTGGGCAGCGGCATCGCCACCGCCTTTGTGGCTACAATCTATGGTGTGGGGCTGGCCAACCTGTTTCTGCTGCCTTTTGGCAACAAGCTGAAGACGTTGGCGATCAGCCGCTCCCACTACCGGGAGATGATCACCGAGGGTGTGGTATCGATAGCCGAAGGTGAAAACCCGCGCAATATCGAGTCCAAGCTGCAGGGATACCTGATCTGATGGCACGCAGAAGACGCCAGGAAGAGCATGAGAACCACGAACGGTGGCTGGTCTCCTATGCCGACTTCATTACCCTGCTGTTTGCCTTTTTCGTGGTGATGTACTCCATATCATCGGTCAACGATGGCAAGTACCGGGTGCTGTCGAATACCCTGACCGAGGCGTTCGTTACCGCCACGAAAAGTGATGATCCGATCCAGGTTGGTGAGGAGTTGCGCTCGCTGGAGCCTCAGATCGGTGAGCTGGCCATCAGCCAGCCACAGGACGATAGCTCCCTAAGTGATCCGCTCGCGGATGAGCAGCGGGGCGGATCCCAGGTCGACACCAAGACCCTGGATGCAATCCAGGGTGAACTCTCCGAGGCCTTCTCCGAGTACACCGACCAGGGCCTGGTCAATGTCACCCGGACCGCACGCGGGGTCGAGGTGGAGATGAAGAGCAACATGCTGTTCGAGAGCGGCAGCGCCCGGCTCTCCCGGGAGGCCCTGAAGGCCCTGCGCAAGGTGATTCTCATCGTCAAGCCTGTGAGCAACCTGATCAACGTCGAGGGACACACCGACAACGTGCCGATCAGCACCGTCAGCTTCCCCTCCAACTGGGAGTTGTCAGCCGCCCGCTCCGCCAGCGTGGTGCACTACTTTGCCAAGCTGGGGGTGGACTCCAGCCGCATGGCGGCGATCGGCTATGGTGAACACCGGCCCCTCTCCAGCAACGACACCGACGAAGGGCGTCGCAACAACCGCCGCGTCAACCTGCTGATCATGTCCCAGGAGCTGGGCGAAGACGGGGAGACCCTTCCGCCCGGCCAGGGGGATTTCGAATGAGAGTCTGGACCATAGCCAACCAGAAGGGCGGGGTGGGAAAAACCACCACGGCGGTGACCCTGGGCGGACTGTTGTCGGCCTGGGGGTTCAGAACGCTGTTGGTGGATATCGATCCCCACGGTTCGCTCACCAGCTATTTCCGTTATGACCCGGATGCCATAGAGGAGAGCACCTACAGCCTGTTCCAGGCGGCGGCCGAGAAACGGCCGGTCGATCCCGCATCCCTGCTCTACAAGACCGGCACCGACGGACTTCAGCTGCTGCCCGCCTCGGTCGCGCTGGCCACCCTGGACCGCCAGGCCGGACGGCTGGAGGGGATGGGGCTGGTCCTGAAGCGTGCCTTCGATTCCCTCTCCGACCAGTTTGACTACGTGATGATTGATTGTCCGCCGATGCTGGGAGTCCTGATGGTCAATGCCCTGGCTGCCTGCGAGCGGCTGGTGATTCCGGTACAGACAGAGTTTCTCGCACTCAAGGGATTGGAGCGGATGCTGCATACCCTGAAGATGGTACTCAAAGCGCGCACTACACCGCTGCCCTATACCATTGTTCCGACCATGTTCGATCGCCGTACCCGGGCCTCCGTGGACAGTCTGAGAGTGCTCAGGGAGAGCTACCCGGAACAGATCTGGAGTGGCGTTATACCGGTGGATACCCGGTTTCGGGAGGCGAGTCGGGCGGGCCTGCCGCCACCGGTACTGGATCCCCGGGGACGGGGAGTTATGGCCTATAGCTCACTCCTCGAATCACTGCAGAGTGACGAGCGGGTGGTGCCGATATCTGGAGTTGCCAGATGAACCGGGAGACGGGTAAACCCAAGACCGTGCTGCCGGCACCTGAGCAGGCGGTGGATAGCTACCTGGCGGCCCTGCTCAGCGAGGTGGCGGAGTACGAGGAGACCCCGGTCGAAACCCGGGAGCCGCCGGTTGTCGAGCCGGTGAAGCCGGACAACGTGGTCGAAATCCGCCAGCGAACGGTAGCAGAGGCGGCTCAGGCGACTGACACGGCTACAGAAACCGGCCAGGCTGCCGATACCTCGTTAGAGGTGGATGAGGCGCTGGCGTCGAAGTCGCCCGGCGAGATCGTGCCAGACTGGGGGCAGGGAACCTTTCAATGTCTCCCCTTCAGGGTGCGTGGCATGAACCTGGTGGTTCCGTTGACGGAACTGAACAGCATTACCGAATGGGATCGGGATCTGTCACAGATACCGGGGCAGCCGGACTGGCACCTGGGTATCCTGATGCACCGTGAACGGCGGGTTGTGGTGGTGGATATTGCCCAGCTGATCATGCCGGAGCGGCTGCAAAGGGCAGCGGAAAACAGGGAGCGCGGAAGCCATATCCTGATGCTTGGCGATGGCAGCTGGGGCATCGCCTGTGACAGCCTGCTAAGCCCTCTGACCCTGGAAAGGGAGAGTGTTCGCTGGCGCAGGGGAGAGGGATACCGTCCCTGGATGGCTGGTACTGTCATCGATCATCTCAGCGTGTTGCTGAACGTGGATGTTATACTTGAAATGGTTCGGCACAATAAATGCACAGATGACTGATTGCCGGCAGGTGGTTGGGCATCGACGAATAATTATTGACCAAACAGAGGTGGGGCCATGACGACTCGCGTTGCGGAGAGTTCGGCGAATGATCCGGTTTATCAGTTGGTTACCTTTCGCCTGGAAGATGAGACCTATGGCATAAACGTTATGCTGGTGCAGGAGGTCCTGCGGGTTTCCGAAATCGCCCCGGTGCCGGGTGCGCCTCCCTACGTCCTGGGTATTATCAACCTGCGCGGAAACGTGGTTACGGTCATCGATACCCGTGCCCGTTTCGGCCTGCCTCCCGGCGATATCGACGAGGCGAGCCGGATCGTGGTAATCGAATCGGAGAAGCAGGTGGTGGGGATCCTGGTGGACAGCGTTGCCGAGGTGGTCGAACTGCGCGGTTCCGAGATCGATTCCGCACCCAACGTGGGCAACGAAGAGAGCTCCAAGTTCATCCAGGGTGTTGCCACCCGGGAGAATGATCTGCTGATTGTTGTGGATCTGAACAAGTTGCTGAGTGAAGAGGAGTGGGATCAGGTCGGAATGTTCTGACCGGAAAACGGGCCCGGGAGGTGACCCATGGCGGAGATCAATCAGCCAACACCGATCAAGCCGGCGTGGCCGGTACGACGCGATGAGCCGAGAAAGAAGCGGCCCCCCGAATCTGAAGACGAAAAGAAAAAGAAGCGGCCGCCATCCCATCCTGATGAGGGCCGGAAGCCGGGGGACGGAAACCCCCATATAGACGACTACGCCTGAATGTTGTTATGGAAATCCTGCTCCTTGTAACTCTTCTGCTGGCTCTTTCGGCGCTCGCCGGCCTGCTGCTCCTGGGCCTCAGGGTGCGCCGTTTTGGCAGGCAGATTGCCGCCTTCGAGAGCCATATACACTCCCTTACCGAGAACCTGAATGCCCTCTGCAGCGGTGCCGTGGGTGTTGACCAGCGGGTCAGCAATCTTGAGCGGACCGGGCGTGACCTGACTCACCGCCAGGAGTCGATGGAGTCGCAGCAGAACGATCGCCCCTACGGCGAGGCGATACAGCTGGTACAGCAGGGGGCATCAGCCCACCGCCTGGTGGAGGAGCTGGGCCTGAGCCACAGCGAGGCGGAACTGGTGGTGATGCTGCACGGTGCCGGGAAGAAGCAATAGGCTTGAATGGCCGAGGCAACGGTTTCCGTGTCAGGCGTCCGCTTCGGCAATCCCTTTTTATAGCGCCCCGCCTGCTACACCAGATGCGCCCTGATCCTCTCCCCTTTCATGAAACAGGCAGTGAATCCGTGTTGAACCGCGGCCGTTTGTGTTGGTTATCGAATAAGAATAAAAGTAACATGTGAACCCGTCGTGCCCGGCTCCGTGTTGTGGTTCCCCGCACAATGGGAAGCGCTACACCGGTTTCTGGGATGCGGGTAGCGCTTTACAGAGAAACCGCCGCATTTGCCCCGAATTCCCTTGTTTACACAATCTCATGCGTCCAGACTTTCACTGCGGGAGGACGCAACCGGATAGATTGAGAGGTGACATCATGGGCAAAAAACAGCACTTTCAACACATCGGTTCACAGTCAGTGATGGGGCTGGTTATGCTGATTACCGCCTCCACCACGGCGCTGGGTACCACCTCCGGAATCTCCACCCGGGTGGCTCTGGACAGGTTTGAGACCGCCGTACAGCAGGAGCTGGTAATTGCCGCCGGCGGAAACGAAGCCATCCAGCGCCGGCCGGCCTGTACGCCTGGGTTTGTCTGCAACGCGCCAAGTGATGGCGTGCAGCGGGTCAGCCGTCGCCAGGCACTGCAATTTGCCTTGCTGATCGGAACCGGTGCTTCCCGCTAGTACCTTTTCAATATCACCTTGAAAGAGTACTGGTACCTGCCATCAACAGTTTGAACCCGGGGCCGATCGGGTACTGGCGGTGCGAGATCGCAGCGCGACCTTTAGGCTCCCGGGAGCAGACCATCACCGGCTCTTCCCCTCCTTGTTATAAACGCACCACCGTTCTTCCAGGCCGAAGCCAGCGTAACCTGGAAACGGGTGACGGTCCCCCGTTTCCTTCTGCTAGACTAACGGTGTCGTGAACCGCATTTTGCTGTGTTCCGGAACTCCATGAGGGCAGCATGCCAAAGAAGAGACTTCTCCTTGTCGCCACACTCACCGGCGTGATCATCACGGGTGTCGTCCAGGCCGACTGGAAATCGTTACTGGAATCGGCCAAGGAGGCGATCGGGCAGGGGGATAGCTCCGGCTCCGCTAGTGCACTGAGCAATGACCAGGTCATACAGGGCCTCAAGGAGGCGCTCCGCGTAGGCACCGAAAAGGCAATCGATATCCTTGGCCAGCAGGGCGGCTACCTGGATGACAGCCAGGTCAGAATTCCGCTGCCGGAGGGTCTTCAGACTGTTGGCAAGGGTCTGCGCAGCATTGGCCAGGAACAGCTGGTGGACGATTTTGTCGCCACCATGAACCGGGCGGCCGAGCGTGCGGTACCGGAGACGGTGCAGATCTTCTCCGACACCATCGCTGACATGTCGCTGGAGGATGCCCGGGGTATTCTCAATGGAGGGGACAACGCCGCCACCGACTATTTCAAGCGCAAGGGAAGCGGTCGCCTGGGAGAGGCGATTTTTCCGATCGTACAGCAGGCAACACGGGAGGCGGGGGTTACCTCGGCCTACAAGAATCTGCTGGGCAATGTCGGCTTTCTCGGCAGCTACGTGGACATGGATGCGCTTGACCTGGACCGCTACGTGACCGACAGGGCCCTGGATGGACTGTTCCTCAAGCTGGCGGAGCAGGAGCGGCTGATCCGCAGTGATCCGGTAGCACGCACTACCGATATCCTGAAGACGGTGTTTGGCTCCATGGGGCGCTGAACAGTGCTGCAGGCACCGGCTCCGATACTCGGTCTGGCCGCGTTCAGCGGCACCGGCAAGACCACGCTGCTCCAGAAGTTGCTGCCACGGCTGCGGGATGCGGGGCTGCGGATCGGCATGATCAAGCATACCCATCACGATTTTGATATCGACCAGCCGGGCAAGGACAGCTACCAGCTGCGCAAGGCGGGTGCCGGACAGATGATGATCGCCTCCGGCCGGCGCTGGGCCCTGATGGTTGAGACACCGGAAAGAAGCGGTGATCCGTCCCTGCAGGAGCTGATCTGGCGACTGGACAGTTCGAGACTGGACCTGATCCTGGTGGAGGGGTTCAAGCACGAGTCCTTCCCCAAGATCGAACTGCACCGGCCGGCCCTGGGCAAACCGCTGCTCTATCCCGAAGATCCGGGCATTGTCGCTTTTGCCAGCGATCAGCCGGCCCCTGAGGGCCTGCCTATACCCTATCTGCCGCTGGGGGATGCAGAGGTGATCGCCGGTTTCGTGCTGGGGTGGCTGGAACAGCAGGCAACCCGGGTTAGAGCGACAGCGCCACGCTCTTGATCTGGGCGTAGACCTGCATGCCGGGCTGCAGGTCGAGCCGGGCCTGTGATTTTCGGGTGATTCGGGCCAATAGCGGGGCACCGCCCAGGTCCAGGCACACGATCATCCTGCCACGTCCATGGGCCGCCATCTCCCGGACCGTCACCGGCAGAATATTCAGAATACTGGTCGGTCCAGGGGGCTGCAGGGCCAGGCTGATATCCTTGGCCTGAATGCGTATTCGCACCTGGTCGCCGAGCGGGCGGTCGATCCAGCCGACAATCAGTTCCCCCCCGGCAAACTCCAGGGTCGACAGGTGGTAGTCCCTGTCGTGGCGAATGATGCGGGCGTCAAACAGGGAGCCTGCATCCTCGTCGCGGGCAATCGGCAGGTCGATTCTGGAGAGCATTTCGTTCAGCGGCCCGGCAGCCAGGATAGTCCCCTTCTCCACCAGCAGCAGGTGGTCGGCAATCCGCGACAGCTCGTCCAGATCGTGGGTGACGTAGATGATCGGCACCGGGCTGGTGCCGTGCAGCCGCTCCAGGTAGGGCAGGATCTCCTTCTTGTGTCCCCGGTCGAGCGCCGCCATCGGCTCGTCCATCAGCAGCAGGCGGGGGTGATTCAGGAGGGCCCGGCCGATCGCCACCCGCTGCTTCTCGCCCCCGGATAACTGGGCCGGGCTGCGTTCCAGCAGATGTGCCAGCGCCAGCAGCTCCACCACCTGGTCGAAGTCGCTGAAGCGAAGATGGAGCGGTGTCCGGCGGTGTCCGAAGCAGAGGTTCTCGCGCACGTTCAGATGGGGGAACAGAACCCCCTCCTGGAACACGTAACCGATGCCCCGTTGATGGGGAGGGACAGTGTGGCCGCGTCGGCTGTCGTGCCAGTACTCATCCCCCAGGGCCAGGAAACCCTCCGCGTTTGGCTCCAGGCCGGCAATGCAGCGCAGCAGCGAGGTCTTGCCGCAACCGGAGCGTCCGAACAGGGCGCTCACGCCGCGATTCGGGATGCGCCCCTCCGCATCGAGCAGGAAGTTTCCCAGGGGAAGCCGAAAGCGGAATGCGAGCTGATCCGGCATCAGGACTCCCGGCGCAGCAGGCTGCCGCTGTTCATGCGGTAGACCAGGAA
>JAPHTA010000379.1 GCA_026196475.1 Sedimenticola sp.
CTTCCAGAACAGTTCATGGAGGTGGTAAGCGACCGTGTTGATGGCCGGTTCGACCAGGGCGATGGCGCCCCCCACCAGCACGCTGCCGGTCATCAGGTAGGCCACCGAAAAGGCGACGCTGAAGTGCACGGCGGCAAAGGTGAATGTCTTGGTCATTGGCTTTCCCTCCTGCCAGCGTTGCTTGTTTGCTGACGTTGGAAGGATTATCGGGGTTGGCAGTAAATAGGTAAAATCGTTAGTTACTATTTACTTGATAGTCATTACCTATTATTAGCGGAGCGGTGGAACGGGGCCTTCAGGTTCAGGCCGGTGACGGGTCGAGCGGTGTTACGGTGTTGGGGAGGTGGTCGAGGATGACGGCGGCCAGGGCCTGCAGTGCCGCCTGTCGCGGGAAGCTGTGGCGGTAGACCAGGGCCACCCGGCGCGAGGCGTCCGCCGCCGCCAGGGGCTGGGCCACCACCCCGCTGCCGCTGGCCCAGGAGCCACGCATGGCCAGGGCCGGGATCAGGGTGATGCCGTAACCGGCGCCCACCAGCTGGATCAGGGTCTCCAGGCTGGCCGCCCGCAGGTCCGCCATCTCCCCCTCGCTCTGGCGCTGCAGGTGGCACACCGCCATCGCCTGGTCGGCCAGGCAGTGACCCTCGGCCAGCAGCAGCAGATTTTCGCTGTCCAGGTCGGACTGGGCGATCTTGTCCCGGGTGTAGAAGGGGTGGTTGCGCGGGTAGGCGACCCAGAACGGTTCGTCGAACAGGGGCAGGGTGTCCAGCTCCGGCGAATCCGCCGGGGTGGCCAGCAGGGCGGCGTCGATCTCGTGCCGCTGCAGCCGCTGCAGCAGGGTCCCGGTCATCTCCTCCGACAGTACCAGCTGCATCTGCGGATGGCGTTTCCTGAGCGGTGCCAGGATCAGTGGCATCAGGTAGGGACTGAGGGTGGGGATGGCGCCAATGCGCAGGGGGCCGGCCAGGGGGTCCTGGTGGCGCTTCGACACCTGCTGGATCGCCTCCGCCTGCTCCATGATCTGCCGCGCGTGGTGCAGGATCTCCTGCCCTACCGGGGTGATCTCCACCGAACGGTTGCTGCGTTCGAAAATGGTTACGCCAAGCTCCTCCTCCATCTTCTTGATCTGGCCGCTGAGGGTGGGCTGGCTGACGAAACAGCGCTCCGCTGCCTTGCCGAAGTGCCGGGCCTCGGCTACCGCGATGATGTATTTCAGGTCCCGCAGGTTCATGGGTAAGCCATCGGTGGAGTCGATGGCTCGAGTATATCCGACTGGCAGGGCTTATCAATCGGTGCTGTCCTCTTCCGCCTCCTGCTCTGCCAGCATCATCTCCCGCATGCGGAACTTCTGCAGTTTGCCGGTGACGGTCATGGGGAACTCCTCCACGAAGCGGATCACCCGGGGGACCTTGAAGTGGGCCATGTGTTCCCGGCAGAACGCCTGTACCGCCTCTTCGCTCAGCTGCTGCCCCTGGCGTGGCTTGATCCAGGCCACCACCTCCTCGCCGTAGAAAGGGTCCGGAATGCTGAACACCGCGACCGAGGCCACCCCGGGGTGGGTAAAGAGCAGATCCTCGATCTCCCGTGGATAGATATTCTCGCCGCCGCGGATGATCATATCCTTGAGCCGGCCGGTGATCCGCAGGTAGCCGTCCGCCTGCATCATGCCCAGGTCGCCGGAGTGCAGCCAGCCGTCCCCGTCGATCGCGGCGGCCGTCGCCTCGGGATCACCATAGTAGCCCTTCATCACGTGGTAGCCGCGGAAACAGATCTCCCCCACGTCACCGATCGGCAGGGTTTCGCCGGTGTCGCTGGAGATCACCTTCACCTCCTGGTGCGGCAGGTTGGTGCCCACGGTCTCGGTGCGCTGCTGAAGCGTGCTCTCCGGATGGGAGAGGTGGGTCAGGGGCGAGGCCTCGGTCTGGCCGTAGCCGACCAGGATGTCACCGCAGTGCATCTCTTCCCTGACCCGACGCAGCAGTTCCGGCGGGCAAGGGGCGCCGGACATGATGCCGGTGCGCAGGCTGCCCAGGTCGAAACGGTGGAACTCAGGATCATCCAGCTCGGCGATGAACATGGTGGGCACCCCGTGCAGGGCGGTGCAGCGCTCCGCCGCTACCGCCTGCAACACCCGGTGGGGGTCGAAGTGTTCGCAGGGGATCACCAGGCAGGCGCCGACCGAGAGGGCCAGCAGGTTGCACAGCACCATGCCGAAGCAGTGGTAGAACGGCACCGAGATACAGAGCCGGTCCTCCTCTGTGAAGTGCAGCCCGTGGGCGGCGAAAAGAGCGTTGTTGAGCAGGTTGTGGTGAGTCAGCAGTACCGCCTTGGGTGAACCGGTGGTGCCTGAGGTGTACTGGATGTTGATCGGGTCGTCCCGGTCCAGAGCATCGGTGGCGGTCCCGAGCGTCTCTGCGGAGACCGTCTCGGCAGCCTGCAGAAGGCTGCCCCAGGTATCGATGCCGGGCAGCGGGGAGCGGGTGCCCTCCGGGTCCTGCGGATCGTAGAGGATGATCCGGCGCAACGCGGGGAAGGTTTTACTGTTCAGGGCGGTTCCACCGGCCTGCTTCAGCTCCGGCAGCAGCTCGCTGAGCATGGCCAGGTAGTCGCTGCCGCGGAATGCTGCGATGGTGTACAGACCCTGCACCTCGGCCCGTTGCAGGGCGTAGGCCAGCTCCCGAGTGCGGTAGGCGGGGTTGATGTTGACCAGGATGACCCCGATGCGGGCCGTCGCCAGCTGCAGCAGCAGCCACTCGATATTGTTGGTGGACCAGATGCCGATGCGGTCGCCGTGGGCAAAACCGAGACCCAACAGGCCCCGGGCCACCCGGTCCACGCTTTGGCTGAGCTGGTCGTAGCTGAGCCGGCGCTGCTGGGGAAGGGAGACCAGAGCCTCCCGACCGCCATGCTGGGCGGTGACCCGGGTCAGCCAGTTCGGGATGGTGTCTCCGGTCAGCGGGATCTCGCTGCCCCGGTGCAGGTAGCTCCGGCTCAGGGGCGTCACGTGCTGCTGTCCGTTGCCGTGGTTGGTGCCATCAGAACAGGTTCCAGCGCCGGGTTGCCATCGCCCCCTGGACCCGTTCGATGGCCATCGTCTGCGCCGCCTGGCGAGGCGGAACCTGCTGTGATCCTGCCCGTTCCAGCACCTCCCGGGTGTTGTTGCCCACCTTCTCTGCAATCGCCTCGAAGGCGGCGCCCTGGCTCATGTGCCGGTACTCCATGGCGCCGCAGATCACGCCGCCGGCGTTGGCGATGAAGTCGGGGACCACCAGTACGCCACGCTGGTGCAGGAGCTGTTCCGCCTCCCGGGTAAAGGGGATGTTGGCCCCCTGTACCA